>NZ_JBJGXU010000099.1:0-14240 GCF_045447305.1 Pseudomonas sp. D47 | reverse complement strand
CCCAACCCATAAAAAGATGTGTAGATACCTATGCTGCGATGCGAGCAGCGCGGTCTATCAGTGGCACCCGGTTGATGCGATCGCAGGCAAGCCAGCTCCCGCAGAATTCAGCCTCCACCGCTACCTCGGTGGCAAGGTCTTCTGACGCAAGATATAGATCGTCACCAGCACCGCACTGGTCAGCATAAACCCGCGTGCCCACGGCAGCGGCACCAGATAGCAGGAGACGCCAATACTCAGCCACATCAAGCCAATTGCATAAACCTTGCCCTTGAGCGGAATGCCGTTGCCGTCCAGGTAGTCTTTGATCCACGGGCCCAGGCGCGGGTGTTCCACCAGCCAGTGGTAGAAACGCGGGGAGCTTCGAGCGAAGCAGGCGGCGGCGAGAAGCAGGAAGGGTGTGGTCGGCAACACCGGTAGGAAAATGCCGATCACCCCTAGCGCCACGCTCAGCCAGCCGATGGCCAGGAGTGCGTAACGCAGGAGCGGCGAGCGGTTGCCCATGGGTGTCACGGGCAAACGACTCAGTGGTGGCGTGGCTTGAGGATCGCCGGTTTTTCGTCAGGCGCGTTGCACAGCAGGTACAGCGCAGTCAGGGCTTCCGGGATCTGTACGATCATGTCATCCATCAGGTTGGCATCGGCAGCGATGTCGGAAAACTCCGGCTGGTCGTCGAACAGGCCCGAACCGACCATGATCGGCAGCAGCATTTCGCTGACTTCTTCCTCGGCGGTCTCAAACCAGGCGGCTTCGCGCAGGAACACGCCTTCCATGAAGCCGATGCACCAGCCGCGCAGGTCGGAGTCATCCGGCTCTTCGCCGAGGTCCAGGTCGCACGGCAGCTCGAATTCCTCATCGGAGGCCAGTTGGCGACCGATGTGGGCTTTGAGGGCCAGCAGGGTGGATTCGATTTCTTCGCGCTGGGCGGCATCGGCGTAATGCGGTTCTTCGGCGAACAAGGCGTCGATCCACTCACGGTCCGGCACGATGTCGGAAGAGATCGACAGGGCGGTCAGGTAGCCGTGGGCGGCCACGTAGTCCAGCGCCTCGTCATGCAGCTCATCGGCGTCGAGGAAGGCTTGCAGGCGGGTTAGTTGCTCAGCGAAGGACATTACGGGATACCTTGGGAATAAACGATGCGCAATTCTAGGCTTTCTTGAGCGCCCAGGCCAGCCACACGGCATATTTGCCAGGTTTTAGATAGCGCTCGCAATTCGTCGGTGGCGCCCTTTGCACAGTAACGCTCGGGTATACTGCCGCGTTTTGTGATGCCCCTGCAGGCCAAGCGCCAACCCGTGAAAACTTCGCTTACGGATTATTTCCCGTGAAGCCGGGTTTTTTCGGCCAGCCTGTACAGAGGGATTTCGGCACCATTTTGGAGTTTTACATGCTCGAGCAGGCTCAACGCGTCCTCAAGGACATCTTCGGCTACGACAGTTTTCGTGGCCGCCAGGGTGCGATCATTGAGCGCGTGGCCAATGGCGGCGACGCCCTGGTATTGATGCCTACCGGCGGCGGCAAATCCCTGTGCTTCCAGGTGCCGGCGCTGTTGCGCAACGGCCTGGCCGTGGTGGTGTCGCCGCTGATCGCGCTGATGGACGACCAGGTCGCCACCCTTGAAGAGCTCGGCGTCGCCGCCGCGGCGTTGAACTCCACCCTCAGCGCCGAGCAGCAACGCGACCTGGCCGCACGCATCAAGCGCGGTGAAGTGAAGATGCTCTACCTCGCCCCCGAGCGCCTGGTGCAGCCGCGCATGCTGGCGTTTTTGCAGAGCCTGGAAATCGCATTGTTCGCCATCGACGAAGCCCACTGTGTGTCGCAATGGGGCCACGACTTCCGTCGCGAATATTTACAGTTGGGCCAGTTGGCGGAATTGTTCCCCGACGTACCGCGTATCGCCTTGACCGCCACCGCCGACAAACGCACCCGTGAAGAAATCGTCGAGCGCCTGCATTTGCAGAACGCCGAGCGCTTCCTGTCGAGCTTCGACCGGCCGAATATTTTCTACCGCATCGTGCCCAAGGAGCAGCCGCGCAAGCAGTTGCTGGCATTTCTGTCCGAGCGGCGCAGCGACGCGGGCATTGTCTATTGCCTGTCACGCAAGAAGGTCGATGAAGTCGCCGCGTTCCTCTGCGAGCAAGGCTACCCGGCGCTGCCGTACCACGCCGGCCTGCCCAATGAAACGCGCTCTGCCCACCAGAAACGCTTCCTCAACGAGGAAGGCCTGATTATGGTGGCCACCATTGCGTTCGGCATGGGCATCGACAAATCCAACGTGCGCTTTGTGGCGCACATGGACCTGCCCAAGTCCCTCGAGGCGTATTACCAGGAAACCGGTCGCGCCGGCCGTGATGGCCTACCGGCGGATGCCTGGATGGTCTACGGCCTGCAAGATGTGGTGATGCTCAAGCAGATGCTGCAGAACTCCGAAGGTGACGAGCGCCACAAGCGGTTGGAACAACACAAGCTCGACGCCATGCTGTCGCTGTGTGAAGAGACCCGCTGCCGCCGTCAGACCCTGCTGGCGTATTTCGACGAGGACATGCCCGAGCCGTGCGGCCACTGCGACAACTGCGTCGACGGCGTGCAGACCTGGGATGCCACCGAGCCGGCGCGCCAGGCGTTGTCGGCCATCTACCGCACCGGCCAGCGTTATGGCGTGGGCCATCTGGTGGATGTGTTGCTGGGCAAGGACAACGAAAAAGTGCGCAGCTTCGGCCATCAGAAGCTCTCGGTCTATGGCGTCGGTAAAGCCCGCGCCGAAGGCGAGTGGCGTTCATTGTTCCGCCAGATGGTCGCGCGCGGCCTGGTGGACATCGACCTTGAAGGATATGGCGGCCTGCGCCTGAACGACAGCTGCCGGCCATTGCTCAAAGGCGAAGTGAGCCTGGAGTTGCGCCGTGACCTTAAGCCGCAAACCACGGCCAAGAGCAGCACCAGCCAGGCCAGCCAGTTGGTGCGTGGCGAAGAACGCGAGCAGTGGGAAGCCTTGCGCACCCTGCGCCGCAAGCTCGCGCAGGAACACAGCGTGCCGCCTTACGTTATTTTCCCCGACTCCACCTTGCTGGAGATGCTGCGCGAGCAGCCCACCACCATGGCCGAAATGGCCCGGGTCAGTGGCGTCGGTGCGCGCAAGCTGGAACGCTACGGGCAGGCCTTCCTCGAAGTGCTCGGTGGCCAGGTCGAAGCGCCGAAGGAAGTCGCCGATATTCGCCACGAACTGATCAGCCTGGCGCGTGCGGGCATGACCCCGATCCAGATCGCTGGCCAGCTGCAATGCTCGGAAAAAAACGTCTACACCTTGCTGGCTGAATCCATCGGCAAGCAGCAGCTGTCTTTAGAGCAGGCCCTTGATTTGCCGGAAGATCTGCTCGGTGAAATCCAGGACGCATTCCTCGACGGGGAAGGCGAATTGCCACCGGTTGCGGAGATCGCGCCGCTGTTTACCGGGCGTGTTCCAGAGGGCGTTTTGTACTGTGTGCGTGCCGCTTTGCAGTCTGAATTCGAAATTTAGTGTGCTAATTGCGCCAATGTAACGAATCAGTACATAGCGGTGCTTGCCTCATGGCATGGCTCATGCTTAGCTGACTAATAATTAGCCACACTTTATTTTCAGTCTAAACCACGAGTTTTTTATGCCGTTAACCGATCAACACCGCTTTGGCATGCAATTGGCGCAAATGTCCCGAGGTTGGCGCGCCGAGCTGGACCGCCGTTTGGCGGGGCTGGGTTTGTCCCAGGCGCGTTGGCTGGTGCTGTTGCACCTGGCCCGTTTCACCGAAGCGCCCACCCAGCGTGAGCTGGCGCAAAGCGTCGGGGTAGAAGGGCCGACGCTGGCGCGTTTGCTCGACAGCCTCGAAGGCCAAGGCCTGGTGCAACGCCAGGCCGTGCTGGAAGACCGGCGTGCCAAGCGTATCTTGCTGTGCGACACCGCCTGCCCTTTGATCGAGCAGATCGAAACCATCGCCACGGCGTTGCGCCATGAGCTGTTTGTGGGCGTGGATGAAGAAGATTTGCGCGTGTGCATGCGTGTGCACGGGCATATTTTGGCGAATCTGGAAAAGCCCTAAGGTAGCGCCTGATTAATGTCGAGCGGGTTGTTGTGGCGAGGGAGCTTGCTCCCTCGCCACAAAAGCCAGCCCCCACAGTTGTTTTGTGTACTGTCTAGAAGGTTTGGCCCAGGTTCAGGTACACCGCCTGCTGCTTATCATCATTGAACCCATAGCTGAAATTCAGCGGCCCCAGCGGCGTATCAAACCCCAGGAAAACACTCGCGGCGTTGATGTAGCCACTGTCGAATTGATTGTCGTTGTTCCACGCCCGGCCGCGTTCTAACGAGGCGCCCAGGTACAGCGGAAAATCCAGCGGCAGGTACGAGCGCGGCGTCAGGCGGCGATAGTACACCGCGCGCATCAAAGCAATGTTTTGCCCCGAGATCGAATCTTCGCGAAAGCCCGACAGCTGCCGCGCACCGCCCAGCAGGAAGCTGGAAATCACCACGTCGGATTTATCCAGGGTGCGTCCGTAACGCCCGTCCAGTATGAGTGTGTCCGGGCCGTGGCTCATGGCCTTGTCCAGCTTGAACTCCCACTGCCGGTAGCGCTGGTCCGAGCCTAGGCCAGGTTCGAATTCGCGGAAGGCCAGGCTGATGTCTTCGCCGGTATGGGGGAAGTACACGTTGTCCAGGGAGTCGAAGGAGTACTTCAGCTCATAGAAGCCTTCATTGAAGTTCACGCTTGGCAGGTCGCGCTCGCCAATGCGCACGTCCGCCTTGCCCCAGGCTTCGCCCACGCCGAAGCGGATCTCGCCGCTGTTGCCGATCTGGCGCCCCACATTCAAGCCAAAACCGTAGCGCTCCAGCCGATACTCGGCGATAGGGTCGTTGTCCAGAACCAGGTCAACGTTCTGCGCCTGGGCACTGATATAGGGCGCGACGAAGTAGCGAGAGCCTACATCCAGCGGTTGGTAGAACTCGCTGTACAGCTCTTGGCGATCACCGATCTGCACCCGCGTCAGCCATTCGGCGCCGAGGCGGTTGATGCCGTTCATGCGGTAGCTGGCGCCGAGGTTGAAGGCGCTCTCGCCGCGCATGTCATCCGACAGGTTCAAGCCCAGGCGTAAGTAATCGGTGCCGCTGCGCTTGCCGCGTGCGCTGATCACCAAGGTGTTGTCCTGGCCCTTTTTCACCACGCGGTATTGCACCTGCTCGAAGTAATCCAGGCCGTACAGGGTGCCCATGTCGGTTTGCAGGCGATCCAGGTTCAACGGCTCGCCCAGGTTTTGGCGGATGTAGTAACGGATCACGTCATCGCTGACTTTCGAATCGTTCTCCACCTTGATCGCAGTGATCACCGGGGTACGTTCGCCCGGCGTACGCGCGGCGAGCAGTTGCGGGTCTACCGGTTCCGCGGGGCGCAGATGCGCCAGGCGCACATCGAGGGCGCGGGTGGCGCGGTAGCCGGCGTCGATCATGTCCTTGGCGCGGCCGAAATCCGTCACGCCGTAGGCGGCCAGCGGCGGCTGGATCAGTACGTCTTTGGGGTGCAGGGCCTTGAGTTGCTCCTCGGAATTGCGCCGGGTCATCAGGGTGATGGACTGGTTGAGCACGTCGACCACGGTGGCCAGTTGTTTGCGCGTGCGCAGCGGGGTGCCGATGTCGACGACGATGGCAATGTCGACGCCCATCTCGCGCGCCACATCCAGCGGGATGTTGTCGGTCATACCGCCGTCCACCAGCAGCCGGCCGTCTATTTCCACCGGGGCGAACACCGCCGGGATCGACATGCTGGCGCGGATCACCTGGGGCAGGTGGCCTTTGTTGAACACCACTTTTTCGCCGGTGGTGATATCGGTGGCGACCGCGCGGAACGGGATCGGCAGCTTGTCGAAGTTACGCGTGTTACTGCTGTGGGCGAACATGCTTTCCAGCAGCAGTGCCAGGTTCTGGCCCTGGATCACACCGAGCGGCAAGCCGAGGCTGCCGTCGTCGCGAAAACTGAGCTTCTGCTTGACCAGGAAATCGCGGTCATCCTGCTTGCGCCGAAACGGCACGTCTTCGCGTGGCGGTGCGTCGGACAGGGCCTGTTGCCAATCAATATCCAGCGCGAGCTTTTCCAGCTCATCGATCTTGTAGCCCGACGCGTACAGCCCGCCAATCACCGCGCCCATGCTGGTGCCGGCAATCGCATCGATGTGAATGCCTTGTTCTTCCAAAGCCTTGAGCACACCTATATGCGCCAGGCCACGCGCGGCGCCGCCAGACAGCACCAGGCCGATTTTGGGGCGCGGTGTTTCAGCGGCGTCGGCGAGGAGAGGGAGCAGGCACAGGAACAGGCAGGACAACAGGCGGCGCATCACGAATCTCAGGGCTGGGCGATAAAGGTCGGTATTATAGCCACTCGAACCTCCGAGCCTGTCATACCTGGAACCTCTCAAATTATGTCGCTGAGCAAACCCGAGATCGTCATCACCTATTGCACCCAGTGCCAGTGGCTGTTGCGCGCCGCGTGGCTGGCCCAGGAATTGTTGAGTACGTTCGCTGACGACGTGGGCCGTGTGGCGCTGGAGCCGGCCACCGGCGGCACGTTTCGCATCACTTGCGACGGTGTGCAGATCTGGGAGCGCAAGGTCGACGGTGGTTTTCCGGAAGCCAAGGTGCTTAAACAGCGCGTGCGTGATCAGATCGACCCACAGCGGGATTTGGGCCACAACGATCGGACGCAATAAAGGCCACCGCCGCTTGACGGTGGCCCGAAAGGCGCTACTTGTCGGCCAACTTTTGCTTGATGAACCCCGCAACCCACGTCAGCACCAGGCCGCCGATACCACCGCCGACGATATTGCTGCCAACCGCAGCCACATCCAGCGCTTCGCCGCCTGAAGTCCCGGTGAGTACCGAGACGATCTGCCCCAGCACCAGCCCACCCATACCGCCAACCAGCGTATTGAGCCCAGTCCCCAGGCTTTGTTTGCTCATACCGGCCACGTTACCGCCGATGGCACCGCTGATGATCTGAACCACCAAACTGATCAGTGTTTCCATGGTAAAGCCCCTGCATAGCGTTAATGGAATGACCACTCGCTTGCAGCAACTTCAAGGCGCATGGCTGTCGTCGAGGGGTCTTTATCCGTTGAACGACGACAGACTGTTGCGGATGTTTAAAGTGTAGATCACGCCGCTGCCGCAGGCGCTTTGGCCTGGCTGGCGCTGCCCATCAAGCCGGAGAGCACGATGGCGACGATAATCAGCGCGCCACCCAGCAGCATGCGCAAGGTTGGGGTTTCGGCAAACAGCAGCCAGGCCACGGTGATGCCATAGACCGGCTCCATGGCGAACACCACCGAGGCGGTGCGCGCCTTGATCACTGCGAGGCTGGCGACAAACAGGCTGTGGGCCAGGCCGGTGCAGAACACCCCCAACAGGCCGATCCACAACCAGTCGATGGCGCGCACCTCTGCCAGCCCGGGTGCCGCCACGGGCAACAGGCAGGCCGCGACCACCACGTTTTGGCACAGGGCGGCCTGCACTGCTGGAATCCGCCCGGAACTGGCGCGATTGTTCAGCGATAACAACGAAAACAGCAGGCCGGAAACAATGCCCCAGAGCAGGCCGCCCGTAGCCGCGCTGGCGAGGTCGAAGTCTGGCGTCACCAGTATCAGGCCGATGCTGACCAGCACCACCAGCAGCACTTCATTGGCGCGAATGCGCTCGCGGAAGATCAGGCCTTCGAGAATCACGGTAAACGCCGGGAACGCAGTAAACCCCAGAGTGGCGACCGCGACCCCGGCGACCTTGACGGCAATAAAGAAGGTCACCCAATGCGCCGCGAGCAGCACGCCGCTGATTAGCAGGCGACGCCAGTCGCGCATCTCGAGTTTTTTCCAAGTGGTGTTGCTGGCGAATCGCGCGAATACGGCGAGGGCCAGCACGGCAAAAGCGGCGCGGCCAAATACGATGATGGCGGGCGAGGCGGCCGCCAGCTTGCCGAATACGCCGGTGAGGCCAAACATCAATGCGCCGATATGCAGGGCGCCGAGGGCTGAGCGGGGAGTCATTGCGTTCCTTGAACCAACGGGAGTGACAGAATCGCAGTCTAGAGGGTGGAGGGTGCGGGCGTCTGTCGCCCGGCTCGCGATTTTTATCGCAGGGCTCTTCTTGCGGTTCTTACGACGAGCGCCGCAATGCGCCGGGTGATGCGCCAAATTCGCGCAACATCGCAGCGGCAAACGCACTTTGCGAACTGTAGCCGACGCGCTCGGCGATTTCACCGATGGGCAGCGGCGTTTCGCGCAACATGCCCAAGGCCATCTGCAGGCGACGGCTGCGGATATAGTCCATCGGCGTCTGCCCGCACTCAGCGATAAAGCGCGCATGCAAGCGCGCTACCGACAAGTCGGCAATGCGCGCGAGGTCCGCGACCTGCAACGGGTGCGCAACATGCCGCTCGATATGTGCATTGAACGCCGCATACGGCAGGCGCCGGCCCGGCACCGTTTGGGTAATCGGGTGATTAAGGCTGGCCAACAACAGCACCGCACCTTGCTGCACGATCAACGGGTCATCCACCGGGCTGTGGGCCAGCCATTGCACCAACTGGCTTTGCCGGGAATCCAGGGCCAGGCGCGCCGGTTGGTCGAGCAAGCGCCGGCTGGCCTCGGCATGCTCGCCCAAGGATTGCAGCACCCAGTGCTCGGTGGGCACATCCAGCACCAGGCAACGGCTGCCATCGCGACTGCCACAGGCGTGGTGGGCAGAGAAGGGCAGCACCATCACGCTGTTCTCGCGCACCTGGCTGCCACGGCCATCCACTTCCAGATCCAAATGCCCCGACAGGCCGAACACCAGTTGTGCGTGGTCATGGCTGTGGGCGAGGGGTTCTTCGAGGTAGTGGCGCAGCGTGAGGGTTGGGCTCATCGCGGTCTCCTGGGCGAGCAGGCTCCTGGCCTAGTCGCGCCAGTCTACAACGCTTCAAGGGCGCCAGGCGCTGTCATCAGATTGACGCACAGTTGTCATGGGCTATTAACCGCCAGGGCGCAAGCTCGCGAAAACACCGTTGAGGGATGCCCATGACCCGTGCCGAGTTCGCCAAACCCAGCCGTAAACAACGGGTTCGTACCCTGTGGATTTCCGACGTGCACCTAGGCACGCGCGATTGCCAGGCCGAACACTTGTCGCAGTTCCTCAAGGGCTACCACGCCGACAAGGTGTACTTGGTTGGCGATATTATCGACGGTTGGAAAATGCGCGGCGGCATGTATTGGCCCCAGGCCCACACCAACGTGATTCGCCGCCTGCTGACCATGGCCAAGCGCGGCACCGAGGTAATCTACGTCACTGGCAACCATGACGAGTTTCTACGGCGCTATTCCAAGCTGATTCTGGGCAATATCCAACTGGTGGACGAAGCCGTGCACGTCACCGCCGATGGCCGTCACCTGCTGGTGATCCACGGCGACCAGTTTGATGTGATCACCCGTTACCACCGCTGGCTGGCGTTCCTCGGCGACTCGGCCTACGAGTTCACCCTCACGCTGAACCGCTGGCTCAACCACTGGCGAGCGCGGTATGGCTATGGCTACTGGTCGCTGTCGGCGTACTTGAAGCACAAGGTGAAGACGGCGGTGAGTTTTATCAGCGATTTCGAAGAGGCGATCGCCCACGAAGTGACCAAGCGCGAGTTGCACGGCGTGGTCTGCGGGCATATTCACCATGCGGAGATTCGCAAGGTGGGCGAGGTGGACTACCTCAACTGCGGGGATTGGGTGGAGTCGTGCACGGCGTTGATCGAGCACTGGGATGGGCATATCGAGTTGTATCGGTTGGCAGATGCGCAAGCCAAAGAGGCGCAGTTGAAAGCCGAGATGGTCGCAGGCTAGCCGCCAACACACTCCAACTGTGGGAGCAGGCAAGCCAGCTCCCACAGTTTGATTCGGTTTCTTCAGTTGCAGACGTCAGCGATGGCTTGGGCCAACAGCGTCAAGCGCGTGGCATCAATGCCAGCCACGTTAGCCCGGCCTGAACTGACCATGTACACGCTGTGCTTCTCGCGCAGTTGCTTGACCTGCTCGGCACTTAGGCCGGTATAGGAAAACATCCCACGCTGCGCACCAATATGCGCAAACCGTTCGGCCAGCCCGTGGGGCGTAAGCGCTTCCACCAGCCCGGAGCGCAGTTGCGCAATCCGGGAACGCATGGCTTCGACTTCGTCGCTCCAGCGCTTTTTCAGCTCGGCATCGCCGAGGATGGTCGCAACCACGGCTGCGCCATGATCCGGCGGGGTCGACCACAAATTACGCGCCGTGTTTGCAAGCTGGCTGCGCACATCGATGAGCTTCTCGGCATCCGCCGCGCACACGATCAACGCGCCGACACGATCACGGTACAGGCCGAAATTCTTCGAGCAGGAGCTGGTGATCAGCACTTCCGGCAGTTCGGCTGCAAACAGCCGCACCGCCCAAGCGTCTTGCTCCAGGCCGTCGCCAAAGCCCTGGTAGGCGAAGTCGATCAGCGGCAGCAGTTGGCGTTCGCGGACGATCTTCAGCACCTGGCGCCAGTCATCCTGGGACAGGTCGAACCCGGTCGGGTTGTGGCAGCAGGCATGCAGCAATACCACGTCGCCCTTGGGCACGTTGGCGAGTGTTGCCAGCATCGCGGCCACGTCCAGGCGGTTATCAGTACCCACATAAGGGTAGTGGCTGACCGTGAGCCCGGCCTTGGCGAAGATGGTTTCGTGGATCGGCCAGGTTGGGTTGCTCAGCCATACGCCACGGCCGGGCAGGGTGTGGGCGATAAAGTCGGCGCTCAGGCGCAGGGCGCCGGTGCCGCCTGGGGTTTGCGTCGCGCCGGCACGGCGGTCGCGGATCAAGGCGGAGTCGGCGCCGAGCACCAGTTCGCTGATCAACGCACCGAACGCTGCATCGCCGTGGCCGCCGATGTAGGTCTTGGTGGTCTGAGTGTCCACCAGGCGCTGCTCGGCCAGCTTCACCGAGTACGGAATCGGCGTCAGGCCTTGGTCATCCTTATAGACGCCCACGCCGAGGTCGAACTTGTTCGGGTTGCTGTCCTGGGCATACAGGTCCATCAGCCCCAGAATCGGGTCGCCGGGCACGCGGCCAATAGCATCGAAATGCATTACTTGCGGCCCTCGGCGTCCTTGGCCACTTCGTCAGTGCGCGCGGCCATGATGAAGTCGTTGCGATGCAAGCCTTTGATCGAGTGGCTCCACCAGGTCACCGTGACTTTGCCCCACTCGGTGAGCAGGCCTGGGTGATGGCCTTCGGCTTCGGAGATTTCACCCATGGCATTGGTAAAGGCCAGGGCGAATTTGAAGTTCTTGAACAGGAAAACCTTTTCCAGCTGCATCACGCCATCGCGTACTTCGATGTTCCAGTCGGGAATCTGCTTGATCAGTACCGGCAGCTCTTCGTCGCTGACTTGCGGGGCATCGGCGCGGCAGGCTTCGCAGTGGGCTTGGTTCAAGGTGGTCATGTGGGGTGTCCTGAATTCGAATGATTGAAGATCAGTGGGCGTTACCCTAAAGCAACGCGCGGCCAGGGAACAGACTCACCTGGCCTCAAAACGTAAGTGTCACGCGGCTTTGGGTTTGGGTGGAAACGTCGGCGCGTGCAGACCCAGCTGCATACCGCGCTCGACCATGCCCATGATGTCTTCCTGCGCCACGTCGAACAGGCGCTTGAGCTCAGGCAGGACGAAATACAGCGGTTGCAGGATGTCGATGCGGTACGGCGTGCGCATCGCTTCCAGCGGGTCGAAGGCTTGGTGCTTGGGCTCATCCGACAGGCAGTACACGCTCTCTTTGGGCGACGACAAAATGCCGCCACCGTAGATGCGCCGACCTTGTGGCGTGTCCACCAAGCCAAACTCGATGGTCATCCAGTACAAACGCGCCAGGTACACGCGCTGTTCCTTGGTCGCGGCCAGGCCGAGCTTGCCATAGGTGTGGGTAAATTCGGCGAACCACGGGTTGGTCAGCAGCGGGCAGTGGCCGAAGATCTCGTGGAAAATATCCGGTTCTTGCAGGTAGTCCAGTTCTTCTCGAGTACGAATAAAGGTCGCCACCGGAAACTGCTTGCTGGCGAGTAATTCGAAGAAGGTCTGGAAGGGGATGAGTGCGGGTACACGGGCGACTTGCCAGCCGGTAGTTTCAGCCAGCACCTGGTTGATTTCGCCCAGTTGTGGAATGCGGTCCAGGGGCAGGCCGAGCTTGTCGATGCCGTCCAGGTATTCCTGGCAGGCGCGACCCTCGATCACTTTCAGCTGGCGCGTGATCAGCGTGTTCCACACCGCGTGTTCTTCCGGCGGGTAGTGGATAAAACCTTGCGCATCGGGCTCGCGGGCCACGTAGTGCGTCTGCTTCATACGGCTCTCCTGCTAGGTATTCGTTCTTGTTATGTGCGGCGTATGGCCTATTGATAACCCGGAAGGCGGAGGATTCCATCGGGCCTTGGCTTGGGCTTGTAGGAAAAATTACCTATATTCGTAAAGTATTCGTTACGATCCTGCGGCTCTGCGATGTATTGGGCTGTGAAAAGGTCACGTACTGTCACATAATCTTGACGACTATCTGCGCCCAGCGGCAAAAAGACGCGCGCTTTCCCACTTTTCGGGCCTTTTCATGCGTATCAAAGTGCACTGCCAGAACCGCATCGGCATCCTGCGGGACATTCTCAACCTGTTGGTGGAGTACGGCGTCAACGTCGCCAAGGGCGAGGTCGGCGGCGAACATGGCAACGCGATTTACCTGTTTTGCCCGAACCTGGTGAACATGCAATTCCAGGCGCTGCGCCCGCAATTTGAAGCAATTGCCGGTGTGTTTGGCGTCAAGCGGGTAGGGCTGATGCCCAGCGAACGTCGGCATATGGAGCTGAATGCGCTGCTTGGCGCGCTGGAGTTTCCGGTGCTGTCGATCGACATGGGCGGCTCCATCGTCGCCGCGAACCGGGCGGCGGCGCAGTTGCTCGGGGTGCGCGTGGACGAAGTGCCGGGCATTCCGTTGTCGCGGTATGCCGAGGATTTCGACTTGCCGGAGTTGGTGCGCGCGAGCAAGTCGCGGATCAACGGCTTGCGGGTCAAGGTTAAGGGCGACGTGTTCCTGGCGGATATTGCGCCGCTGCAATCCTCCGAGCACGACGACAGCGAAGCCATGGCCGGCGCCGTGTTGACCCTGCACCGCGCCGACCGCGTCGGTGAGCGCATCTACAATGTGCGCAAGCAGGAACTGCGCGGCTTCGACAGTATCTTCCAGAGCTCCAAGGTGATGGCGGCGGTGGTGCGCGAGGCTCGCCGCATGGCGCCGCTGGATGCGCCTCTATTAATAGAAGGCGAAACCGGCACCGGTAAGGAGCTGTTGGCGCGTGCTTGTCACCTGGCCAGCCCGCGCGGGCAATCGCCGTTGATGGCGCTTAACTGCGCAGGCCTGCCGGAATCGATGGCCGAGACCGAGCTGTTCGGCTACGGCCCAGGCGCGTTTGAAGGCGCGCGGGCCGAAGGCAAATTGGGCCTGCTGGAACTGACGGCGGGCGGTACGTTGTTTCTCGATGGCGTTGGGGAAATGAGCGCGCGCTTGCAGGTGAAGTTGCTGCGGTTTCTGCAGGACGGTTGCTTTCGCCGGGTGGGCAGTGATGAAGAGGTCTACTTGGATGTGCGGGTGATCTGTGCGACCCAAGTGGACTTGTCGGAGCTTTGCGCCCGAGGGGAATTTCGCCAGGACCTTTATCACCGGCTGAATGTGTTGTCGTTGCATATACCGCCGCTGCGCGAATGCCTGGATGGTTTGGCGCCGTTGGTTGAGCACTTTCTTGATCAGGCCAGCCGGCAGATTGGTTGCCCATTGCCCAAGTTGGCGCCGGCGGCGATGGATCGGCTTAGCCACTATCACTGGCCGGGCAATGTGCGGCAGTTGGAAAACGTGCTGTTTCAGGCGGTGTCGTTGTGCGAGGGCGGGACGGTCAAGGTTGAGCATATTCGTCTGCCGGACTACGGCGTGCGTCAGCCGCTTGGCGATTTTTCTCTGGAGGGTGGGTTGGAGGCGATCGTCGGTCGGTTTGAGAAGGCGGTGCTGGAGAGCTTGTATGCCGAGCACCCGAGCAGCCGACAGCTGGGTAAGCGGCTGGGGGTGTCGCATACCACCATCGCTAATAAGTTGCGTGATTACGAGATTCTCAAGGGCGATAAATAATCACAGGCACACTGCAGTTAAAACTGTGGGAGCGAGCAAGCG
>NZ_JBJGXU010000098.1:0-14455 GCF_045447305.1 Pseudomonas sp. D47 | reverse complement strand
TACCCAGCGCCCCCACGACAACCAAAGAATTCAACCCATAAAAAGATGTGTAGATACCTATGGCTATCGCAGGCAAACCAGCTCCCACATTTGATTGAGTGCGGCAAATGTCAGGCAAAAAAAATCCCCGAACCAGTCGGGGATTTTTTATGTGCGATCAATCAGCCCAAGGGCGGATCAATCTTCGCGGTAGCGACGCAGCTTCAGCTGCTTACCGGCAACGCGAGTGTCTTTCAGCTTGGCCAGCAGTTTTTCCAGCCCGTCTTCCGGCAGCTCCACCAGGGAGAAGCTGTCACGGACCTGGATGCGACCGATGGCTTCACGAGCCAGGCCACCCTCATTGAGGATAGCGCCCAGCAGGTTCTTGGCAGCGATACCATCACGCGCGCCCAGCGCGGTACGGCAGCGAGCACGGCCTTCAGCCAATGGAACCGGAGCACGACGCTCACGATCACCACGGTCTGGACGGTCGCCAGTACGCTCTGGACGATCACCGCGTGGCGCGTTGTTCGGTACCAGTGGGCGTTCTTTCTCGATGGCTGCCAGGGTCAAGGCTTGACCGTTGGTAGCTTTGCGCAGCAAGGCTGCAGCCAGGGCACGTGGGGTGCAACCGATATCGGCAGTCAGGCGGTCCAGCAGTTCGCCGTGGGTCGATTCAGCGTCAGCCACCAGTGGCGACAAGCTGTTGGTCAGTTTCTTGATGCGCGCATCCAGAACTGCCTGGGCATCCGGCAGGCGGACTTCAGCAACTTTTTGACCGGTTACACGCTCGATCACTTGCAGCATGCGGCGCTCACGTGGAGTCACCAGCAGCAGTGCGCGACCTTCGCGACCCGCACGGCCGGTACGGCCGATACGGTGAACGTAGGACTCTGGATCGTAAGGCATGTCAACGTTGAACACGTGGGTGATACGTGGAACGTCGAGGCCACGAGCAGCAACGTCGGTCGCTACAACGATGTCCAGACGGCCATCCTTGAGGGAGTCGATCACGCGCTCACGTTGGTTCTGGGCGATGTCACCGTTCAGCGCAGCGGCTTTGTAGCCTTTGGCTTCCAGGGCACTGGCCAGGTCCAGGGTCGCTTGCTTGGTGCGCACGAACATGATCAGGGCGTCGAAGTCTTCGACTTCCAACAGGCTCAATACAGCCGAGGTCTTCTGGTCAGCGTGAACCAACAGGTGAGCCTGTTCGATCGCGGTAACGGTCTGAGTCTTGGTCTGGATTTTCACGTGTTGCGGATCGCGCAGATGGCGTTCGGCAATGGCACGGATCGACTGTGGCAGGGTAGCCGAGAACAGTACGGTCTGACGGGTTGCTGGCAGCGCCTTGAAGATGACTTCCAGGTCGTCCATGAAGCCCAGCTTCAACATTTCGTCAGCTTCGTCCAGAACCAGGTGGTTCACGGTCGACAGTACTTTTTCGTCGCGACGCAGGTGGTCGCACAGACGGCCCGGAGTGGCGACAACGATCTGTGCGCCGTTACGGATTGCTTTCAGTTGTGGGCCCATAGGCGCGCCGCCGTAAACGGCCACAACGGTTACGCCTGGCATTTGCTTGGCGTAGGTTTCGAAAGCGGTTGCTACTTGCAGCGCCAACTCACGGGTTGGCGCCAGGATCAGGGCTTGCGGCTCGCGCTTGGCAGGATCGATGCAGTGCAGGATCGGCAGGGCGAACGCGGCGGTTTTACCGGTACCGGTTTGCGCCTGGCCAATCATGTCTTGGCCGGCCATGATGATCGGGATCGATTGCTGCTGAATAGCCGAAGGTTCTTCGTAGCCAGTCGCGATGACGGCAGCAAGAATGTTCGGGTTAAGATTAAAAGCGGCGAAGCCGCCGGTTTCCTGGGTCATGGGTCTGCCTCTAAGTGCATCCGCAAAGACCCATGCTCCAAAGCTGCGCATGCCGTGTTGAGACTCAAGAGTCGCCCTGGCTGCTTTGTCGGCGGGGATTTGCGAAAACGAATGAATGAAAAAGATTCGTCAAGGGAGAGTCCGCTGTACGGACGTGCAGCCGAAGCTGACTTCGGGGAATTGCGCTACCTAAACGCGGCCCGGTTAAAGGCCGGCGCGCACTATACCGGAAATAGCTGAAAAAGGGAGCTTTTTTTATAGAAAAGCACCGATAAACCGCGCTGCATCAAAGCCTTTGCGGATAACTGCGCCAGGGGCTATTTTTCAAAGGCCCGGCCCTGTTGGTCATAACGCTTAAACGGTTCACCTGTCGAACAAGACCTTTAGTCTGAAACTCAACCCAAGCCCTGAGGGCGCACCCGATGAATCAAGCCAGCAGCAGTCGCGTCAGCCGTGAATTACAGGGCCATGTCTTGCTGTTAGGCCTGGACCGGGTCGCCAAGCGCAATGCCTTTGACCTGGACCTGCTCAATGAGCTGAGCCTGGCTTATGGTGAATTTGATCGAAACGATGAGGCGCGGGTGGCCGTGGTGTTTGCCCACGGCGATCACTTTACCGCAGGGTTGGACCTGGCCAATGTCAGCGCCGTGATGTCGGGAGGCTGGCAACCGCCGCTGGGCGGCTGCGATCCGTGGGGCGTGTTCGCCGGGCCCAGAGTCAGCAAACCGGTGATCGTCGCCGCCCAAGGTTACTGCCTGACCATCGGCATCGAGTTGATGCTGGCGGCGGACATCAACCTCTGCGCGAGCAACACGCGCTTTGCGCAGATGGAGGTGCAGCGTGGGATCTTCCCATTCGGCGGCGCGACGTTGCGCTTCCATCAGGTGGCCGGCTGGGGCAATGCGATGCGCTGGTTGCTCACCGGCGATGAATTTGATGCACACGAGGCGCTGCGTCTGGGCCTGGTGCAGGAAGTGATGGCCAGCGAAGACTTGCTGCCCCGCGCCATTGAACTGGCCAGCCGTATTGCCCGCCAGGCGCCGCTGGGTGTGCAGGCGACGCTGATGTCGGCACGCCTGGCGCGCATGGAAGGCGAAGCCGTCGCGGCGCCAGGGTTGCAAGCGGTGGTGGAGAAGCTGCTCAACAGTGAAGATGCCAAAGAGGGCGTGCGGGCGATGGTTGAGAAGCGGCCGGGGGTGTTCAAAGGTATCTGAACAGGCTGCTGACGCCATCGCGGGCAAGCCTGCTCCCACATTTGAAGGGTGTTCACCTGTTGAAATGCATTCAAAATGTGGGAGCAGGCTTGCCCGCGATGGCGTCAGTACAGGCAACTAAGTGGCCGGCCGAATAGCCTTGATCAACGCCTGCAACGAGTACCCCAACTGCGGCGCCAAGGCTTCTGCGCGCGCCGTTAGCGCCCCCAGGTCCAACTCCTGATCCAACTCCGAAGGCACCAACAAAATCACATTGCCCTCCTTCACCGGCAGCTCCCAGTAATGCCGGTGATACAACCCACGCAGCAGCGCCGCCCCCAGCGGTTTGCCATCGTCGGTGGCCCACTGGTTGATCACCAGCCAACCGCCGGGGTTGAGTTTCTTCTGGCAGTTTTCCAGGAAGGTCCAGGCCAGATGGCCGACGCCGGGGCCGACATCCGTATACAGGTCGACGAAAATCAGGTCGGCCGATTCAGCGCTGTCGAGCAATTGCAGCGCGTCGCCAATGCGGATGTACAAGCGGGGGTCGTCATCCAGCCCCAGGTATTCAATGGCCAGGCGCGGCACATCCGGGCGCAGTTCAATGGCTTCGACGTCTTCCAGCGGCAGGAACTTGAGGCACGCCTGGGTCAACGTTCCGGCGCCCAGGCCAAGGAACAGCGCGCTCTCCGGTTGCTCATGGCACAACGCGCCAACCAACATGGCGCGGGTGTAGTCGTATTCCAGCCAGCTCGGGTCGGCGGTAAATACGCAGCTTTGCTCGATGGCGTCGCCAAACTCGAGAAAGCGGTAATCCGCCACTTCGAGCACACGGATCATGCCGAAATCATCATGGACTTCAGCCAGCAGGCGCTCGACACGCTCCTCGGTCATCACTACTCCTAAAGGGTTTACCGTACGGCAAAGGCGCGATTGTCGGCCAACCAGCGGCAACAGGTCACGCACTAATTGCTGATAACATTGGCGCCCGACCGTCAATCAACCAATCGAGTTCATGATGAGCCAACCCTGGAGCCCCGACAGCTGGCGCGCCCTGCCGATCCAGCAACAACCCCAGTACCCGGACGCTGCACACTTGCTGCAAGTGGAGCAGAACCTGGCCAGCTACCCGCCGCTGGTGTTTGCTGGGGAAGCCCGCGAGTTGCGCCGTCAATTTGCCGAAGTGACCCAGGGCCGCGCGTTCCTGCTGCAAGGCGGTGACTGTGCCGAGAGCTTTGCCGAGTTCTCCGCCGCGAAAATCCGCGACACCTTCAAAGTACTGTTGCAGATGGCGATCGTGATGACCTTCGCCGCCGGCTGCCCGGTGGTGAAAGTCGGGCGCATGGCCGGTCAGTTCGCCAAGCCGCGCTCGGCCAATGATGAAACCATCGACGGCATCACCCTGCCCGCCTACCGTGGCGACATCGTCAACGGCATTGGTTTCGACGAGAAAAGCCGCGTGCCGGACCCGGACCGCCTGCTGCAGTCCTATCACCAGTCCACGGCCACGCTCAATTTGCTGCGCGCGTTTGCCCAAGGCGGTTTCGCCGACCTGCACCAAGTGCACAAGTGGAACCTGGACTTCATCGCCAACTCCGCACTGGCCGAGAAATACAGCCAACTGGCCAACCGCATCGATGAAACCCTGGCGTTCATGCGCGCCTGCGGCATGGACAGCTCGCCACAACTGCGCGAAACCAGCTTTTTCACCGCCCACGAAGCACTGCTGCTCAACTACGAGCAAGCCTTCGTGCGCCGCGACAGCCTGACCAACGATTACTACGACTGCTCCGCGCACATGCTCTGGATCGGCGACCGCACCCGTCAGTTGGACGGCGCCCACGTTGAATTCCTGCGCGGGGTGAACAACCCGATCGGCGTCAAGGTCGGCCCAAGCATGAACCCCGACGACCTGATCCGCTTGATCGACATCCTCAACCCGGACAACGACCCCGGCCGCCTCAACCTGATCGCACGCATGGGCGCCGGCAAGGTGGGCGACCACCTGCCCAACCTGATCCGCGCCGTGCAGCGCGAGGGCAAGCAGGTGCTGTGGAGCAGCGACCCGATGCATGGCAACACCATCAAGGCCAGCAGCGGCTACAAGACCCGCGACTTTGCGCAGATCCTTGGCGAGGTGAAGGAGTTCTTCCAGGTGCACCAGGCCGAGGGCAGCTATGCCGGCGGGATTCATATCGAGATGACCGGGCAGAACGTCACCGAATGCATCGGCGGCGCGCGCCCGATCACCGAAGACGGCTTGTCGGACCGCTACCACACCCACTGCGACCCACGGATGAATGCCGATCAGTCGCTGGAACTGGCGTTTCTGATTGCCGAGACCTTGAAACAGGTTAAACGTTGAGATTTTGTGGCGAGTGAGGTTCCCGTGGCGAGTGGGCTTGCCACGACAAGCCCGCTCGCCACAAAAAACCGCTACAACTCATGTTTGTAGCATTGCCACTCTTAACCGAGCAGCACTGGGCCGCTGGCAATTGAGCTGCACCTGTTCCAGCCCCAGCCAATCAGCCATCTGCCGCAGGTTCAGGGCCAACGCCTGCATGCCTTCCTCATCCAGCCCCGGCTCTTCTTCGTGCACCGCGTGCACCGCCAGGCGCCCGTTGGCGCGTTCGGCACGCAGGTCCACCCGTGCAGCGATTCGCTCGTTGTGCAAAAACGGCAGCACGTAGTAGCCGTACACCCGCTTGGCTTGCGGGGTGTAGATCTCCAGCCGGTAACGGAACGCGAACAACCGCTCAGTACGGCTGCGCTCCCAGATCAACGAATCGAAGGGCGACAGTAAGGCACTGGCCGGAACCTTTCGCGGCACTTTCGGCTCGGGCAGGCAGTACGCCGGTTGTTTCCAGCCTTGCACCTGGCACGCCAGCAACTGCCCATCCTCGACCAGTTCCGCCAGGCGGCTGCGGCTGTCGGCGGGGTCCAGGCGAAAGTAATCGCGCAGGTCTTTTTCAGTACCCACGCCCAACGCGGTTGCGCTGTGCAACAGCAAGCCGCGCTGGGCGCAGGCTTCGCTCAGGGGCGCTTGCTGAAGAATGTCAGCGGGAATCACCCGCTCGGGCAAATCATACAGCCGCTCAAACCCGCGCCGCCCCGCGACCGTGACCAGCCCCGCAGCGAACAGCCATTCCAGCGCGTGCTTTTCATCACTCCAATCCCACCATGGGCCGGCGCGCTCCTCACGGGTCGATAAACTGCCCGCACCCAGCGCGCCCTGCTGCTCGACGGTCTGCAGCACGCGCTGAATGGTGGCCTGCTGCTCGCGCCCAAAACGCGCCATCTGCGAATAGATCCCCTGCCCCAGCTTGGCCCGCTCCATGCGCCAGCGCATCAACGGGTACAGCGCCATGGGCAGCAAGGAGGCCTCATGGCCCCAGTATTCAAATAACGAGCGCCGTCGCCCCTGGCTCCAGGCGGCTTGCTCAAGCATCAAAGGGGAATAATTGCCCAGGCGAGAAAACAGCGGCAGGTAATGCGAGCGCACCACGGCATTGACCGAATCGATCTGCAGCACGCCCAACCGCTCAATCAAACGATTAAGGTGCGCGGCCTTGACCAGTGCCGGCGCCTGGCGCCCGGAAAAACCCTGGGCCGCCAGTGCTATGCGTCGAGCTTGCTTGAGTGAAAAAGACAGGTCGGCGGGCATAGGTTTCTCCGTGTGGGCGCGCCGACTACCCTACTGCATCCTGGGTTACTTTCGCAGCGGGTCTTGCCAGAAATGCAGGTGACGGTCCTGCTCGACATCGCCGCGATTGAGCCCGATGTCCTTGAGCGCGTCATCACTCAAGCTCGCCAATGTCTGACGCTCATGATGCAGCGCCTGCCAACGGGCCACCCGCTGAAACAGCCCGGAAAACGGACGTTTCGCCATCAACACATAACCTTTCTGACCTTTCATCTTCTCGCCCTCCAGTGGGGATGACGAGAGTGTGTGCCCGGCCTTATGATCAATCCAACGAATGTTTCTTATGCAATACATCTCGGAGATTGATCAATTGTCCGGCTACCCCAGCATCGACACCGAAGTACTGCGCACCTTCGTCGCCATCGCCGACCAAGGCGGTTTTACCCGCGCCGGCGAGCTGGTCAACCGCACGCAATCGGCGGTGAGCATGCAGATGAAACGCCTGGAAGAAGACGTGTTGCAGCGCAAGCTGTTCGAGCGCGATGGCCGCCAGGTGCGGCTGACGCCCGAAGGCCAGGTGCTACTGGGTTATGCGCGGCGCATCCTGAAGCTGCACAGCGAGGTGTTCAACACGCTGCGCGAACCGCACATGGTCGGGTTGGTGCGCATCGGTACGCCGGACGATTACGTGATGCGTTATCTGCCGGGCATCCTCAAACGGTTTTCCAAGGCGTACCCACTGATCCAGATCGAGATGCATTGCGAGTCTTCCACGGTGCTGATGCAGCGGCGGGACTTGGCATTGACGGTTATCAGCCGTGAGCCCGGCAGTGAAATCGGCGAGCTGTTGCGCACTGATCGTATGGTGTGGGTCGCCTCGTCGTGTTTCTGCGTGGACGAGCATGAGGCCTTGCCTCTGGCGATTTCCGGCGCTGACTGCCTGTACACGAATTGGGCGCGAACGGCTCTGGACGCGGCCGGGCGCGATTATCGCATGGCTTATCACAGCTCCAACGTGGCGGCGATTCAGGCGGTGGTCAACGCTGGCCTCGCAGTCATGATCAGCATGGAAAGCCTGGTCACTGAAGAGCTGCAAATACTCGGCAGCGACGAGGGCTTTCCAGCGTTGCCGTCGATGAGCCTGCGGCTGCTGCGTAACCCGTCCATGAACTCCCCCATCACCGACTGCCTGGCGGAGTACATCCTCGAAGGCTTCAAACTTTAAAGGTCAGCATCAACGCACACACGACCAGAAAGCCACAGAACAGGCCGCGCAATACCCGTTCCGGCAGCGCATGAGCGACTTTCACGCCCCAACTGATACTCAGCAGCCCACCGACCGCAAGAGGCACGCCGATCATCCAGTCCACCTCGTGGTGCCAGGCATAGGTCACGAGGGTCACGCTGGTGCTGGGCAGCGCCAACGCCAGCGACAAGCCTTGGGCGACCACTTGGGAGGTGCCGAACAGGCTCGTCAAGACCGGCGTGGCAACCACCGCGCCGCCCACGCCAAACAAACCGCCCATGGAGCCGGACGCAGCACCCAGCACGCCAAGCCATGGCCAGGAATAGCGCATCTGCGCAGTCGGCGGCGTATTGCGGATGAACATACGCACCAAGTTGTACGCCGAGAGCGTCAGCAAGAACGCGATAAAACCAATGCGCATGGCGCCGGCATCCAGGCCGACCGCCCAGATCGAACCAAGCCAGGCAAAGCTGAAACCCATGACCCCCAGCGGCAACGCGTGGCGCAGCTCGATGCGGTTGCGCTGGTGGTAACGCCACAGGGCCAGCATCACATTGGGCACCACCATCACCAGCGCAGTGCCTTGCGCGAGCTGCTGGTCCAGGCCGAACAACACCCCGAGCACCGGAATCGCGATCAGCCCGCCACCAATGCCAAACAGGCCACCGACCGTGCCCAGGGCCGCGCCCAATATCAGGTACATCGCTAAATCCACCACTGCGCATCACTCCAAAAGCCCAAGCCATGCATGCTACGCAGTCGGCTCTGGTGTGGAAACGCACAGCAACGCACAATGGCTGTGCCAATCTCGCATAAGCAAGCGCCCATGAACCCGAATACCCTGACCGACCAACTGAGCCTATTTCTCGATGTGTTGGAAACCGGCAGTTTTTCCGCGGCCGCCCGCCGCCACCCGCTGACACCGTCGGCGGTGGCACGGCGTATCGACAGCCTGGAAAGCTCGGTGGGCAGCCGCTTGTTCCAGCGCAGCACCCATGCGGTGGTGCCGACACCGGCAGGCCTGGCCTTTGCCGAGCGGGCGCGGCGGATTGTCAGCGAGTTGCAGCTGGCCCGGGCCGAGGCGGTGTCTTTGAGCCATGCGCCAGAAGGTTTGATTCGGGTGGACGCGCCGGCGGCGTTTGGTCGACGGCACTTGGCGCCGGTGATTGCCGACTTTCTGAAGGTGTACCCGGGGCTGGATGTGCACCTGCATTTGATCGATAGCTTCGTCGACATGCAGGGCGCGCACCTGGGCAAGGTCGACCTGGTGCTGCGCGCCGGGCATATCGTCGACACCCGGCTGATCGCCACACACTTGGCCAGCATCGTGCGCATCGCCTGCGCCAGCCCGGCCTACCTGAAAAGCCGTGGCACGCCGACGCATCCGCGAGAACTGAGCGAACACGATGGCCTCGACTGGGACGGCCTGGCGCCGATGTTCGCCTGGCGCTTCGAATTGGATGGGCGCCGTGCCACCTATCGCCCGCAGCGCATCCGCATGAGTGCCAATAACGCCGAAGCCCTACTCTCCGGCGCCCTGGCCGGGCTGGGCATCGCGCATTTACCCACCTGGCTGGCCAGTGAATACTTGGTGCGCGGCGAACTGCTGCCGCTGTTTTGCGAAAACGGCCTGCCCAGCCCGGAAACCAGCGGTATCTACGCGCTGCGCCTGGAACAACAAGCCAACGCCCGCAGCCGCCTCTTGCTGGAATACTTGAAGGCGCGCTTCAGCCCCATACCGCCGTGGGACCTGGCGTTGCAAAGCGGATTGGTCTGACCCTGCGGACAGAATTATCTGGCGCATTAAACATTTGAACGCTAGATTCCAGCCCAGACACGCTTTTTCGAGGCACCGCCATGAGCAAAAATCCCGCCCCGTGCGAAAACCTGATGCTGGACAACCAGTTGTGTTTCGCCCTGCACTCCACGTCGCTGCTGATGACCAAGGTCTACAAGCCGCTGCTGCAAGCCCTCGGCCTGACCTACCCGCAGTACCTGGCCATGATGGTGCTGTGGGAAGAGGATGGCTTGACCGTCGGCGAAATCAGCAGCCGCCTGCTGACCGATCCGGGTTCGCTGACGCCGCTGCTCAAGCGCCTGGAAGCCGAAGGCCTGCTCAGCCGCACCCGCAGCCGCGAAGATGAACGCGTGGTGGTGGTGGAATTGACCGAGGCAGGCCGTGCCTTGCAGGAAAAAGCCATGGGGGTTCCGCAGTGCATCCTCGGCGCCAGCGGGCTGCAGCTGGAGCAGTTGCGTACGTTGCAAAGCGATTTGATTGCCTTGCGTAGAAATCTGCAGGCTAGCGTCTGACGCCGTAGACCCAACGCCAAATACCCAATGTGGGAGCTGGCTTGCCTGCGATCGCGGTACATGAGTCATGAATACATCGGCTGACACACCGTAATCGCAGGCAAGCCAGCGCCCACATTTGTTGGTGTGGTGTGTCAGGAGATCACTCATCGCAGAATATTTTTGTACATTTACCTTGCGCACTAAACATTAGCGCTATACATTCGCCTCACCAACTACTTAGCGCGCAACTATTTAGCGCTAAAATCAAGAGGACGACACCATGCAAACTCTCTACACCGCAGTAGCCACCGCCACCGGCGGCCGTGATGGTCGTGCTGTTTCCAGCGACAATATCCTCGATGTCAAACTCTCCACCCCCAAAGAACTCGGCGGTGCCGGCGGCCAGGCCACCAACCCTGAACAACTGTTCGCTGCCGGCTACTCGGCCTGCTTTATCGGCGCGCTGAAGTTCGTCGCCAGCCAGACCCAACGCAAAATCCCGGATGACGCTTCGATCACTGCCCACGTCGGCATCGGTCAAATCCCCGGTGGTTTCGGCCTGGATATCGACCTGCACGTGAGCCTGCCGGGCCTGGCCCAGGACGACGCGCAAAGCCTGGTCGACGCCGCTCACCAAGTCTGCCCGTACTCCAACGCCACCCGTGGCAACGTCGATGTACGCCTGCACGTGACCGTCTGATTAACAGACGCCCATAAAAAAGCCCGACGCTAGGTCGGGCTTTTTTTCGTATCGGCGGGGCCAGAATTACTTCTTGGCGCGACCTTTGTACGAACCACCTTCGCGGGTGTCGATCTCGATCAGGTCGTCGATTTCGATGAAGTCAGCCACTTGCAGCTCGGTACCGTTAGCCAGCTTGGCAGGCTTCATGACCTTGCCCGAAGTGTCGCCGCGAGCGGAACCTTCGGTGTAGGCAACCTTACGCACGATAGTGGTCGGCAGCTCTACGGAAACCAGGCGGTCTTCGAAGAAGATCGCTTCGCAGACGTCTTCCATACCTTCTTCAACGAACGGCAGAACGGCTTCGATATCTTCAGCGTTCAGCTCGTACATGGTGTAGTCGGTGGTGTCCATGAACGTGTAGGTGTCGCCGCTGATGAAGGACAGGGTCGCTTCTTTGCGGTCGAGGATCACGTCGTCCAGTTTGTCATCGGCGCTGTAGACGATCTCGGTCTTGTAACCGGTCAGCAGGTTCTTCAGCTTGGTCTTCATGATTGCGCTGTTACGACCAGACTTGGTGAACTCAGCTTTCTGAACCAGCCAAGGGTCGTTTTCGAGACGGATCACTGTACCGGGTTTCAGTTCTTTACCAGTTTTCATTGCATATATCCGAAATTTGGATGGGATTTACAAAAATCAAGGTGGCGTATCATATCCAACTTTCATAAAACTGGGCAATGAAAGAACTGATCGGCCATCGTAGCGGGATCATTGGGGCTCGTAAAGGCCCTTGTGCCAGCCTTGGCGCACTCTTGATCCAAACTCGGTGCAGGGCTCTAACACAACATCCAGAGGCGCGTGGGCGCACGATAAGGACCCCAGGAGGCAGGTGGGGCCACGGGGGGGGGAACTGGCGGCGTAGAACAGTTGAGGTGGTCATTCAGATTTTTCTGTCAGATTCTCAAAGGAGCCCCCACAGCTTCGATAGGGCTGGATCAAGCCTAATCGCAGATTCGTGATTGAGGTCAGAGCCCTCTGCTTCGTATGCCCTGATGCGGGCAATCACCACGCTCTCTACGGTTTTCACAAGCTCTTCTATTTCTGGAAGGCGTGCCAATAGGCCCTCATAGCTGAACCCGTTGTAGACCAAGCTCGTAGGGCCCTCTCCATATATGACTGACTTCGGGTCGTAATAGGTAAGATCAGTATGGGCGAACTGCTCGCTTCGCAGCTTATAAAGCACATCGTGAAGGTCTCGAAGGTGCTTGGGGACAACATCATTAACACCAAGCTCATGTTTGGCCTTCCTTCCTCTGTTCTTTGAGAAGGGCCGTATGTAAGCCACGGTGACATCACGCAGCAATGCAAATTTGACGTCCGGCCTCTTGTGGCGCTTGATGAGTTTGATTGAATCAAGCGCGGCCTCAAAGTCGACCGAGTACATGTAGTGGAAAAAATAACCCTCTTCGTTAAGTCTCTTCACCACGGCTCACCCTAATAGCCCTACGAGAATCCCGCATAGATCACCCGTCACAGCCGCCAAGTAAAACACAAACGACATCCCCGAAGGTTTCGACAAGTGGACCACCCTGAACAGCTCCGAGAGTCACTACGAGCAGCGCAAGGAATTTGTAGGTAGCCCGATGCTTCGCCAAGGCCTTAACGACAGCCACAAAGGTCTGCCAGCGAGTAGTCATTACGATCATGCTTCAGCCTCCTTTGAGCTGGTAACAGAGAAGGTGGTATATGGTGATAACCACCACCCACACGGGAGGTCTCAGGGAGGTCTCAGAGGTATCTCTAAGAGAGAAACTTTAAGCCTCCCTATGGTTATAGTGGGTGCTTTTGGAGCCCTTGCAGGACGTGGCCTGTAGACCTGGCAAAACTGAAAACCATGACGCCACCCAACCCAAGAAAAGCATAAGGATCTTAGTGAATGCCAATTAAAGAGATACACACCGAGTCACTAAATGAGTTTTGGGAGACAATTTCTCCAATCGGCGAACTAATTGGGGAAATGCAACGACCAATATTTCGAGGCCAAGGAGATGCCCATTGGTCACTAACCCCTTCTGTTCTACGCGAAGACATAAACTCTAAATACAAAAACGAGAGAGGAACTTACACGCAAGTTGATCAAATAGTTATGTTTGAATACTTCCTACTTCTTGGTTTTTTAAATTACTCTGACGAAATGGGATTCGCAATCCCGAATGACTCAGCTGAATTCAGAAGGCACATGGATTTTGCTGAGTTCACCAATCGCTATGGAATGGACGGTACTGGCTGGCCTTCTAAAGAGTTCTTTTCTTTCATTGCTCTCGCTCAACATCACGGCATTCCAACAAGACTTCTCGACTGGACAAAAAATCCGTTAGCAGGCGCGTACTTTGCAGTTTCACAAGCATTAAATTTGAAAGAACCCTCCGAGAACCTGGCAGTGTGGCTGGTAGACTCAGATACGCTTAAACAGACAGATAGCAAGCTTGAATATGTAACACTACCTGGAAGCACAAGCAACAACCTGGCAGCACAGAAAGGAGTATTTCTAATCCATAGACAGCAACACGGATTGGGCAGGAATACATCATTTTCGGCTGAAGAACTAAAAAATACAGTAAATGAGATATTCGAAGAAAGTAGAAGCAGTACCGCTTACAAAATAACACTACCCTCAAAGCTTGCTGGCGCTCTTCTTTTTAGGCTTAATAAATTTGGAATTTCAGCTGCAACGCTTTTTCCGGGCTTTGATGGCGCCGCGCGCGCAGCATTAGAGTTTAAGATGGCACAAAAACTTGCGGGAGTGTTATGAGTCGAGGGCCTCACTGAGGCCCAACATACCTACTGCACCACAGAGCCGAAAAACTGAAAAATAAGGGACCCGAAGGCCCCTTTAAGTAGTTACCACCCCATATAGTTGGTGGTCGTTCCATCTGTTTCGTACTGCATCATTACGTCACCAATCATCATCTGCCGGTGATCCTCGAAGCCCACAAGCGGGTCTTCCATGTGCTGCATTAGGTACTCTTCAAGCATCTCCGAAGCTCCCACCTCAGAATCCTTCTCCATGGAATCAGTGAAGAATTGAACGCCGATTGCCAGGGCATCAAGTCGGTCATCATGGGCCAGTGAGCCCCTATCTTTCGTGATTCTCGAAAGCTGATAGAAACCGCTGTACTTGATGTCAGTCGTGCCGTCGATGTTCAAGGCAGTCTCATAGTCCCGCGTAATGACATCCTCTGAGACCACCAGCTTGTGGCTACCCAGTACAGGCTCCAACACGTCACAGATGCGTAGCTCTTTCTGGCCCTTAGACTTCACCTCAGTGACCGCGCAACGGTGCGTACGGGTCATCACAGGGCTGAACAGCTTCACGTACATACCATCACCGAAGTTGCCTTCAATGATCACCTCGTTCACCTTGAAGCGCTTATCCATCTTGGTCCACTCGGGCTGGCCCAGCGGGTCCCGTGCAATCTCAAGGATCAGCTCTTCGTTGTCCTCTACCCACTGCTTGCGCTGGCTGAAGTCGACCTTATCGACCCCTGCGC
>NZ_JBJGXU010000097.1:0-14508 GCF_045447305.1 Pseudomonas sp. D47 | reverse complement strand
TAAGCGAGGTGCCGAGTGGTGGGGCGAAGACTTTTTGGTTACTTTTGTGTCTTTACAAAAGTGACCCGCTGTAAGAGCGGAACCCTAAGCCGCCGTTAACCCCCTGTGGGTCAGGAATGGGTTCCAGGGGCTCGTAGTCATCATCGTCATCGTCATCGTCACCATTCGAATCAGAGCCGTCGCCCCCTCTCTCAAACCCGTCAATCCACCTGTCAATCTCCTCCCTGCTCCAGCCCATCACCGGTCCCCTCTGATGCCGATCGCTGTAGCGCCTCATCTGCTCAAGACTGTCGAGGGAAAGCGATTCGTTTTCGGAAATATCCGTGCCGCTCACCAACGCATCGTGACTGCCATCAAGCAATTCATCCGGGAGAGTCGTGAGGTCGTTGCCGCTCAGGTTCAACGTGCGCAGGTTCGCAGCGTCCAATGCAGCGTCGGGCCACTGCGTAATGCCGTTGTAACTGAGGTCCAGGGCCTCAAGCCGGCTGAAGGTTTGGGTACTGAACACCCTCAGGTTGTTTTTGCTCAGATTCAACCGGCGCAAGCGTTCGCCACCCAATTGGCGATACAGAAGCACAGGGTCGGTGAGGGCATTCACCGCCAGGTCCAGTTCTTCAAGCTGGGCCATGCGCCCCACGGCCTCGGGAACGGCCGCCAGTTGGTTACCACTCAACACCAGCTTGCGCAGTGCGGGGAAGCCGTTGAGGAAGCCCTCGGCGCCCGACGTCGAGCACTGCACGCCGGTTAAATCCAGTGTGTGTACACGGTCAAACTGCACACTTAATTCCGGCAAAGTGTCGGCTAGTAGCCCGTGCAGGCTCAGTTCATAACCGGCTTGGGCCGACACACCGGTTTGCCAGCACTCAACGACTTTGAGTGCGACACGCCTGCGTTGCGCTAGCACCAGGTCCGGGATCGGGCCTTGCAAGTCGCGGGTATACTGCCAGCCGTTAAGCTCGCGCGTCAGGGTTTCGAGCTCCTGGTGCCGTGTGGTCAACAGGCTGTCAATTTGCGCATCACTCATCCCACCGGTACGCAATTGCTCGAACCATTGGAGGGCCTTTTGCTCGGTCACCGACGGCGCCAGTTCCTGCAAGCGACTGACAAACCCCGCAGCCCCTTCAGCCGCTTCGACTTGCAGGGGCATTAGCAACAAGTAACGTGCCATCGTCAGGCCGGTTTCTTGCGGGGGAAAGTTCGGCACACTTTGCTGTTCAAACCGAGCCAACGCGCCCTTAGGCAAGCCCTGGTCAGTCTCGACCCGCTGACGCGCCGATTCCAGCTCGACCTCACCTGTGGGGCTGAACCGATTACCCGCCACGTTGGTTTTCATCAATAACGCGTCGTCAGTCAGTACCTGGGGCGGCAAACTCGACAGCTGATTGTCGCGCAGGTCGAGCCAGGTCAAACTCGGCAGACGCTCGGCACCGGTTGGCCAGGCCTTCAATGTTGTCCCGCGCAAGTTGAGCGCCTTGAGCTGCGTCAACGCGCTGACATCCACGTTTGTGAGCGATTTGCTGTTATGGCTCAGGTCCAACTGCTCCAGGCTGCCGAGCTCATTGAGCTGCGCCTGCAGAGCCGGCATGACCAGGCTGTTATTGGAAAGGTCGAGGCGGGTCAATGCAGGAAGGTCGCCCGCGCCAATGGGTATTTCGGTCAAACCACTGCCGTTGAACTCGAGGGTTTGCGCACCGCTGAATGCGCGGATAAACCCGCGTGTCTGCTCGGTGGACTCTCCCAGCCAACGCATGCGTAAGGTGCGTACATGGGCAAAACTTGCCGCGGGTAATGGGGGCAGTTCAACCGTGCCCACCGGCATCAGGGGGACGGTCCCTTGAAGCTGCGGCGCCGGCAACTCAAGCGTCGACGCTTGGCTGGGTATTCCATAACGCTCGCCCTGCGCGCCCCACCAATTGGTTTCAAGTGCACTGATCACGTGAGCATTTGACCCGGTGCGCCATGAGTCGGCACGAAACCTGAAGCGCAGTGCGGCAACGGCAGACGGGTCGTAGAAATTCGAAAAAAGGGCATTGTACTGGCGGCTAATGTCCTCAATCGCAGCAAACCGCTCTTCGGGGGTGTACGCGGTCGTCATTATTTTTTTATGCAGTGCACTCGCCACGCTTGAATCAGCGTTCAAAAACTTCAACTCGCCGTTGGCGTAGCTGCTGACCATCTCGTGCAGGTCAACCAGGTGCCCGTGCTCACCCTTATAGTTTTTGACGTATTCATAGGCAGGCTTGAACGTTTCACGGGGGAACCTTGACCAGTCCATCGACAGCCCCGCCCACAGCTGTTCATGCCCGCTATACAGGCCGGCAGGGAGCGTGCTGACCGCAGTGCGGCTCAAATCGAGGTGCTCCAGGCGCGGAAGGTTCTCAACATTGGCAGGCCATTGCGACAGGCCAACAGGCGCGTCGATATTCAGCCGTTTCAACTGCTCCAGCGCGGACAGGTCCAGGCTATTGAGGACTGTCGCAGAGAACCCGCGGTATTGGATATGCAACGCCTCCAGCGAAGTCAGGCTGTTGAGGGTTGAGCTAAAGTCTGGCGCCAGTTGGTCGGCCGCCGAGCTGAACTTCAGCTTTTTGAGGCCGGTCATCCGGGTCACCGCCGGGGGCACCGTCGTCAGCGCCAACCTGGGCCCCGTTTGGGTTGAACCAAACAGCGGAGGAACATCGCCAATAGACAGGCTTTCCACATTGGGAAACCGCGCCAGAAAAGCCTCCGCGCCGGCATCACTCATCTTGCGCCCGACCAGCGTCAACTTACGAATATGCTGAAAATCAACCGTCAATGGCGGCAGATGCTCATCGGCACTGACGTACAAACTCTCGGCGTCATAGACCGTTCCTACCACCGGTTCCTTGCGCCAGGCATCCTTAAGCTGATTCGCAACGTGGCTTCTAGTTTGGTACGCGTAATCGTCGGTACGCCCCTGAGCCTCGACCCACTCGTCAAGGCTCGACACCAGCGTTTGGTAGTCACGCCCACGGGTTTGCAGATGGTTGAATATGGCCTTGTCGTCCTTGCCGCTCACTCGCAACCGCTTAATGTAAGCGCTGGCTTGAGCGTCGCTCAGGCCGTAGAGATCTTGCGCCCGTGACGCTAGACCAAAGCTCAGGCCCGGCGCTCGTCCGCTGGCGTAATACCCCACCAACGTATCGTTGATCCGCGCGGGCGGCTTGAACCCTTTGCGTTTGGGCTCCAGCAATTGTGGCGTTTCATAGCGATAAAGGTCAGCACCCTCGATGATTTTTGCTTGCAGTTGAGCGCTCTGACTCACCTGCGGCACACCCAACCCCCGACGCGCTTCATCGGGCAGGGCATGCATCAGCGAGGCATAAAAATTATCACCCTCTATGGGCAGGCTATTGAGTTCCTCTCCGCGGTCGTTGAACGCCTGAAAACGCGGGCCTTTTTTCACCAAGTACTTCTTGTCCCGTGCCGTGTCACTGCCGATGCTGTCCAGCAGCAGGCCGCTTTCAGTGCCTTCGCGAATTTCCAGGCGCAAGGTGTCCGGCCAACCCGGTAGCTTTTCCAGGGTATGCAGCGCCAGCCGGCGACTGTCCGTCGAGGCCATGGTTTCGCTACGCAAGCCTGCATACGCACGGGTCTGGCGACCTTCGCGCGCATACCAGCGGGCCTCCTCCAGCACCGTCAGCGGCACCCGGCGCGTTACGTTCAGACGTTTCAGATCCTGCGGTGAAGCGTGGGCCAGGGTTTCCCGCGCAGCGGCTTCGCTGAGCCCTGGGCAGGTACGCTGCAGCAGCGTGACTTGGCTATCCAGCGGCTCGGTACCGGCGTAAAGGCTGTCGAAAATGGCGGCTTTGCGGGTCTGGGCAAAATCGGCGATTTGCTTGCCAAACTCCTGCGGCCTCACGTCACGCACTCGCGCGGCCTCGGCCCCCAACAGGCTGGTGGTTTCCGACTCATCCAAGGCCGCCAGAATGACCGCTGGCAATCGCCCACCCAGAACGTCGGCGCGGGTGATCTGGATCGGTGCTTTCGCGGCCGCGCCACGAGGCGCGCGCCCGGCACCGTAGCGCAACGATTCCCCGGAGAACTGCGCGCCCTTGAACACCTCAAGCGCCCGCCCCGCAGGCCAGCGCGGCATTTCGGCCACCAGCGGCAACACAAACAGATATCGCTCGTCGATCGGCTGGCTGCCGCGCAACTGCTCGATTACCTGGCCGCTACCCGCGTCGGCCTTGAACAAGCGCAGGGCATCTTGTAGCTCAGGGGGCGGCGCTGCGAGGTCCATGTGCATTTTACGCAAGGCGCTGTCGCTGACGCCGCTGACGTCCGCCACCTTGATCAGCTCTGCATCGGAAAAGGCCTCGGTTTCATGCCCTATACGCCGTAACAGGGTCAGGCGATCCCACTGCGAGGGCTGTTCAAGGGTATGACGCCAGGCGCCTCGAGCGTTGCTTTGAAGAATCGGTTGGTACACCTGGGCATTGGTCGGGTGCTTGATCCGCCACTGCTTGATCGACTCATCAAACACCTGCTCATAAACCTGATCGCCCTGGCGAATATAGGTCTTGCCATTGAGCGTATGTTGCCCCTGCGCATTGGGGACTGCGTCGGCCTGCAGCGTGACGCCACTTTCATAACCCTTCAGGTCCGGCTTCCAGAGACGGGTTTCGCCATTGGGCAGAATGACCGGGCTGAGGTTTTCGATCACCGGCACGGCTTTGGCCGCCCTGAATCTGCTCACCGCGGCCCCCACACCCGCCATCACTGCGATCTGCGCAAGGTTTTCGGCCACATCGATCAGGTGCGCCTTGGCCGCGCGTTTGTCGCCCTCGGCCCACTCGATCGAGCCTTCCAGGGTCTCGCTCAGCAGTTGCTCAACCATCACCGCTATCATGATCTCGCCCAGCACCGGCACGAACATCGAGACCAGGTTGAGCGCCAGCATGCCGACTTCTAGCAAGTGCGCCAATTTGGCTTCTCGCGCCTTGGCGTCGACGTCAGCGGTGGGCACTGCATGGGCACGGGCATCGGCCAGGATCTTGTCGCGGTGCTTTTCGTAGAGGAAGGGCCACAGGTCGAGCAGGCCGGAAAAGGTGCCAGTACCGCGATACGGCATCATGCTGCCAGATTGAATATAAGGGTCGTCTACCGGTTCCATTTTCGCGGGTTTTTCGGGCGGCAGCTCTTTGATTTGGGTCAGCGCCGACGTGCCGAGCACGCTCTGCACGAACGTTCGCCAAGGCGAGCTCAACGGGCTGCTCGGAGAGTCGGCGGACTTTTGCGTGAATTGGCTGAAGTAGTAAGGCCGCTGATCGTAGGGCACGAACTGGCTGAAAAACCGCTGATAGGCCGTTGGCGCGGGGTCGTGCGCCGACATCCCCTCGCGTGCGGTGAACAGGCGCTTGAACTCATCGCGCAGGTGTTGCTTGGTGTAGCGTTTGAGTGGATGGGCCGGGTCATGCGGGATGTAGAGAATCAACTCGTCGCTGTACTTGTCACCAATTGCAAAATACACGCAGCCCGTCAGTCTTTTTTTCATCAGGCTCAGGTCGAGCAGCCACACCCGTTTGCTGCCGATCGTGGGATAAAGATTGCCGTTGACCACCGACACAATCATCGCGTGGTCCGCAGCTTCGATGTCCCCGGTTATCAAGGCGTAGTCAGCGGCAGCCTTCAGGGTCGCTTTCTGGCTGGCGATAAAGTGTTGGCGAAGAGGCGGTTCAGGGCTTACGTCGACCGGTGCAAAGAACGCCTTCAGATAGGTCTGATACTGCGCCCCGATATCGAGGCGGCGGCACACGGTCATGAACTGGCTGACCGTCACGTTGACGGTCGTCGATTCATAGGTGCCCGCTGTCGTCGTTTCCAGCACAAAACCGGAGGTCTCGTGGTAAGCACTCGGCTTGCACTCCCAGGCTTCAAAGTTATGCAAGGCCGCTTGCAGCATCGATAACTTGAGAAGCTCGAACGACGATATTTCCACTTCGGCCACACTGATCGCCAGCGGGCGCCGCAGGCAAAGGAAGGTCTTGTCGACATCGACTTCCACTTGGTACTGGTCTTTCAACGCCTTGAGCAGCAACGGCCGGGCGAATGCATCGACGTCCAGGAACGTCGCCATGCTTGTGTCCAGTTGCACCTGAGCGATAGCGCTGGCCTTAAGGCTCGCATTGAGGGCCTTGCGTCGCTCGGGCGAGGCGTTTTTGTATCCGCTCGGCAGGACCGGCGCGGCGCGTTTAAGCGCCGAGCGGCGGGCGGGCGTCGCGTCGACCAGCCATTGAGGCACGGCTTTTTCGAGAAAATCGCCGTGAACACTTCGGGTCGCCGCCAGCGGTTCGCCAGCGTCGGAACGGGGGGGTAAATCGGACATGCTGTGACTCCTGTTAAATGGAGTGACAGCACATCACCGTTCAACGCCAGACCGGTGGTGCATAGATACAGGGCGTCTATGCTCTGTAGGACAGTCATCCTGACGAGGGTTTTATGGACGATCCACTCGACAACAAGCCGCCCACCTTCTGGCAAATGCTGCACAGCGTGATGGCGGCGGCTTTTGGCGTGCAGAGCGGGAAAAATCGCGCACGCGACTTCACTCATGGCAAGCCCAGCCATTTTGTCGTACTGGGCATTCTGTTCACGGCAGTGTTTGCGCTGATGCTGTTCGGCATCGTCAAGCTGGTGCTGCACCTGGCCGGGGTTTAGCGCAGCAGCAGTTGCAGGCTGAACGGGTAACGGTAGGACGCGGGCTTGCCTTGGGCGGAGAGCGCACGAAAATCCACCGGCGGCGCTGGCCCCAGCAACCGTTGCGCCTGGCTGGCATCAATCAGTTGGAACAGCGCCTCCTGCCGATCCCGCCCACCGTAGGCGCTGATGTCGACGCCCTTGGCATCATCATTAATCAGCACCATCGCCCAGCCGCCCAAGGTGAAATGCCCGGCGACCAGCGTGGTCAACCGCCCATCCAGGTAGGCCCGCAATATGCCCGGCGAACTGTTGACCGCGCTGAATAGCGCGTCCTTGCCAGGTACTCGCCCGCTGTCTTGCAGCGCCTGCATAGCGCCCAGGGCCATCTCATCATTGGCCGACCACACCAACGCCGTCTGTGGGTAGCGCTTGAACAACTGCGAGGCTTGTTCAAAGGCGCGCTGGCGGCTCCACTCCCCGTAAACCAACTGGCGCAGGCGCACTTGCGGATGCTCGGCCAAGGCGCGGCGCAAACCCAGTTCACGGCGTTGCGCGGCCGGGGTGTTCTTGGCGCCGGAAAACGCCAGCAGGTCAAGGGATTCACCCGGTGCAACCGGCCCGTGCTGGCGCAACAGGTCGGTGAGCATCAGGTAACCGGCCTGCTCGTCGTCGGCCACCAGGCTGCACACCCAGTTGGCGTCGCTGCGGGCATCGAGCAATTGCACTTGGTCGGGGGTCAACGCGTTATTCACGATCAGCAACTTGACCCCACTGCCCTGGGCCATGCGCAAAATCTGCGGGGCGACGTATTGCTCATTCACCAGCACCAGGTAATCGGGGCGCTCACTGCCTTGCAGCGCTTCGCGGGCCTGGGCCAGGGTGTTCTGGGCGTCGCGCTCGGAATAACGCACGCGCAAATCCAGGCCGAGGTCCTTGGCAGCGGCCTGCATGAATTGCGCGTAGCTGACCCAGAAGGTCTCGGTGGATGTGCCCGGGTTGAGAAATACCACTGACGTCGCATGGGCCATCGCCCCGTACGCCGATCCCACTAACCACACACACGCAATCAGAACCTTCAACATGATTGTTTGAGCCTTAAGCATTAACCCACAGGATAATGGCAATGCGACATTGAATCGAGGCTCAATCAAGCGGTTTACTGGTGGCTGACCCAGAATACGGCTGTGCCCACCACCAGGATTATCAAGAAAAGAATGGCCCAGGCATCAACGGTACTGTCGGGTTTACGGGCTTTAGTCGAATTGCTCATCGCATCGCCTCTTGTCGGTTTTATAGGTGATTGCACTAAGACTCGACGACAGTAAAGATCATGATTGCCCGCATGACAAATGTGGGTATCGCGATAACCCTTCTCATTAGTCATTTTGGTTATGTGCATATACTCAAACATCACTTTTGCGCATAAACGCAAACTGGTATCGTGCGCCGGCTCCGTTGGGAGTGCGCGGCCGTGCGCGCAGATTTGCCGAGAACAGGACCTATATGTACGTATACGACGAATACGATCAGCGCATCATCGAGGACCGCGTCAAGCAGTTCCGTGATCAGACCCGACGCTACCTGGCTGGTGAGCTGAGCGAAGAAGAGTTCCGCCCTCTGCGCCTGCAAAATGGCCTTTATGTTCAGCGCTTTGCGCCGATGCTGCGGGTTGCCGTGCCCTATGGCCAACTGACTTCGCGCCAGACGCGCATGATGGCCAAGATTGCCCGCGACTTCGACAAAGGCTACGCCCACATCAGTACCCGCCAGAACGTACAGTTCAACTGGCCGGCGCTGGAGGACGTGCCGGACATCCTGGCTGAGTTGGCGACCGTGCAGATGCACGCCATTCAGACCAGTGGTAACTGCCTGCGCAACGTGACCACCGACCAATTTGCCGGGGTTGCCGCCGACGAATTGATCGACCCGCGCCCCTGGTGTGAAATTGTCCGTCAATGGACCACCTTCCACCCTGAATTCGCCTACTTGCCACGTAAGTTCAAGATCGCCATCAATGGCTCGACCTCGGACCGCGCGGCGATCGAAGTGCACGATATCGGCCTGGAGCCGGTGCACAACGCGGCCGGCGAGCTGGGCTTCCGTGTGCTGGTCGGTGGCGGCCTTGGTCGTACGCCGGTGGTTGGTGCATTCATCAACCAATTCCTGCCCTGGCAGGACCTGTTGAGCTACCTCGACGCCATCCTGCGGGTCTACAACCGCTACGGCCGTCGCGACAACAAATACAAGGCCCGGATCAAGATCCTGGTCAAAGCGCTGACGCCTGAGGTATTTGCCCAGAAAGTCGACGCTGAAATGGAACACCTGCGCGGCGGCCAGACCACCCTGACCGAAGCCGAAGTACACCGTGTGGCCAAGCACTTCGTCGACCCGCAATACAAAGCCCTGAGCAATCAGGATGCTGAGTTGGCAGCCCTCGACCAGCAGCACCCAGGTTTCGCCCGCTGGCGTACCCGCAACACCCTGGCGCACAAAAAACCAGGCTATGTGGCCGTGACCCTGTCGCTCAAACCCACGGGTGTAGCACCGGGCGATATCACCGACAAGCAGCTGGACGGCGTGGCCGACCTGGCCGAGCGCTACAGTTTCGGCCAACTGCGTACCTCCCACGAGCAGAACATCATCCTCGCGGACGTTGAGCAGAGCCAACTGTTCACGCTGTGGGGCGAGCTGCGCGAAGGCGGTTTCGCCACGCCGAACATCGGCCTGCTGACCGACATCATCTGCTGCCCAGGTGGCGACTTCTGCTCCCTGGCCAACGCCAAATCGATCCCGATTGCCGAATCGATCCAGCGCCGTTTCGACGACCTGGACTACCTGTTCGACATCGGCGAGCTGGACCTGAACATCTCCGGTTGCATGAACGCCTGTGGTCACCACCACGTCGGCCACATCGGCATCCTGGGCGTGGACAAGAAAGGCGAAGAATTCTACCAAGTGTCCCTGGGTGGCAGCGCCAGCCGCGATGCGAGCCTGGGCAAGATCCTCGGCCCGTCCTTCGCCCAGGAAGCCATGCCCGAGGTGATCGGCAAGCTGATCGATGTGTACATCGAACAGCGCACCGAAGATGAGCGTTTCATCGACACCTACCAGCGCATCGGCATCGACCTGTTCAAGGAGCGCGTCTATGCAGCGAATCATTAAGAACAACGAAGTCCTCGATGAAACCTGGCACCTGCTGCCCAAGGACGCGAGCTTCGACGGCATTTCCAACTGCGACGACCTGATCGTGCCGTTGGCCCTGTGGCGCGAACACGGCCATGCGCTCAAGGCCCGCGACGGCGGCCTGGGTGTGTGGCTGGACGCCGATGAAGAAGCCGAAGAAATCGGTGATGACGTGCAGCACTTCCAAGTCATCGCCCTGAACTTCCCGGCCTTCACCGACGGTCGCAACTACTCCAACGCGCGCCTGCTGCGTGACCGTTACGGTTACAAGGGCGAGCTGCGCGCGATTGGCGACGTGCTGCGCGACCAACTGTTCTACCTGCGCCGCTGCGGGTTCGATGCCTTCGCCTTGCGCGCCGACAAAGACCCGTACGAAGCCTTGGAAAGCCTCAAGGACTTCTCGGTGACGTACCAGGCGGCCACGGATGAACCGTTGCCGCTGTTCCGCCGCCGCTAAGCGTCAGCCTATAAAAAAGCCCTGGCATGCCAGGGCTTTTTTATGCGTGATCGTTCCCGCGCTCTGCGTGGGAATGCCGCTTGGGACGCTCCGCGTCCGGCTGGAGAGTGACGGTATGCATTCCCACGCAGAGCGTGGGAACGATCATACGATCATGCGTTGAGTTTGATCGACGCCAGCACCTGCTTCTGGCCCATGGAACACGGCAGATCTTGCGGCTGCGCACGCACTGCCTCGATCACCCCCAGCAATTGCGCCTTGCTGTGCGCCAAATGCGCCTGCATCACTTCGATCTGCTGCACCTTGCGCTCCAACGCCTCGATCAGCTCATCGCGCTTGTGCTCGCCCGGCGCCGGCATCAACGCCTTGAGCTCCTGCAAGGTAAACCCGGCCTGCTGCGCACTCTGAATCAGTTGCAGCGTCTGCAACGCCTGCGGTGCATACCGCCGATAGCCATTGGCCTGGCGCCCCACCTGGCTGATCAGCCCTTCAGCTTCATAAAAGCGAATGCGTGATGCCGCCAGCCCACTTTGTTTTGCCAGCTCGCCAATATTCATCGCCACGCCCCGCTTGACATTAAAGTTAACTTTAAGCTTAGCCTGAGGCCTCCCCCGCTCAGGAGTCAACCCATGTCACCTTTTGAAGCTCTGCAACTGCCTAACGGCCAAGTCCTCGCCAACCGCATCGCCAAGGCGGCGATGGAAGAGAACATGGCCGACGCCCGTCAAGCGCCGTCGCGCGAATTGAAGCAGCTGTACCAGGCCTGGGCCGAGGGTGAGCCTGGCTTGCTGCTGACCGGCAACGTGATGATCGACCGCCGCGCCATGACCGGCCCCGGCGGCGTTGTGCTTGAGGACGAGCAGCAGTTGGACAGCTTCCGTGAGTGGGCCGATGTCGCGCGAACCAAGCACGTGCACTTTTGGCTGCAACTCAGCCACCCGGGGCGCCAGACACCCGCCAACCTGCGCCAGCAAGCCTTGGCGCCCTCTGCGGTAGCCCTCGACCTGGGCGGCTTCTCGAAGATGTTCGCCAAGCCCAAAGCCATGACCGAGGCGGATATTCAAGACGTGATCGAGCGCTTCGCCACCAGCGCACGCCTGGCCGAGAAAGCCGGGTTTACCGGGGTGCAGATCCACGCTGCGCACGGCTATTTGATCAGCCAGTTTCTCTCACCGCTCAGCAACCAACGCACCGACCGCTGGGGCGGTTCGCTGGAGAACCGTGCGCGCCTGCTGCTGGAGGTGATCAACGCGGTACGCGCCACTGTCAGCCCGTCGTTTTGCGTGTCGGTCAAGCTCAACTCGGCGGACTTCCAGCGCGGCGGGTTTGCAGAGGCCGATGCGCGTGCCGTGGTCGAGATGCTCAACCCGTTGCCCATCGACCTGCTGGAATTGTCCGGCGGCAGCTACGAAGCGCCGGCCATGCAGGGCGAAGCTCGGGACGGTCGCACCTTGGCGCGTGAAGCGTACTTTCTGGCATTTGCCCAGGAAGTGGCGACCCTCGCCAGCATGCCACTGATGGTCACCGGCGGCATTCGTCGCCTGCCGGTGGTGCAACACGTGCTCGACAGCGGCATCGCCATGGCCGGCATCGCCACCGCCCTGACCCTGGAGCCGCAGTTGATCAAACACTGGCGCGCAGGCCGCGACCTCAACCCGCAACTCAAACCCATCAACTGGCAGCGCAAGCCCCTGGCCGCCCTCGCCACCCTGGCCGTGGTGCGCTACCAGATGCGCCAATTGAGCCGCGGCCACCGGCCCAACGCCAAGGTGGCCCCGTGCATCGCGCTGGTCCGCGATCAGTGGTTTCTCGCCCGCCGCACCCGCCAATACCGCGCCGCCATGACGCAATCTTCACATTAAGCGCGGAGCATTCGCCGTGATCGAACTGTCCTCTACTGATCAGCAGCTTTTAACCTCACTGACGATTGGAGTTCTTCATGGCGAAAATCAACCTGGCCCAGCAATTGGCGACCACCCTTGAACAGGCGGGCATCAAGCGCATCTGGGGCCTGACCGGCGACAGCCTCAACGGCCTGACCGACGCCCTGCGCACTATGGACAGCATCGAGTGGATGCACGTGCGCCACGAAGAGGTCGCCGCGTTCGCCGCCGGTGCCGAAGCCGCCGCCACCGGCGAATTGACGGTGTGCGCCGGCAGCTGCGGGCCGGGTAACCTGCACTTGATCAATGGCCTGTTCGACTGCCATCGCAACCATGTGCCGGTGCTGGCGATTGCGGCGCAAATTCCGTCCTCGGAGATCGGCCTGAACTACTTTCAGGAAACCCATCCTCAGGAGCTGTTCAAAGAGTGCAGCCACTTTATCGAGCTGGTGACCAACCCCGAGCAGATGCCCCAGGTGCTGCACCGCGCGATGCGCTCGGCGATCCTCAACCGTGGCGTGGCGGTGGTGGTGATTCCAGGCGACGTATCGCTGCTGGAAGTGGAAGACAAACTCAAGCCTTGGCCAGCCCTGCACGCACCGCGCACCTTGCCGGCGGAACAGGACCTGCAACGCCTCACCGAGATCCTGCAGAGCAGCCAGAAAGTCACCCTGCTGTGCGGCAGTGGCTGCGCCGGTGCCCACGACCAAGTGGTAGCCCTGGCCGATGCCCTCGGCGCGCCAGTGGTGCACGCCTTGCGCGGTAAAGAGCACGTGGAATGGGACAACCCGTTTGATGTGGGCATGACCGGCCTGATCGGTTTCAGCTCGGGTTACCACGCCATGCTCAACTGCGACACGCTGATCATGCTCGGCACCGACTTCCCCTATCGCCAGTTCTACCCCACCGACGCGAAAATCATCCAGGTCGACCGCAACCCGCAGGCGCTCGGGCGCCGGGCCACGCTGGACCCGGGCATCGCAGCCGACGTCAGCGAGACCCTCGACGCGCTGCTGCCACGCCTGACCCGCAAGGCTGATCGCAGCTTCCTCGACACCTCGTTGAAGCATTACGAGAAAGCCCGCCAAGGCCTGGACGACTTGGCGCAGCCGTCGAAACCCGACCGGCCGATCCACCCGCAATACGTCGCGCGGTTGCTCAGCGAATTGGCGGATGACGATGCCATCTTCACTGCCGACGTCGGCTCACCCACCGTGTGGGCTGCGCGCTATTTAAAGATGAATGGCAAACGCCGCCTGATCGGCTCGTTCAACCACGGCTCGATGGCCAATGCCATGCCGCAGGCCATTGGCGCCCAGGCAGCCTTTCCTGGGCGACAGGTGATTTCGATGTCCGGCGACGGTGGCTTCGCCATGTTAATGGGCGACTTCATCTCGTTGGCGCAATTGAAACTGCCAGTCAAAGTCATCGTGTTCGATAACTCGTCACTGGGTTTCGTCGCCATGGAAATGAAAGCCGCCGGTTACCTGGACACCGGTACCGAGCTGAAAAACCCGGATTTCGCTGCCATGTCCAACGCCATGGGCATCCTCGGCATTCGCGTGGAGCAGTCCGAAGACCTCGAACCGGCCTTACGCCGTGCCCTCGCCCATGACGGCCCGGTGCTGGTCGACGTGGTCACAGCCACTCAGGAACTGGTGATGCCGCCGACAATCAAGCTCGAACAGGCCAAGGGGTTCAGCCTGTATATGCTCAAGGCGGTGATGAGCGGGCGCGGCGATGAAGTGATCGAACTGGCACGCACCAACTGGTTGCGCTGAGTTTTAGTAACGGCGAACAGCCCCGTAGCGGACCACCGTCTGGGTGACCACCTCAGCCAGGCGCGGGTCCGCCTGCGGCGCGCTGAACAGGCGAAACTCGGCATCGGGCAACACGGGTAAGCCGTGCTCGGCGCCGAGTACCGTCAAGCCAGGCCCCACTTGGCTGCGCGCCATCGGGGCAACGGCAAAACCGGCCAACGCTGCGGCCTGCAGTGCGGCGTAACGGGTGTAGTGCATCGCGGTGCGCTGGGCAAGACGGGTCAGCGCCGCCTCGCGGTAAGGACAGGGCTCGGGAAACAATGCCAAGGGCAAGGGCGTCGGTAACGTCAGCAGCGGTTGCTCAGACCAGGCATCGACTATTTTTGGAGTGGAGGTTGATCAGGCTTCTCGTCGGGAGTCTGCTGAGCGGGCGTGGGTGTTGGCGGATCGTTTGGCGTGAGGGGTGGGCTAGGATTGGGTGCATATCCGTTATTTGGGTGATGGCTGATATGGGTTCCGCTCTTACAGCGGGTCACTTTTGGAAAAGAGCCCCAAAAGTAAC
>NZ_JBJGXU010000096.1:0-14962 GCF_045447305.1 Pseudomonas sp. D47 | reverse complement strand
TTGATCACATTCCAGGCATAAAAAAAAGGCGCTGCATCTTTCGATACAGCGCCTTTTCTATGCCGCGTGGTTTAGCCGAACAACCACTTCCACAGCAGCACCAATACCACTACAGCCAGCACCGGCCGCGCAATGCGGTAGGCCTTGGGATGCTTGCGCTTCCACTGCTTGACCACACCACTGAACTTGTCGCTGAAGGTCTTGCTCCAGGCGTAGGCCTGGTTGATCCCACCCACGCGTTCGTCGTCGAGGTTCTGCGGGGCGGTTGCGCGGCCCAGTTGCTTGCTGACCCAGCGGTTGATGCGGGTCATCACGCGGTTGCTCAGCGGGCGTTCGATGTCGCAGAACAGGATTACGCGGGTCTGGTCGGTTTCGTTTTTCACCCAGTGCACGTAGGTTTCGTCGAACATCACGTCTTCACCGTCGCGCCAGGCATAGACCTGGCCGTCGACGAAGATGCGGCAGTCATCGGAGTTCGGCGTGGACAAGCCCAGGTGATAACGCAGGGAACCGGCAAACGGGTCACGGTGCGGGTTGAGGTGGCTACCGCCCGGCAACAGCGCGAACATCGCGCCCTTGACGTTGGGAATACTGCTGACCAAAGCCACGGTTTTCGGGCACAGCGCCTCGGCCGAGGGCAGCGGTTTGTCGTACCACTTGAGGTAGAAACGCTTCCAGCCCTTCTTGAAGAACGAACCGAAACCGGCGTCGTTGTTCTTTTCAGCGGCGCGGATGTAACCCTCGTCGAACAGGTGCATGGCCTCTTCGCGGATCACTTCCCAGTTGTCCTTGAGCACATCCAGCTCCGGGAACTTGCTGCGGTCCAGATACGGCTTGGACGGCACGGCCGAGAACAGGTACATCAGGGCGTTATACGGGGCGAACAGCGCCGAATGGTTGACGAACTGACGCAACATCGGCAAACGGGCCTTGCCACGTAAGTGCACATACAGCGTGCTGCCGATAAACAGCAGCAACACCGACAGTTTGGCGGCCAAAGAAAAGGTCATGCAGCAACTCCTGGAAATAAGCGCCTGGCCAGCAACCTCCCGTCAACGGGAAACCAGACGTAGCAGCCGGCCATGATAAACAGTTGAGCCATTATGCAGAAGGCCCAGGCCGACCGGCTGATATAAATCAACACCCTAGGGCCCTTGTGGCTTGCAGGTTTGTTGTGGCTAGCCGGGCTGTCGTGGCGAGCGGGCTTGCCACAACAAGCCCGCTCACTTCACGGAAGCTATCAAGCCTGGTTTTCCTGCTCGGTAAACAAATCACTGAACAGCATGCTCGACAGGTAGCGCTCACCGGAGTCCGGCAGGATCACCACGATGGTCTTGCCCTGCATGTCCGGTTTCTCGGCCAAACGTACCGCCACGGCCATGGCGGCGCCGCAGGAGATACCACACAGAATCCCTTCTTCCTGCATCAAACGCAGGGCCATGGCCTTGGATTCCTCATCGGTCACCAGTTCCACGCGGTCAACCATCGACAAATCGAGGTTCTTCGGCACAAACCCGGCGCCGATGCCCTGGATCTTGTGGGCGCTTGGCTTGATCTCCTCACCGGCCAGCGCCTGGGTGATCACCGGCGAGACGAGCGGCTCCACCGCCACTGACAAAATCGGCTTGCCCGCAATGTTCTTGATATAGCGCGACACGCCGGTAATGGTGCCACCGGTGCCTACGCCGGCGACCAGCACGTCCACAGCGCCATCGGTGTCGTTCCAGATCTCCGGGCCGGTGGTTTTCTCGTGGATCGCCGGGTTGGCCGGGTTTTCGAACTGGCCCGGCATAAAGTAGGTGGCCGGGTCGCTGGCGACGATCTCAGCGGCTTTTGCGATGGCGCCTGGCATGCCCTTGGCCGGCTCAGTCAACACCAGCTCGGCGCCAAGGGCCTTGAGCACTTTACGCCGCTCGATGCTCATGGACGCCGGCATGGTCAGCAGCAGCTTGTAGCCACGGGCCGCCGCGACAAACGCCAGGCCGATACCGGTGTTGCCGGAGGTCGGTTCTACGATGGTCATGCCCGGCTTGAGCTTACCGGTGCTTTCAGCGTCCCAGATCATGTTTGCGCCAATGCGGCACTTCACCGAATAACCCGGGTTACGCCCCTCGATCTTGGCCAGGATGGTCACGCCACGCGGTGCGATGCGGTTGATCTGAACCAGGGGCGTGTTACCGATGGAGTGCGCGTTGTCTGCAAAGATACGGCTCATGACGGTCCTTAAAGCAATTTCAGGAAGGCCCCAAGGGTATGCCTCAGGGTGGGAGGCGTCCAGTCAGAGGAACGTTGCGCCCGTGCGCGCGGTCCATCGCCTATAACGTTGGAGAACCTGATATGAAACGTCGTTACAGTGGGCTGCTATGGATCGTCGCCGTACTGGTGGTAGTGCTGATCGCCCTGGACCTCGCCCTGCCCTACCTGGTGCGCAACTACCTCAACGACAAACTCGCCGACATGGGCGATTATCGTGGCCAAGTCACTGACGTGGACGTGGCGTTGTGGCGCGGCGCGTACAAGATCAATGGCCTGCAGATCGTTAAAGTCGACGGCAAAGTGCCGGTTCCGTTCGTGAAAGCGCCGGTGATCGACTTGTCTGTGAGCTGGCATTCGCTGTGGTACGACCATGCCGTGGTTGCCGAGGTGCAGTTCATCAAGCCGGAACTGAACTTCGTCGACGGTGGCAACCAACAGGCGTCCCAGACCGGTAAAGGCACCGACTGGCGCGAACAGCTGGGCAAGCTGTTGCCGATTACCCTGAACGAAGTGCGCATCGAAGACGCCAAGATCGCCTTCCACAACTTCAACTCCAAGCCGCCGGTGAATATCAACGCCACCTCGGTCAACGCCAGCTTTTACAACTTGACCAATGTGGTCGACATCAAAGGCAAGCGCGACGCCAGCTTCGAAGGCAAAGCCCTGCTGCAAGGCCAGGCGCCGCTGGAAGCCAATGCCACCTTTGACCCGCTGAGCAACTTTGAAGACTTCGAATTTCGCTTTCGCGCCAAGGACTTGCAACTCAAGCGCATGAATGACTTCGCCTCGGCGTACGGCAAATTCGACTTCAAGGCCGGCACCGGCGATGTGGTGATCGAAGCCCAGGCCGAAAAAGGCCAACTGAGCGGCTATATCAAGCCCCTGCTGCGCGACGTAGAGGTGTTCGACTGGAAACAGGATGTCGAAAACAAAGACAAAAACATCTTCCGCTCGATCTGGGAGGCCGTGGTCGGCGCCAGCGAGACCGTATTGAAGAACCAGAACAAAAACCAGTTTGCCACCCGCGTCGAACTCAGCGGCAGCGTGCACCAGCAAAATGTCAGCGCGTTCTCTGCGTTTTTGGCGATTTTGCGCAATGGATTCATCCAGGCGTTCAATGCACGCTATGAACAGCCCAAACCTAGCGCTAATTAAATGTGGGAGCGGGCTTGTGTGGGAGCTGGCTTGCCTGCGATAGCATCAACTCGGTGTAACAGATAACCCGAGTTGCCTGCATCGCGGGCAAGCCCGCTCCCACACAAGCCCGCTCCCGCATGTGGACTGTGATGTGACCGGCCATTCAGAGACTGAATAACCCGTCTGCGTTCACAGTCGCCGGGGCCGCGCGGTATAGTCCTGGCATTGATGAATTCGAGGAATGACCGATGAAGTTCGAAGGCACCCAGGCCTATGTGGCTACCGATGACCTGAAACTGGCCGTCAACGCCGCCATCACCCTGGAGCGGCCGTTGCTGGTCAAGGGCGAGCCCGGCACCGGCAAGACCATGCTTGCTGAGCAACTGGCCGAATCCTTCGGCGCCAGGCTGATCACCTGGCACATCAAGTCCACCACCAAGGCGCATCAGGGCCTCTACGAGTACGACGCGGTCAGCCGTCTGCGCGACTCGCAGTTGGGCGTGGACAAGGTGCACGACGTGCGCAACTACCTGAAAAAGGGCAAGCTCTGGGAAGCCTTCGAGTCCGAGGAACGGGTGATTCTGCTGATCGATGAAATCGACAAGGCCGACATCGAGTTCCCTAACGACTTGCTGCAAGAACTCGACAAGATGGAGTTCTACGTCTACGAAATCGACGAGACTATCAAGGCCAAGAAACGCCCGATCATCATCATTACCTCCAACAACGAAAAAGAGCTGCCGGACGCGTTCCTGCGCCGCTGCTTCTTCCACTACATCGCTTTCCCCGACCGCACTACCCTGCAAAAGATCGTCGACGTGCACTACCCCGACATCAAGAAAGACCTGGTCAGCGAAGCGCTGGACGTGTTCTTCGACGTACGCAAAGTGCCGGGCCTGAAGAAAAAGCCCTCCACTTCCGAACTGGTCGACTGGCTCAAGTTGCTGATGGCCGACAACATTGGCGAAGCCGTACTGCGCGAACGCGACCCGACCAAGGCCATCCCACCGCTGGCCGGTGCGCTGGTGAAGAACGAGCAAGACGTGCAATTGCTGGAACGTCTGGCATTCATGAGCCGTCGCGGTAATCGATAATGTTGCTCAACCTGTTCAATGAAATGCGCGCCGCCAAGGTGCCGGTGTCGGTGCGCGAGCTGCTCGACCTGATCAACGCGCTGAAACAGCGTGTGGTCTTCGCCGACATGGACGAGTTTTACTACTTGGCCCGGGCGATCCTGGTCAAGGACGAGCGGCATTTCGACAAGTTCGACCGTGCGTTCGGCGCCTATTTCAACGGCCTGGAAAAGCTCGACGACCACTTGCAGGCGCTGATCCCCGAAGACTGGCTGCGCAAGGAGTTCGAACGCTCACTGAGCGATGAAGAGCGCGCGCAAATCCAGTCCCTCGGCGGCCTGGACAAGCTGATCGAAGAATTCAAAAAACGCCTGGAAGAACAGAAAGAACGCCACGCCGGCGGTAACAAATGGATCGGCACCGGCGGCACCAGCCCGTTCGGCTCCGGCGGCTACAACCCGGAAGGCATTCGCGTGGGTGACGCTGGCAAGCGCCAGGGCAAGGCGGTGAAAGTCTGGGACCAGCGCGAGTACAAGAACCTCGACGATCAGGTGGAACTGGGCACGCGCAACATCAAAATCGCCCTGCGCCGCCTGCGCAAATTCGCGCGCCAGGGTGCGGCCGAAGAGCTCGACATCGACGGCACCATCGACCACACCGCCCGCGATGCCGGGCTGCTGAATATCCAGATGCGTCCGGAGCGGCGTAACACCATCAAGCTGCTGTTGCTGTTCGACATCGGCGGTTCGATGGATGCGCATGTGAAGATCTGCGAAGAGCTGTTCTCCGCGTGCAAGACCGAGTTCAAGCACCTGGAGTACTTCTACTTCCACAACTTCGTGTACGAGTCGGTGTGGAAGAACAACGGGCGCCGCACCTCGGAGCGCACCTCTACCCAGGATTTGCTGCACAAGTACGGCGCCGATTACAAAGTGATCTTTATCGGCGATGCGTCGATGGCGCCGTATGAAATCACCCAGGCCGGCGGCAGCGTCGAGCACTGGAATGAAGAGCCTGGGTATGTGTGGATGCAGCGCTTCATGGCCAAGTACAAGAAGCTGATCTGGATTAACCCGTACCCGAAGGACACTTGGGGGTATACGGCGTCGACGGGAATTGTGCGGGAGTTGGTGGAAGATCAGATGTATCCGCTGACCCTTCGGGGCTTGGAAGAAGGGATGCGCTTTCTCTCCAAATAGGCGGTGAAGCTACCGACGCTATCGCAGCGATGCGGCGACCCGACAAGCCAGCTCCCACAGGTGAGTGCATTTCACCTTGGAATACATTCCCCTGTGGGAGCTGGCTTGCCTGCGATGCTTTTATCGATTCAAAAAGCGCTGCAAAAAGTCGATGTGCTGCCGATGCGCCGTCTCCTGCACCACTGGCGCCAACTTGACCTTCTCCCCCGGCAAACACTGCGCCAGCCGCGCCAGCGCCAATGGCGTCAACGCGCCTAACCGCGGATAGCCACCAATCGTCTGCCGATCATTGAGCAACACAATCGGCTGCCCATCCGGCGGCACCTGGATCGCCCCCAGCGGAATGCCCTCAGAGATCAACGACGGCCCCTGATACTGCAACGGCGTGCCCAACAAACGCATGCCCATGCGATCCGCACGGCTGTCCAGAGCCCATTCGGTGTTGAACGCATCGAACAAACTCTGCCCGCTGAACTGCCCGATCTGCGCGCCGACAATCACCTCCAGCGGCGCCTTGGCGGGCAAACCAGGCACACTCAATACCTTCATCGCACCGCCCGTGCCGGAATAGGCCAAGCGCCCGCCTTCGGCCAACGCCTTGCCGAAACCGTCCACCCCGCCCAATTCTTCACGAACTACCGTGGCGCAACTGCCGAGCACATCCGGCGCATCAAACCCACCCGGCGCCGCCAGGTAAGCCCGCGCGCCACTGAACGGCTGGGTGAAGCGCAGGCGCTGGCCCTTTTGCAGGATAAAACTGCGCCCCGGGCTGATCGCGCGCTCGTCGATGTACGCGCCCAAATCCGCCCCGGCCAATGCCAGCAGGCAATAATCCTCAGCCTGCACGGTGAACCCGCCCAAGGTGATTTCCACCACCGGCGCATCCAGCGCATTGCCCAGCAGCCAGTTGGCCCACGACATCGACACCCAGTCCAGCGCGCCGCCCTGGGTCACGCCCAGGTGGCGCACGCCAAAGCGACCGGCGTCCTGCAACAGGCACAGCGGCGTGCTGGCCTCGATTAACAAGCGGCTCATGCCTGCGCCTCCAACGGCGTGTCATCGCCACCCAGGTGGATAAATTCGGCGTGGCCAACCGCCTCAAAACGCACAGTGTCGCCGGGTTGCATCAGGCTGTAGCCGTCGCGCTCGCGGTCGAACAGTTTCGCCGGGGTGCGGCCGATCAAGTTCCAGCCGCCCGGGGAAACCACCGGGTACGCTGCGGTTTGCCGTTCGGCGATGCCGACGCTGCCAGCCGCCACGCGTTTGCGCGGGGTATTCAGGCGTGGCGTGGCGAGGCTTTCATCCACCAGCCCCATAAAGGCAAAACCGGGCGCGAAGCCGAGGGCGAACACTTGGTATTCGTGGGCGCTGTGGCGACGGATCACTTCGTCTACCGTAAGGCCACTGCGCTGGCTGAGCAAGGTCAGTTCCGGGCCGACACTCAGGTCGTACCACACCGGCAACACGTGACACTGGCCGCTGCCCTGGGCCTGGGGTTGCAGGTCGGTCAGCGCCAGGTCGATCAACTCCCGTGCCTGGGCCGGGCTCAAGGCGCTGAGATCGTAATGCACCATCAGCGTGGTGTAGGACGGCACCAGATCCACCAATGCCGCGCCGAAACCCTCGCGCAGCCGTTGAGTGGCGGCGAGCATCCACGGCATGTTGGCTTCGGCAATTGCATCAAACAGACGCACCATCAGGCAGTCGATCGCTACCACTTCAATGCGTGGCTTCATGCTGGCTTCAACGCCTCGCGGATGCGCTTCACAGCGGCAACCGAACTGGCGTTATCGCCATGCACACACAGGGTGTTGGCTTGCAAAACCAAGGCGCTGCCGTCGCTGGCGGTCAAGGCTTCGCCACGGGAAAGGGTCAGGGCCTGCTGCACGATGGTTTCAGCGTCATGGTGGACGGCGCCGGGCAACTGGCGCGAGACCAGGTGCCCTTTGTGGTCGTAGGCACGGTCGGCGAAGGCTTCGAACCACAGGGTCACGCCGTATTCATCGCCCAGGGCCTGGGCCGCGCTGTTGTCGCGGGTGGCCAGCAGCATCAGCGGCAGGTCGCCATAGGCGGCTACGGCCTGGATCACTGCGCGCAATTGCGTGGGGTTGGCCATCATGTCGTTGTACATCGCGCCATGGGGTTTGACGTAGCTGACCCGCGCGCCTTGCGCGCGGCAAATACCGTCGAGGGCGCCGATCTGGTAGTGCAACAGGTCCTGGATTTCCTGCGGCGTGTAGGCCATGGAGCGGCGGCCGAAGCCTTGCAGGTCCTGGTACGCCGGGTGCGCACCCACTTGCACGCCGTGCTTGAGCGCCAGGCTGACGGTCTTGCGCATGATGCTCGGGTCGCCGGCATGGAAGCCGCAGGCCACGTTGGCGCAATCAATAAACGGCATGACCTCGGCGTCCAGACCCATGGTCCAGTTGCCAAAGCTTTCGCCGATGTCGCAATTCAATAGCAAGCGGCTCACGGTCAGTGCTCCTGTCGGTTTTGTATTTTTTGTAGTGTGGGATTTTTTACGCAGAACTCGCAACTTGTCCTGACACCCAACGACGCTTATCGTGGAATAGCTCGATTTTTGGCGCTGGCACGGTGCGGCGTCCAACTAATAAAAACCGATCCATGCATAAGAAAAGTTGATCCCATGAATTTGAAGTTCCTCGAAACCTTCGTCTGGGTGGCCAAACTCAAGAGCTTTCGCCTGACCGCCGAGAAGCTGTTCACCACCCAGGCCTCGATCTCCAGCCGCATTGCCGTGCTCGAAAGCGAGTTGGGCGTGAAGCTGTTTCTGCGCGATTCGCGCGGCGTGAGCCTGACCCCGGAAGGCTTGAAGGTGCTCGATTACGCCGAGCAGATGATGGTGACCATGCAGGGTTTGAAGCAGTCCCTGGAAACCACCAGCAGCAAGGTCGGGCGGATTCGCATCGGCGCGATGGACACCGTGATTCACACCTGGCTCAGCCCATTGGTGGCCGAATTGATGGACCATTTTCCGCGGGTGGAGATCGAATTAGTCGCCGATACCGCGCTGAACCTCAGCGATCAGCTGCAAAAAGGCTTCCTCGATTTAATCCTGCAAACCGACCTGCTACGCCTGGAAACCGTGCGCAGCCTGGAACTGGCCAGCCACCCGATGGCCTGGATCGTCGCCAGCCACTCCCTCTACAACCGCGACTACGCCTCCCTCGCCGAACTGGCCCAGGAGCGCATCATCACCTACTCGAAAAACTCCCACCCGCATCAGGACGTGCTGAGCCTGATGCAAGCCAACGGCGTGGCCGCGCCGCGCATGAACTGTGTGAATTCAGTGTCGGCGATTACCCGCCTGCTGCGTGATGGTTTCGGTATTGGCGCGCTGCCGCCGGTGTTGGTCAGCGAAGAATTGGCACGCGGGGAATTGGTGATGCTGCCGATGGCGCAGAAACTGCCGAATTTACAGGTGGTGGTGTCGTGGCGGGTGGGCGTGGAGTTGGTGGAGGAGATTGTCGGGCTGTGCCAGAAGGTGGTGGCCAGGTATGCCGAGGAAGTCGGCGAAGAGCACATGCTACTGGCCAAACCGGATTAAAACTGTGGGAGCTGGCTTGCCTGCTCCCACATTGACCGAGTTGGTTTTTAGAGACCTTTGAGGTCTCGTTCTTCAATCGGCCGGCTCTGGCGCAGGCGCTTGCCGCCCAACACCACCCAGTCGATCAACCGGAACAGGCATTCAATGCCGAACGACAACAGCATCGCCCCGCCCAAGCCCCAGCCCATGGCCTCCGGCGTCAGCAGGATCTGGTAGCTATAGCCGTTCCAGGTTTCCTGGCGAATATCCGGGTCCGCCGCCACCGCCACTTGCAGCACGCGGATGTACCACGGGCCTTGCATGGCCTGAAATTGCTTATCCAATGCCACCTGGCGATCAAGCATGGCGCCCAGGCTGTTGGCGTCGCTCTGGAACACCGGGTCATCACTGGCGCGGTAATGCGCCACCAACGCCTTCAAGTCACCATTGAAAAACTGGCGTGCCGTGGTTTCAAACCCGCTGAGGCCGGTCTGGGCCTCGATCAGGTGGGCCTCGACGCGCTTGGCGTAATCGTTGATGAAACCCGGCACCTGCACACCGACCAACAAGCCAATGGCAAACAGCACCAACCGCAAATAACTGAGCAGCATGGTCGATATCCTTACTCGGTAATGCCCTGGCTGACGCATTCACCGCGTCGCCACAGGCTCCATTGGCCCGGTTCGTAGCGGGTCCAGTTTTCATTGTCGGTCAACGGCTCGGTGGCGATCACCGTGACCACGTCATTTGGCGTGGTTTCGGCCTGAAAATCGACGATCACGTCGACATCCTTCAAGCGTGCCGGGCCAAACGGTGCGCGCCGGGTAATCTGTGCCAGTTTGGTCGAGCAGTAGCAAAACAGCCAATCGCCGTCGCTGAGCAGGCAGTTGAATACACCTTTGCTGCGGTATTCGGCGCAGGCGGCGATCAAGTCAGGCAGCACTTGTTCGATCTCCACCGGCTCCGGGAAAGCTTCGCGCACCCGGTTGAGCAGGTCACAGAACGCCGCTTCGCTGTCGGTATCGCCCACTGGCCGATAAAACGTGGCGCGCGGGTTGAAGTCCGCCAGTTGGCCGTTGTGCGCAAAACACCAGTTGCGGCCCCACAGTTCGCGCACGAACGGGTGGGTGTTGGCCAGGCTCACCTTGCCCACATTGGCCTGGCGGATATGGCCAATCACCACTTCGCTTTTGATGGGGTAACGCTGCACCAGCAGCGCGACTTCCGACTCGCAGCTGGCAGCCGGGTCCTGGAACAGGCGCAAGCCACGGCCTTCGTAGAAGGCGATGCCCCAGCCGTCGCGGTGGGGGCCGGTACGCCCGCCCCGCTGCATCAGCCCGGTAAAGCTGAACACGATGTCGGTGGGGACGTTGGCACTCATGCCCAATAATTCACACATGCCAGGGCTCTCGCTGCAGGGCAGACAACGTTAAAGGCGCGGTTCGACCCGCATACTGCTGGCAGGCGCCGGGCGCCGGAACGGCTCGTCGTCTTCGTCCACGGGCTCGGCAGCCAAGGCTGCGTCGGTAGCCGCCTTGCGCTCACGGCGGGCGTTGGCGGCGCGTTCGATGGGCCAGCGGATCAACACAAACACGATGTACACGCCCAGCGCGATCATCGTGTACATGAACAGATCGGAAATGGCCCGCCAGGCGTTATTGCCGACATGCAGCACCAGGTCCAGGGCGGTAATCGCCACGGCCGGCGCAAACTGGGTCTTGACCGGGTCGACAATGGTAGGGCTGAGCAGCAGCACCGCCATCAGCAACTGCAGCGGCTCGCGCAGCCAGCGCCAGATCCAGCGGGTCATGCGCCACCACACCAACAGGCAGCCCAAAGCGGCGAAGGCGTAGAGGCCCCAAGCGGTCAGATAGTCGTTCTCGGTCATGGTGTCCATGGCAAGGTAGGCAAACAGGCGGCTATGATAACGGCTTTTGCGTGTCGCGGCTGCAATGCCTGCCACCATCCGCCAGACAGAGAGTGATCCATGCCTTCACCGACCCACATCACTGCCGCCCCGATTGCCCGCAAGGCCGAAGGCCAGGACCCGTACGCCTGGCTGCAAGCGCGTGACACGCCTGAAGTGCTTGATTACCTCAACGCCGAAAACGCCTGGCAGGAAGCCCAGCTCGCCGACCAGCAGGCACTGCGCGAAAGCCTGTTCGAAGAGATCAAGGGCCGCATGCTCGAAACCGACCTGTCGCTGCCCTCGCCGTGGGGACCGTACCTGTATTACACCCGCACCACCGCCGGTGATGAATACGCCCGTCATTACCGCTGCCGCCGCCCGGCAGATGATAGCAACGTGGTGGACGACAGCAGCGAAGAACTGCTGCTCGACCCCAACGTGCTGGCCAATGGCGGCTTTTTCTCCCTGGGCACGTTCAGCATCAGCCCCGACCACCAGCGCCTGGCCTACAGCCTCGACACCAGCGGTGAAGAGATTTACACCCTGTACGTGAAGGAATTGGCCAACGGCAAGGTCAGCGAACTGGAGTTCCAGGACTGCGACGGCAGCATGACCTGGGCCAATGACAGCCTGACCCTGTTTTTCAGCGAGCTGGACGACACCCATCGCCCGCACAAGCTCTACCGCTACCGCCTGGACGGCACGGCGGCGCAGGAAGTGTTCCATGAGCCCGACGGGCGTTTCTTCTTGCATTGCTACCGCTCCAGCTCCGAACGCCAGTTGCTGCTGGCCCTGGGCAGCAAGACCACCAGCGAAATTTGGGCGCTGGACGCCGACCTGCCACACCTGGACTTCACCTGCCTGGCACCGCGGGTCGAGGACCATGAATACGATGTCGACCACGGCCAACTGAATGGCGCGTGGACTTGGTTCATCCGTAGCAACCGTGATGGCATCAACTACGCACTGTTTGTGGCTACCGACATTGGCGACGTGCCGACCGAGGATGAGTGGCAGAACCTGATCCCCCACAGCGATGAGGTGATGCTCGACGGCGTCAGCCTGAACGCCAGTGCCATGACGCTGAGCCTGCGCATCGGAGGCCTGCCGGTGATCGAAGTGCATCCCCAAGGCTTGCCGGCCTATCGCGTGGAATTACCCGACGCCGCCTACAGCCTTTACGTACAAAACAGTCTGGAATTTGCCAGCGACAAGATCCGCCTGCGCTATGAAGCCCTGAACCGTCCGGCGCAGGTGCGCCAGCTTGAATTGGCGAGCGGCGCGCAAGTGGTGCTTAAGGAAACCCCGGTACTCGGTGTGTTCAATGCCGACGATTACGTCAGCCAGCGGCTGTGGGCCACGTCTGCCGATGGCACCCAGGTGCCGATCAGCTTGGTGGTCAAGCGCGACCAGCTCGGCAAGCCTGTGCCTCTGTACCTGTATGGCTACGGCGCTTACGGCCAAAGCCTCGACCCGTGGTTCTCGCATGCACGCCTAAGCCTGCTGGACCGCGGCGTGGCGTTTGCCATCGCGCATGTACGCGGCGGCGGCGAACTGGGTGAAGCCTGGTACCGCAACGGCAAGCAGGAACACAAACAGAACACCTTCAGCGACTTCATCGCCTGCGCCGAGCACTTGATCGCCGAGGGCCTGACCACCTCAAAACAACTGGCCATCAGCGGCGGCAGTGCCGGCGGCCTGTTGATCGGCGCGGTACTCAATCAACGCCCGGACTTGTTCCAAGCGGCGATTGCCGAAGTGCCGTTCGTCGATGTACTCAACACCATGCTCGACCCCGAGCTGCCGCTGACCATCACCGAGTACGACGAGTGGGGCAACCCTGAAGAGCCTGAAGTGTATGAACGCATCAAGGCCTACGCGCCGTATGAGAATGTCAGCGCCCAGGCCTACCCCGCCACGTTGGTGATCGCCGGTTACAACGACAGCCGTGTGCAGTACTGGGAAGCGGCCAAGTGGGTGGCCAAGCTGCGTGACACCAAGACGGACGACAACCTGCTGTTGCTCAAGACCGAATTGGGCGCTGGCCACGGCGGGATGAGCGGTCGTTACCAGGGATTACGTGACGTAGCGCTCGAATATGCATTTGTGTTCAAGGCGCTAGGGCTGGTTTAAGGAACTTAGTGTGGCGGCCCTGTCTGAACACACAGACCGCCTACTTGATTGATGGACCAAGATTGCAGCTATGCCATTACCGACATTAATGAACAATGAAATCCGCGACATGCTCATGGACTGCGGCCTGTTCGACGCCTTGATGCCGGAAGACTTTCACGTCGCCGCCGGCTACTTCAATATCAGCAGCATTGCCCGCGATGAGGTGATTTTCCTTGAGGGCGATGCCGGCACGTTCATGTGCATCCTCCACAGCGGCCAGGTGGCCGTGCAGAAAACCAATCACGAAGGCCAGCGCCTGACCATCGCCACCCTGCGCAGTGGCAGGGCCTTTGGCGAAATGGCGGTGCTCGATGGCGAGCGGCGTTCGGCCAGTTGTATCGCGGCAAGTGACAGCGTGCTGTTGAACCTGGGCAAGGATTCCCTGGAAAAAATGCTCAACGAAGCGCCCAGGGTTGCGGCCAAGATCATCCGTGCGATTGCGATAGCCTTGTCCAAGCGCCTGCGCATGGCCGACGGGCAACTACTCTCGCAACAGTTTTAACCGCCGGGCGTCTTCGGCTTGCTGTCATTTTGCAGCAGGCCGGGCACGCTCTGGTCTTTGGGCGGCGTGGGCAACACGATCGGCACCAATGCTGGTGAGCCGTTGGCGGTGGCCTTGGGCGCCACAGGCGGGGTGACTTGCGGGTACAACGTCGGTGTTGGCGTACCCGGCGCACCTGGGGTTGGCGCGGGTGCGACCGGCACGGTTTGCAACTCCTGAGCCTGCGCCGCACCCAATGTGAGCGCGCCAAGCACAATGACCGTTAGAATGCTGCACTTCATCGATGGCTCCATGGCCTGACCGGAATGTCGTAAGGCTACTCCCAACCGCGCAAGAATGCCCTTCCCAATGAGATTTCCATGAAACGTTTCGTTCTGCTGGACACCACCCCGATCCCCGATAACGGCGGTGCCTTATGCCTGTTCGAGTACGGCGAGGATTTTGTCATCAAGATCCAGGGCGGTGACGGCGGCCAGTTGATGAACACGCGCATGCACGGCTCCGAAGACGCGCTGGCGGAGATTCCCTGCCGCAAAGTCGCCGGGCGCCCGGGTTCGCGAGTGCTGATCGGTGGTTTGGGCATGGGCTTTACCCTGGCCTCGGCGCTCAAGCATTTGGGCAAGGCCGCCGAAGTGGTGGTCGCCGAACTGGTGCCCGGCGTGGTGGAGTGGAACCGTGGGCCGCTGGGGGAAAAGTCCGGCCGCCCGCTGCTCGACCCGCGCACCGTGATCCGTATGGAAGACGTGGCCAAGGTGCTGCAGGCCGAGCCCCAGGGCTTTGACGCGATCATGCTCGACGTCGACAACGGCCCCGAAGGCCTCACGCAAAAAGCCAACAGCTGGCTGTACTCCGCGGGTGGCTTGGCCGCTTGTGCCAAAGCCCTGCGGCCCAAGGGCGTGCTGGCGGTGTGGTCGGCCAGCGCCGACAAGCTGTTCAGCGACAAATTGCGCAAGGCCGGCTTCAAGGCCGAAGAAGTGCAGGTGTTTGCCCACGGCAACAAGGGCACCCGCCACACCATCTGGATTGCCGAGAAGCTCAAGGGCTAGGCCTCCCGGGCCTAGGTATCTACACATCTTTTTATGGGTTGAGTTCTTTGGTTGTCGCGGGGGTGCTGGGTGCATATCCGTTATTTGGGTAACGGCTGCTATGGGTTCCGCCCTTACG
>NZ_JBJGXU010000095.1:0-15618 GCF_045447305.1 Pseudomonas sp. D47 | reverse complement strand
CATAAAGACCAATGGGCAATGAGAGGGTAGGCCAAAGGTTAAATCGGCCGGGCAATAAGGGGTAATTGCCCGGTCAAACAGGCTAATCAATACTGATGTAAGACGCTGTCGGCCCGTTCATCCCGCGCTCACAGCGTATCGAAATCCATGAGTAGTGTTGTTGTCGTGTCGCGCCTGTGTAACACAGCGTTTACACACAGTATTTTATGTCGTCCCCATCCAAACTATTGGCGCTAACGCTTTCTTCGAAAAACTATAAAAGCAGTATCGCGCTCACCTATAGTGAACTAATCAATAGTTTGGGGCGCGGCAGGGTAGTGTCGCGTTAAACAAGTAAGTTGAGTGTTAGAAGTCGATATCAGCGTGCTCGCCTATTACGCTTGGATAGGACTTCAATCATCTACGCCGCCTGACAAGGAGTGAAAATATGACGAATGACAATATCTCGTCGCACAAAGATGAAAAGGGAGTAGATCTACAAGCCCTGTATCAGATACGACGTGAAAATTTGCCTGAGGATGTTAAAAAAACACTGTCGGTTCGCCCTTGGGGGTTAGCGTTGTCAGGCGGGGGGATTCGTAGTGCGACTTTTTGTTTCGGCTTGATCAAAGCGTTGGCGGAGAAAGAACTGTTCCATCGTTTCGATCTGATGTCGACCGTATCCGGTGGCGGCTACATCGGTTCGACCATCGGCAAACTGTTCCACAACGAAGGGCAGTCCAGTACGCCCGACCCGTTAAGGCTGGAGCAAGAACTGGCACAGGCGCAGACGCGTTGGTTTGCAGTCTGGCTGCGTGCCAACGGACGTTACCTGATTCCCCGAGGTCTGAAGGACATTCTGTTCGCCGCGGCGAACTTCGGTCGAAACTTGTTGGGCGTGCATGTTGAACTGGCGTTTCTGGCAATCATCCTCGGTGGTTTTTTGGTCAGTCTGGACCTTGCTGTCTGGCAATGGGTCGATTGCCTTGCCCCGGGTGGCGGTTGCGCGCCTGTGCCATGGTTTGATCGGCATCTGATCGGTTTGTTATCCGGTTGGCCCACACTCTGGATCGGACTGGTGCCCTTGGCTTGGATCGGCGCAATTCTTTCCTGTACCTATTGGGCGCTGCCCACCCGCAAAGGGCAGAGCCTGGGCGTGCAGCGCCTGATAACGGCGCTAATGGCCGTTGTCGGCATTGTGATTCTGCTACGTCATTCAACCACCCTGCTGAACAACGCCATACCACTCTGGACCGGTAGCTTGGAGTTACCTGCGGAATTGGTCACGGTGGCGCTTGCGCTGATGGGCGCCTGGGTTCTGGGAATCCTCTTTGCTACAGGCTTGAGCATTAAGTCCGAAAAAGATCCAGACCGTACCCGCAATGGCCTGACTCAAGCGCTGGCGGTCACCTTGAAGATCGCCGTAGCATTTTTGGCTCTCGGCATGGTTGATTTTCTGGCCTGGTCTCTAACCAACTCAAACCCAACATCGCAAGGGCAGCTAGGGGGAATGTTGGCCTTGGTTACGGTCGCATTAAGGGCCGCCATGCCAATGATTTCTGACCTGCCCAAAAGCCTGGTCCCGGGAACTCGGCGAGTGGTCATCGAGGTGATCAATGTACTTGGGTTTGTTCTAACCGGTGCCTTGCTGGTGTTCTGGATCAGTGTGCTGCATCGGGCAACCACGAATGTGCTGTTCGACTCGTCCCTGGGGGGGCTGCATTTCTCATTGGCTTGGCAATACCTCGCCTGGCTGACCATTCCCCCGTTACTGATGGTTTTAGTTTCGGCTGCCAATCGTGACTTCCTCAACCGATCTTCGCTCTATGCGTTCTATCGTGCCCGCTTGATGCGTAGTTATCTGGGGGCCGCCAACCCCAACAGGTTTCAAGCGCAAAATACGTCGTCGATGTCCTGTGTCGCACCTGCTGACGGCCAGATTCTGCCACTGCGGGTTACTCAGGTGGATGACGGCGATGACTTGAGTATGGTTGCTTATCAACCTCACAAGGGCGGCGGGCCGGTGCACTTGATCAATGTATGCGTCAACCAGACCGAAGATCCTATGGGAGGGTTGTTCAATCAGGATAGAAAAGGCTCGCTACTGACCGTTGGCCCCGGCGGGTGCCTGATGCACGGGAGCGATCGCTGGCACCCCGGGAATCTGGCTCAGTCATTGAGCTTGGGGGCATGGATAGCAATCTCCGGTGCCGCCGTCGCTCCCGGGCTCGGTAAATCTACCCGTTCAGGTATCGCGGCGCTGTTGATGATGTCCGGCATTCGCTTGGGGTATTGGTGGGACAGTCACGGTATGGGCGGTCAACCAGCGGCTCCACGAGTTGGCAAGTATGGACAGCTGCTAAGCGAATTACTTGGGCGTTTTGACGGCGATCGGCGTCAGGATTGGTTTCTCAGCGATGGAGGGCACTTTGAAAACACGGCGGCCTATGCGTTGCTACGCGAAGAGTGCGAGGTCATTGTTGTAGCCGATTGTGGCGCCGATCCCCGCTACGCCTTTGGCGACCTGGAAAATCTGGTGCGCAAGGCACGAATTGATTTACAGGCCGAGATTACCTTTCTGCGTCCCCGGCAACCAGATCGAGACCTGCCTGCGGTATTCGGCTCGCTCAATGAACTGGCTTCGCCTGACAGTGAAGCGTGCCTGGCGTTGGCCCGCATCGACTACCGTCGTACCGGGCGTTCCGGGTACATGATCATCGTCAAGCCGAACATGAGCAATGGGGCACCGGTTGACCTGGTTAATTTCAAGTCTGACAACCCTTTGTTTCCTCAGGAACCGACCACCGACCAGTCTTTCAGCGAAGCGCAATGGGAGAGCTATTTCCAGCTTGGGCAAACCCTGGGGCGCAACCTTGATCTGGAGCAACTGCAGGACATGCCGGCGTTCGCCAGGAATTACTTTGTCAACGACGACGGGGCAATCCTGATCAAGGAAAGCGACGGAGCCATGGTGCTGCGATTTTCCTCCAAACGACTCTCATCGCGAATTGCTTCGACGGGTGCGGTGACGGCCTCTATCAGTCTCGGTGCGGTGGCCTCCATTGGATTTGCTGGCTGGCAGGCGATCAACTCTGAGCTGACACACAGGGTTGATCAGAGGGAAATCGAACCCGTTGCTCTCAAGGAACTCACCGATATTTTTGGCAAGCTGCCGCCCCCCGGCCGATCAGTTGTCTCTTCAGACAATGACCCGCTCGGGGAAATGGCGACCGCCTTGTTACGGGCTGGCGACAAGGCGTGTACGGCCTATAACCTCGATGCGTTTCGGCAGTCTCCATTGATGAAACTGATGGTCAGCCGTACCAAGCAAGCGTGCAAGCAGACGTTATCCCCGCACCCTTCCTGCACAGTGCTTCTGGATGACTTTTCGCTCTCGGCGTGCCTGCAAGAAGAGCCAAGGGTTAAGTGCGAGCCGCAGTACTGGATTCGTGATTACACGTCTACGGCCCTTACATCAGCGAACTGTTGGGCGCCTGGGCGTAGCGCTGTTGATCAAGGCGAATCCGAGCTGGCTTCTTCAGCCCCAGCCCCGGTACCAGAACCAGTACCCGTCGAGCTGGAGCCGTCTTCGCCTATGTCGGAGGAAGCTGCGCCTCAAGAGGGCAATACGACTACGACCGAGCCTTCCGTGCTGGCGAACACAACAAATATCTGCAAAGGCAATACGGTCTACTTGCAAATCTATGGCCCTCAATTGCGGGATTTTGCCAGATCGCTGCGCGAGCCTTGGAGAAGCTTTGGCGCTTCAGTCCCGCCTGTGGAAGATGTCGTGGATAGCGCACGGCGGGCGAACCGCCGAGCCCCCACGCCTTATTCAGTGCCCACAGTGATCTATCACGATCAAGCCTCACAGGACTGTGCCAACCAGCTGAAATCCATCGACGCTGCGAAGTCATGGATCGTCGCTCCCTTGGCCGATGGTTTGAAGGGCCAGAAAGGTGTGATTGAAGTCTGGCTACCTCCTTCGACCAAGGTGGACTGACGCAGGCGCTGTGTTATATCGGTGCGGGCATCAGAGAGTTGTACGCACCGTTCTCCAGGCTGGCCCAGACCGGGAGAGTGCGAAAAATCGCACATGGCTACCAACAACTCCTGGGCGCGCCACGGGATAGATGACTTCGGGGATCAGTCGGGTCGACGCCATGTTGGGCCCGTCACCTGGATGCGTTGCAACCTCTGCGGATTGTATGACCAGACTGAGGCAGCGTCGCTTCTCTGACACAGGATATTTGCCAGCCATAGTGATGGCTTTGAAGATTTTTATGTGACCTTGAAGAATATTATTGGTCTGATATTTTATAAATTTATCTTTGGCTTTTATTGCTTAAATATAAATATCCGTTCTTTAATCCATTTTATAAGTTCTTCTGCGCCCACGGATTGGGGTTTTCTTAGTTTGACTAGAAGGCGAGCATGTATATTTTGGAACAGTGGATGATCGATTGAACGAGTGACCAAATCTCCGCTGATCGTATCGTTAAAGGCAGAGAATTCGCTCATCATCGTTACGGCATCTCCACTCATCACGTAGCGTCGTAGGGCTGTGAGGGAGTTCGTCACCATGGCCGGCTGGATGGATAGGTTTTCTGTATGTGATACGAGCTGAATAATTTGCCCTAACCCGTATTCAAGCGGCATCACTGCTAATGGGTAACGCATTATCTCTTCGAATTTCAGAGGTTCACTGAGGCGCGTAAGCGGATGGTTTGATCGCATGAGCAATCGAACAGGTTGCTGTGATGATGCGCGGTAGGTGACCTCAGGATGCGCAGGTGGATTGTACGCGAGGCCAATATGTGCTGCGCTCTGAACTACCTCCTCCAGAACGCTCTTGACGGGAAGCACATCCAGGCTGATACGAATACCAGGATAGGTGGCAGTGAAATCCCTCAGTACATTGTCGATCAGCAAGTCGATGAACCCCTCGCTGGTAACGATGCGGATTTCACCCTCCCTTAACCCCTTCAAGCCTCGCAAGCGGTCTTCAAAATGCTCCTGTTGTGCCTGGCAGCCGCGCCAGAACTCCAAGAGAAGGTGGGCTGCTTCAGTGGGAACCACGCCACGTGCTTGCCTTTCAAACAATACCGTTTCCACTTCCTCTTCCAGAAGTTGAATTTGCCGGGTGATAACGGAAGGTGCCGTGTTCAGGTTTTCGGCTGCCCCTCGAATGGAGCCGCTGGACAGAACTTCATAGAAATACCGCATTCGGCGTTGATTTAGATCTCTCACAAAAAATCCTGCCTTTGCATGACTGTTGCCCTCAGAGCAACGATACCATCAAAAAGTTGCTGTTGCTTGCCTTGCCATTCCGCCTGAATATCAATCGCACAATAAAAACGCCTACAGCGGAGGCAGTATGCAAAGGTGCATCAATCTATCGAGCGAGCTATCGACCATATATCGGAAAATAGACTGGCGGTTATTACCTTTTTTGCTTCTATGTTACGTGGTGGCGTATCTGGATCGGGTAAATGTGGGCTTTGCCAAGCTTCAGATGCAAAGCGATCTAAGTTTATCTGACGCTGCTTATGGACTTGGTGCCGGGATTTTCTTCATAGGCTACGCCCTGTTCGAAACCCCTAGCAATTTGCTATTGCCCAAGATCGGAGCGCGCAGGACGCTCAGCCGGGTAATGATTTTGTGGGGCATTACATCTGCATGCATGGTGTTCGTCGAAAGCGAGAGATCATTTTACGTGCTGCGTTTTTTTCTCGGAGTCTTTGAGGCGGGTTTTGCTCCCGGAATGATTTTTTACCTTACCTATTGGTATGGCCGTGAACGGTTAGGCAGAGTGATGGCAATCGTTATGCTCGCGGGGCCACTGGGCGGCATATTTGGGGCGCCTTTGTCCGCGTGGATCATGACCACACTCGCAGGTTTCCACGGCTTAGCCGGATGGCAGTGGATGTTTTTTCTGGAGGCATTACCGGCTGTAGTGTTAGGTCTCATAGCTCTGAAAGTTCTTAGCGATAAACCCTCGGTCGCGCCTTGGTTGAGTGTGCGTGAAAAAGAAGTGCTGAATGCGCATATCGGTGAAGGGCAGGGAGCCCACCATTCTTTTGTACAAGTGTTAAAAGACCCACGTGTGTATCTAATGGCGGCTGGTTATTTCTGCTTGATTTGCGGAATTTATACCATGAGCTTTTGGCTGCCATCCATTCTGAAGGATGCAGGCGTTCAAGGTGTCATGCAGATCGGCCTGTACTCAGCGATTCCATATGTGGGTGCGATGGCAGGGATGTTGGTCTTTGGTCGTACATCAGATTACTTTTTTGAGCGGCGTTGGCATACCGCTGTACCGGCGTTAGTTGCAGCCATTTGTTTAATGGGGTCTGTGATTTACAAGAATGAGTTTGTTTTTGCACTCACTTTCTTGACGCTGGCTACGACCATGATGTGGGTTGCTTATACAGTGTTCTGGGCAATTCCTTCGCAATACTTCAAAGGTGACACTGCTGCGGGTGGTATCGCAGTTATTAACACCATTGGGTTAACGGGCGGGTTTCTCAGTCCCACGGTGATCGGTTATGCCAAGTCCATCACTGGCAACTCTGATTCAGGTCTTCTGGTCATGGCTGCAATTCTAATAGTGGGTTCGTTGATACTTGCCGCCAACAAGCCGCAACGTGTTCAGCAAAAAGTTTGCATTACACAGCCGGCCTAAAAATTTCAACGAGGCGTTTAATAGCCATGACATATCGAATTCTGATCGCTGGTTTTCAACATGAAACAAATACGTTCGCGCCCTCTAAAGCTGAATATGAGAATTTTGTCAGGGGTGAAGGTTTTCCTCAGATGGTAAGAGGCGTTGAGATGTTGGAGCTTCGGAATGTTAATATTCCGGCAGGCGGGTTTCTGATTGAAGCAGAGCGCTTGGGCTATGAAGTAGTCCCGGTGATCTGGGCTGGAGCCAGTCCATCCGCGCATGTTACACAAGAGACCTACGACCGCATTACCGATGAAATCATAAAGGCCGCTGCAAACGAAGCAATCGACGGTATATATCTAGACTTACATGGGGCTATGGTTGCCGAACATACGGACGACGGAGAAGGAACACTCCTGGCTCGGCTACGAGATGTCGTCGGCCAGGATATTCCGATAGTCGTATCTTTGGATTTACACGCTAATGTTACTGAGTTGATGCTCAATCACGCAGATGCAATGGTTGCATTTCGTACCTATCCCCATGTGGATATGGCTGATACTGGCGCACGAGCTGCCAAATTACTTGATTTGCGGCTCCGGTCGGGAAAACTGCATTGCGAAAGCCTGCGACTCCCTTTCCTGATCCCGATAAACGGGATGTGCACGCTCATGGATCCAGCACGAAGCCTTTACGATCAGTTAGAACTCCTTGAGTCCGAAGGCCTTTCACTGTCATTTACTCCAGGCTTTCCGGCCGCTGATTTCGAGGAGTGTGGGCCGGTTATCTGGGGTTATGGAACAGACAGGCAAGAGATCAAGGCTGCTGTCGCTGTCCTTTATAAAAAGGTAGTAGGGGAGGAGGATCAGTGGGAAGTACCTTTCCTGCTCCCGGATGAAGCCGTGCTCCGAGCGATGGTATTAGCAGAAACCGCCCAGCGTCCAATCGTCATTGCCGATACTCAAGATAACCCGGGAGCTGGCGGGGATTCGAATACGACGGGAATGCTTAAAGCACTCATAAAACACGGTGCTACTAACGCCGCCGTTGGGTTGCTTTATGACCCGGCAGCAGTTCAGTCCGCCATTGCCGCCGGGGTAGGCGGTTTCATTGAAATAGCGCTGGGGGGACAGTCGGGTGTACCCGGTGATAGCCCCCTGCAGGAGCGCTTTGAAGTAATGCATCTATCCGATGGCCGCTGTCGTTTTGCAGGCCCCATGATGAATGGTATGGAGGTTGATGTTGGGCCTGTTGCATGCTTGAAAATCGAGGGAGTGAGGGTTGCTGTCAGCTCTGGTAAATGTCAGATGCTGGACAGGAACTTGTATCGGATCGCAGGTATTGAACCCGAGCAAATGAGTGTACTGATCAACAAAAGCTCTGTTCATTTTCGGGCAGATTTCGCGCCGATTGCCGACCACGTACTCGTTGCCAAAGCGCCTGGGCCCATGACAGCTGATCCTGCGGACATTCCATGGAAAAGACTTCGTGAGGGAATCCGGTTAAAACCAAATGGGCCTTCATTCCACAGCCCTGCATACCGCGACTAATGACCGTAATCTAACGTTAGGTATTGAACGGCATTAACGTAAACGGCGTAAGGGGACGTTCGCCGGGATAAAAAATACTCCCCTTTGGTGTTTGGCAGCATTGTCCTGAGTAGCCAGGCGTTTGCTGACTTCCTAAGTGATAGCGGCGCAGCCTTGGGAGTGAGGAACTTCTACTTCAATAACGACAACCGTGATGGCACCGCAGCCCCTTCGAAAACCGAAGAGTGGACTCAGGGTTTAATATTGGAGTTCATGTCGGGATATACCGATGGTTTTGGTGTTGATACCCTGGGGTTGCTGGGTCTTACCCTGGCCCCTGGCAAGGGACGCCACGTCGGCAGCTCTATGATTCCTTCGGACAGTGACAACCACGCCGTCGACGAGTGGGGCCGGCTGGGACTGACCGGTAAAGTCAAAATCTCGAAGACTGAACTGCACTACGGCACCTTGATTCCGAAACTTCCGATTTTGGTCGCCAACGATGGACGGTTGCTTCCACAAACCTTCGAGGGTGGCCAAATCACCTCGAGCGAGTTCAAGGATCTGACCCTGACGGGTGGGAGAATTGAACACGCAACGGATCGCGGTTCAACGGATCAGACGGGGCTCGCCGCTATGGGCGGTACGCTTGAAAGCAACTCCCTGAAATTGCACCTTTAAGCGCCATCGAGAAAACCCGCCGAGGCGGGTTTTCCAGACGCAGTATAATTTTCCTGCGATGCCCCGCGTTACTGAGACATGTCATTCTTTTTCATGTCGTCTTTTTTCATGCCGTCATTGGACATGGAATCTTTCTTCATGGTGTCTTTGCCCATGGTGTCTTTTTTCATCGTGTCCTTACCCATGGAGTCTTTGTGCATTTCATCCTTTTTCATCGTGTCCTTTTTCATCGTATCTTGGGACATCGCGTCCTTCTTCATCGTGTCTTTGCTCATCGTATCTTCGGCGTGTACAACCGCGACGCCCGCTGCCAGGCAAATACCTAGGATTGCAGTAGTTAACCTTTTCATAGTGAAGCTCCTTGAGACTCAGGTTGCGAATAAGCGCAGCCGGGGCTGCGCAATGGGGTTGCCATAGGCGTCAGCTACCACCGAACCAGTTGTAGCCCTGGTCTTCCCAGTAACCACCCGGATAGGTATTAGTGACGAAAATCGCTTGAATGTGTTTTGGGTTCTTGTAGCCAAGCTTGGTAGGCATGCGCAGCTTCATTGGGAAGCCATATTCACGCGGCAGTACGGCACCGTCGTAGGTCAGCGTCAGCAGCGTTTGCGCATGCAGCGCCGTGGCCATGTCGATACTGGTGTAGTAATCGTCAGCACATTTGAAGCCGACGTACTTTGCGTCGGTGTCGGCGCCAATGCGCTTGAGGAAATCACTGAAGCGCACGCCTCCCCATCGGCCAATGGCGCTCCAGCCCTCGACACAGATGTGCCGGGTGATCTGATCGGTCTGGGCCATGGCACGCAGTTCTTCAAGCCTCCAACTGTGCTTGTCGGCGACCATGCCGGTTACTTCCAATCGGTAGGTGTCTTCATCGACGGCAGGCGCTTCGTCGACGCCGTAGAAGGCATTGAAGGGAAATGGCCGCGTAATCATCGACTCTGAGTAGGTGGGGGCCATGGCGTTCGGGTTGAACAGCCAGCCCTGCACCCTGTCATTGAAGCGCGACATGGAGGACAGCGCCGTTTCAACGTGATCGTTATCGGTGATATTGCAGCCGGACAGCATGGCGACACCGCCCAAGGTCAAGCTACGCAGCAGGAAGGAGCGCCGTGAGCGATCTTCGACCTGGAGCGAAATAATTTTCCGTGCATCCTTCAAAATGGACGACTCATCCAGCCCTGGGCGTTGCTCACGCTTGCTCATACGCGCTCCTTACGGCCGGCAATCATGGCCAATAACGTCTTTGGAACCAGCGCGACCATCACCAAATGCACTGCGATGAATGCCACCAACAGAGACATCGCAATGAAGTGCACATGCCGAGCGCTGTCGTAGCCGCCCAGCAGTTCACGTAGTAGCGGAAACTGAACCGACTTCCACAGAACCAACCCGGAAACCACCAGAACTGCAATGTCGAGCATCACAAACAGATACGCCACACGCTGCACGTGGTTGTAATGGCCAATATCGTCATGCCCCAATCGCCCATGAAGTGCAGACCACAGGTCATGAAAAAAGCCTTTAGGTGATACAGGAAAAAAACGTCGCGACAGGCGGCCGCTAAAAAGATTGAAAAGTAGGTAGAAAAGGCTGACGACGACCAACATCCACATTGCTGCGAAATGCCATTGCAACGCGCCCCCCAGCCAACCACCCAAGGTAATCGACTTGGGGAAATTAAAGTCATAAAGGGGAGAGGAGTTATAGATACGCCATCCGCTGGTGACCATTACCAACACCGCCAAAGCGTTTAGCCAATGGGCCAATCTCAACCAGGCTGGATGGCTGCTTTGTGGGGCCACAGGAGCAGCACGGGTTGTGTCAGGTGCGGCTTGCATTGGAGGAGACTCCAAATAGGAATAACGTCATAACCATTTGATCGAGTGTAGACGCTCATTCAAAACACGACGCTCCTTCGAGGAGGGCGAAGCGTTCCGTACGTCCAATATGCCTCTCAGGCAGGTAGCCTCCATCCGAAAAGCTTGAATTGACCCCGACAAATTGACGCCTTGATGAAAAAGTCGAACACGTTGAAGGGCGGACTCAAAGCTCGAAGCAGCATTGAGGGGTTTACGTAGAGTCAAAATCATTCTCGTAGCCAATGTCGCCAGCCAGCTAGGCTTATAACGTCAGAAGGGCGTTATCGATGAGGGTACGTTTATGCCAACTGTAAAAACTGCTCTTGTACTTGCTGGTGGTGGGAGCCTTGGCGCGGTTCAGGTCGGGATGCTGCAGGCTCTGGTTGAGGCTGACGTCTTATTCGACTTGGTGGTGGGAGCGTCGGTCGGCGCCATCAACGGTGCCTACTTCGCAGCGAGACCAAATGCCAAAGGCGTGAGCGAACTCGCTGACTTCTGGCGCAGCTTACGTAAGTCGGATGTGTTTCCGTTCTCGGCGCTCGATACCCTCAAGGGCATTCTTAATCGACGTGGGCACTTGCTGAGCGCATCCGCATTGCATCGTTTAGTGAGCAGATCACTGCCGGTCAAATTGATCGAAGACACCGAGTTACCGCTTTATATCGTCACCACCAATTTGCTCAGCGGTGCCGAAGAGCTTCTGTCCAGTGGCAGTGCTGAACAGGCTTTGCTCGCCAGCGCTGCGATTCCGCTTGTGTTTCCCAGCGTGCGAGTCGGAGAAAAGTTCCTGGTCGACGGCGGAGTCAGCAGCAATACGCCGATTGCCAGTGCGGTGGCATTGGGGGCAACACGGGTTCTGGTTCTTCCTACCGGATTCGGTTGTGCCTGCCCATGTCCGCCCAGTGGACTCGTTGCGCTGGCCTTGCACACGCTCAATTTGATGAGCATGCGTCAACTGGTGCGTGACATCGAGTTGTACCGCGCACGCGCAGCCATCCATGTCGTCCCGCCGTTGTGCCCACTGGACGCTTCAGTGTTCGACTTCAACCAGACAGACCAATTGCTGCAGCGTGCTTATCAGTCAACCCAAGCCTGGATAGAAGAGGGCGGATTGATTCGCGACGGGATACCCGATTCGTTACTCGCCCATACTCATCATTTTGGTAAAGAGTGATCTTCGCCTCTCAAAAGGCAGGTCTACCGAAATTGACCAGTTCGTGTTCTTCCATTCGAACATTCTTCCGTGCGCATCTCTGGTCAGTGAAGTTCGGCGGTGTGGAATTTGTTTTGTGTTGATCGATACAAAACCTGTGCTATGGTCAACAACAGTTCTCAAACGCGTGCGAAAACCATGGCCCGTCCCCGTACATTCGATGAGTCGACTGTTTTAACAGCAGTCGTTGAAGCGTTCTGGACGCAAGGCTACGAGGGCACCTCGACCCGAGACCTCGTCAATCGCACAGGGCTCAATCAGCCAAGCCTTTACAACGCGTTTGGCGACAAACGTAGTCTTTATCGTCGCGCCCTCGTGCACTATCTAGAGTGCAGTGTGCGTGATCGAATTCGGCGTCTTGAAGCTCTGCCAAACGCTGGAATGGCCATAACTGGGTTCTTTGCAGAGGTGTTGAGTCGCACACTGAACGATCCTTTTCATCGTGGGTGTCTGCTGGTGAATTCTGCCCTCGAAGCAAATGCAGAAGACACGGATTTGCGACAGGCCGTCGCAGAAGAGTTCGAGTCCATTGGCAGTTTTTTTGAAGGCCGCCTGCAAACCTTCCTCATGCAATCTGTCGATTCTGTCGAGATTGATGTGAAGCAGGGCGCGCATCATTTGCTCAGTGTGTTACTTGGCATTCGAGTTTTGGCTCGGATTAATCCCGATCCTGCGTGTGTAACAGACGCCATTAGTATTGCAATCAAAAGCCTTGGTCTTCCTCCCTTGGCTTTAGCGATGTTCACTGAAAACCACTGCACGGAGTCACTATGATCAAGCTCTACTATCACCCGTCTCCTAACCCCGCCAAGGTTGCGCTTTTCTTGGAGGAGTCAGGCCTTGAGTACGAACTCATCCCTGTTGATACGCGCAAGGGTGAACAGCACGATCCGGCGTTTCTTAAGATCAATCCGAATGCCAAGACACCGGCTCTGGTTGATGGTGACAACGTGGTATTCGACAGCAACGCCATACTGCTCTATCTAGCCGAAAAGACCGGGATGTTCCTGCCTGCTGACAATCTCAAGGCGCGAGGGGAGATGTATTCCTGGCTCATGTTCGTCGCGACCGGCATCGGCCCTTACTCTGGACAGGCTGTCCACTTTAAGCACTTCGCACCCGAGCCAAAAGACTACGCCGTTACCCGCTACACCTTCGAAGCCTGGCGTCACTGGACGATTATCAACGAGCACCTGGCCAAACAGCCTTACATGCTCGGAAGTGAGTACACGCTGGTGGACATGGCCGTATGGGGGTGGGCGCGCGCGGTACCCTTCATCCTAGGTAATGACGCTTGGGTAAAACTTCCAAACGTAAAACGGCTCCTTGATGGCATCAATGCTCGACCGGCAGCACAACGAACCGAAGAACTGAAGACCCAGCACAGTTACAAGACCGAGATGGATGCTGACGCGCGTAAGGCAATGTTCCCTCAGATTACTCAGTAGACGCACCGCTTGCGCACGGCATTGCTCCAGTGCGCATTGGTAAAAGTTGAGCAATTTGCGCGGTTCAAGACTGCGGGCCCTTACAAGGGGCCCGCACCTTGCGGTCTTTACCTATTCTCAGTGCTTTGTCCGTTGCGGCACCACCTAGGGTATCAAGCGCATCTCGCGTAGTGTGTCGAACACATCAAAAAATGCTTGATCGCTCGCCTGGTAGGCGGTGAAGCCCATTACACGGCTTTTCGACATATCAGTGACGACTTCGATGGGTCGACCAAGGTCTGCATCGGTATGCCAAGGGGATATCAGGCGACCAATATCGGCTTCTTTCAAACCGTGCTCCGCGGCTATCTGCGTCCACACGGCTTGGTCGTCAGCCATTTGCTTCCCAAGAGGTGAGAGTGAGGCGGGATAATCGGCAGCAGGCACGTCGAAGTATTCGGCAATTCGGCTCCACATCCATTTCCAGCGAAACACATCGCCATTAGTGACATTGAATGCCTGGTTGGCCGAAGCCGGCGTGGTGGCCGCCCACAATTGTTGTTTCGCCAACTGCCGTGCATCCGTCATATCGGTGAGGCTGTCCCACTGCACGCGTGATCCTGGAAATACAAAAGGGCGATGGGTTTGTTTGCAAATCGAGGCGTAGACGGCGAGGGTGGTTGCCATATTCATCGCGTTGCCTACGGCAACCCCGGTGACGGTATGCGGGCGATGAACGCTCCAGGTGAAGCCGTCCTTTTCAGCAGCGGCGGAAAGTTCGTCCTCTTGGGCGTAATAGAAATTCTCGACATCCAGACGACCCTGCTCTTCGCGGAACGGTGTTTGCGGAAGGCTGCCCTTACCATAGGCTTCGAATGGGCCGAGGTAGTGTTTCAGGCCAGTAACCAGTGCTACGTGCTCAACACTCTTGGCTGGTCGAATGGCGGCAAGCACGTTGCGTACCATGGCGGCATTAACGCGAATGTTCTCGGCCTCCGTGGCTTGCCGTGACCATGTGGTGATGAACACATGAGTAGGTTTCAGATCCGCGAGCGCCTGTTCCAGCGAAGCTGGATCTTGAAGGTCTGCCGCGACGGGGATCACGCCTTGCACTTGCGACGGGTGCCTCGAGAGCGCGGCGACCTGCCACGTGTTGTCGATGAGTAACTGAGTGATGGCGCTGCCGACGATGCCGCTGGCGCCCACAACCAAAGCTGTCTGGGTCATACGTTTCTCCTGGATTTAGATTTGGGAGTCCACCTAAGCAACAGAGGTTCAACCTAAACCGGATCCGTATGGGCGTCCGTCGTAAGCGGATGTCGAACACACCTACATCGCCAGGTTTTTCATGCGCCAACGGAGCTCTGATCTTAAATCGTTCAAAGCTCAGGTCGTCCAGGAGTGCCTGCAGCCCGGCGCGACAATTTCCAGCGCTGCAGTCATGTAGCCCACCTCGCCATCAATAGCTCGCCCAAGCGGGACTTTTGGGCCTACAGTCTTGAGTGTCGCTCACTGCAAGGAATACAAATGAACGCGTTGCCTTCAACCTCTCTGCCAAAGCACGTCAGCCTGCTGGGTTATGGCGGCCTGTTGCCGTTTATTTTTCTGGCGCTGCTGATCCCGTTCTCTCTCGACTATCGGCCCTTGTTTGCGATTGCGCTTGTTAACTATGGCGCAGTCATCCTGAGCTTCGTCGGCGCTTTACACTGGGGCTTCGCCATGACCTTGCAAGGCATGAGCGCCGAGCAGGGGAGAGACCGGTTTATCTGGAGTGTCATTTCTGCGCTTATTGCTTGGGTTGCAACGTTACTGCCAATGCCATTAGGTTGCTTGCTGTTGGTCATCGGCTTAGTTGTCCACCTCCGGCAGGACAGGCAGCTGTTGCGGGTTATGAGCTTACCCGCCTGGTACATGCCGATGCGATTACGGCTCACACTCGTGGCGAGCGTTTGCTTGCTACTTGCCGCGCTCGTTGAGGCGCTTCATTCATAAAGCCTCGTGTGCCCAGTTCGTTGCCCGTGCCTGGTAGCCGCTTATCGCGGTTGACGCGTTTTGGCAGTTTGGCCTCGGGCATCGCCGGCGGCATGCTAGCCGAAGGCGCTCGGCAGTGGGTTCAGGGTAAACGTCCTGTCTCGCCTGAACAGGTCGACACGCCCAGGGCTTGAGGTAGTTCCCAGGCTGATTTCTTGGGAAACGGCTTTTGTGGGGGAAGCGACTAGAGTACATGAACATCTATGACACATAATTTAACATAATATAC
>NZ_JBJGXU010000094.1:0-15782 GCF_045447305.1 Pseudomonas sp. D47 | reverse complement strand
GCTTTGCCCAAGCACAATACCTCGCGCGCGTTGATTTAACTTCAAAGGGCTACTGTGCTGGGATGACAAATGCCATGGCGCTGGCACTGCATCGAGGAGACGAAAAAATATTTCTGGAGAACCTTCGCAAGGCCTCTACTACCGCAACGCCAATGGCCCAACATACAAAATTCAACCATGATATGAAATCACTCCAAAATGTTTTAGACCAAACGGGGGATTTTCATATAGGACGCATGCCTTCATTGATCGATTCTCAGCGCATTATTAACGACCTCAGTACTGCCACCACCTCAAAATACCTGAGAATCAGCACTGAAGATCACGCCATGCTGGCTGCCGTCAGGATCCGAAATGGTAAAAAAGAATGGTTCTTCTTCGATCCCGATAGCGGACTCGCCAAGTTTGATAATTTGCAGTCTATGCGCAACGCTATGGAGAAGTTATTAGACCGCGGGGCCATGGCCGCCACGTTAAAACCGCTCATGTCTGCGCAAGGAACGCGTCAGTTCTACGTCAGCCCGTTCCAGCCGAATGACGTTCTTGATAGTAAGGTTGATAGTTTTGCTGTTTCAATAATGGTGTCCAATCCGTTAGCACCTTGACTCGTGTGAATGGCTCCAGCCCTGATTACGGCCGAACATGCTCAAGGTCAGTTGGCCCTGCACTTGTTCGGCCAGTTCGGTCTGACCATTAGCAGCCAGGCCTGCTGTTCAAGGCGTCTCGCAGTCTTTTGTTGTGATGCGAGGGTCTGGCTGTAGCTATCCGAGCGCTCATTCGGCTTTGCGCTGCTGAACCCGCTCACCGGGCGGGACATTGCCGCGCATTAGCGTCACAATGTTTTGATCTCTGGGGAACTTACCTGGATCGACAGGACTCAGGGATGAGAATGGTCGTTAAATGACTAAAGGCCAGCACTTACAACTCCTCAGGAATTTTCCCTATGTCCGTTGCCCCCTCCACCATCCTTGTAGTCGAAGACGACGCTATCGTGCGCATGCTGATCGTCGATGTACTCGAAGAGTTGGAGTTCAGCGTGCTTGAAGCGGCGGACGCTCAAGAGGCCTTGCAACTGGTCGAAAACACTGACCAGGTGATCGACCTGATGATGACCGATGTCGGCCTGCCCGACATGGACGGTAAGGAGTTAGCGACCAAGGTTCGCGAGTTGCGCCCTGCCCTGCCTATTCTGTTCGCCAGCGGCTATGCCGAAAGTATTGACGTGCCGGCGGGCATGCAAGTGATCGGCAAACCGTTCTCCATCGACCAGCTGCGTGACAAGGTCAAGTCGATGTTGCCTGTCGGCTGAAGCCCCGCCACGGCACTACGCGCCTCATTTCGTTGCACCACCGCATATCTTCGGGCTATTTCAGCTGCTGGGAGGCTACTCTGTGCCTGCGCGCCTGCCCTTATCACTTCACGGCTAAGTCTTGCAGGGATTAACGTGACGTTCGGCCAATAAAACGGTTAACTCAGCGCCTTGATCCCACGCCCTTTATAAAGAACTCAGGAAGGACGCAACAACATGATTGGAAAACCGACGCGCCTGCTGTTGGCGAGCCTCTCGATTCTGATGAGTACCGGTGCCTTGGCCGACTTCACGGCAACCCCGGCCGAAGCCCGGGCCATTGCCAAGGAAGCCTACCTGTATGGCTACCCGGTAGTGGCGATGTACAAGACGCTCTACACCCAGGCCGTGGATAAGGGCGGTGCCAACTTCAAGGCACCGTTCAACCACATCGGTAACACCGCCCAGGTCTTCACCCCCAAGGACACCGCGTTCGCCACCCCGAATTCGGACACGCCTTACTCCTTCATGTGGATGGACTTGCGCAAAGAGCCGTTGGTGCTGACCTTGCCCAAGATCGAAGACAACCGTTACTACTCGGTGCAGTTGATCGACCTCTATACGCAAAATATCGCCTACTTAGGTACGCGCAGTACCGGCAACAATGGCGGCCACTACATGATCGCGGGCCCTGACTGGAAAGGTCAGCAGCCGGTCGACATCGACCGTGTGGTGTACAGCGAAAGCAATATCGCCTATGCCCTGTACCGCACGCAGTTGTTTGACGAGAAGGACCTGAACAAGGTCAAGCAGATCCAGAACGGCTACAAAGTGCAGCCGCTGAGCGGCTATGTAAAACAGCCCGCTCCGGCCCCGGTGTCTAAAATCGTCTGGCCAAAGCCGATGGCCACCATGACCGAGGGGCCGCAGCTGTTCCGCTACCTGAACTTCATGCTCGCGTTTGCCGCACCACAGGACAGCGAAACAGACCTGCTGGCGCGCTTTGCCAAAATCGGTATCGCCCCTGGTGCGCCCTTTAAGGTCAAAGAGTTCACCGCTGAACAACGCAAAGCCCTGGAAGATGGGATTGCCGACGCTCGGGCTGAGTTTGCCGCGTTCAAGAAAGACAAGATCGACACGCACCAAGTGTCCAGCGGTGACCTGTTCGGTAGCCGTGACCGCCTGAAAAACAACTACCTCTACCGCTACGCCGGTGCCGACTTAGGCATTTTTGGTAACTCTGCCGATGAAGCCGTTTACTTGAGCTACCACGTCGACAGCGAAGGTAAACCGGCCAATGGTGCGCGCCACAGCTACACCGTGCATTTTGACAAAGACAATTTGCCGCCCGCCGAGGCGTTCTGGTCGCTGACCATGTACGACGCCAAGACCAAGCTGCTGGCGCCTAACCTGAAGAAACGCTACCAGATCAACTCAGGGATGCTGCCCAACCTTAAGCGCGACGCCGACGGCGGCCTGACCCTGGCGTTACAGCACCACGAGCCGCCGAAAGCCGAACAGAGCAACTGGCTGCCCGCCCCGCCCGGTCCGTTTTACGCCGTACTGCGCATCTACCTGCCCAAGCCTGACGTGGGCCAATGGAAGCTGCCACCGTTGACGCCGCTCAAGTAACACCGCGTGCCCGGCCGCAAATGCAGTCGGCCGGGCAGCGCCTTCCCTGACTACCACTGGTTTATCGAGCAATAAAACGAGTAAGGTGCGCGCGGTTCTTTATGGAGTTGTACCGCACATGACTTGCTGGGATGTCCTTGGCCTGCCGCCGGATGCCGATAGCCGCACGATCAAGCGCCAATACGCCACGTTGTTGAAGAAAACCCGGCCGGATGATGACGCCGAGGGCTTTCAACGCCTGCGCGAGGCTTACGAAGAGGCCTTGAATTGGCAGCAATGGGCGCAGCAGGAACAGGCTGCGTGCGCGGTGGCGGTAGAGGCATTGGTTGTGGAGGCAACGCCGGCGGCTATCACCGCCGTGAGCTTGCAGCAGCACTATGAGCAGGCGATGGCTGCCGGCGCCGGGCTGGAATTCGAAGTGGCGCTGCTCAAGCGCTGTGTCTCGCACGACGACGTCAGCGATGAAGACCGACACTGGGCGTTCGATACGTTTCAGTGGCTCAGCGCCTGGCAGCGCCTTGAACTGCCACAGGCGCTGATCGACGCGCTGGCAGACCGGTGCAAGGACGCCCTGCAATACCGCTTGGCGCTGGCCATGGCTCAGCGCAACGAAGTGGACTTTCTCAGCGCCTACGCAGCTCGCGTTGATTACCCTTGGCTCAAGCAGCCCGCGCATACACAATGGTTTAACCAGATGCTGGCGACGATGTTGGCCGAGAGCCATTTCTGGTCGCCTGCAGTATTTGAGGCAGTGCGCGCTGGCCAAAATTGGCATGGCGGTAACAACCACGCGTGCCCCGAGGACGAATGGCAGCACTTGTTACGGCGCCAGCAAGGCCCGGTATTCATGGCCCACCAGCGTGCGTTGGCGGCCGCCGCACCGGCCACCGCCCAGCAACGCGCTGCGCGATTGCTGCTGGCGCCGATGTCCCTGGGCCAGCGGCGTGCGTTCGCACAGCGGTTAAGCGAAGCAGACTGGGAAGCGTGTCGTAAGCTGGCCGCCGCCCTTAAGGCTGACCATCCCGACGTTGCGTTCGCCCTGCCGGGAGGCACGCCCTATTTCTGGCAGGATTGGGAAACCGCCGTTGACACCTGGCCACTGCTGGTGGCGATTGTGCTGGGTTGCCTGGCCGGTGCGCTCTGCAAGGCGCCCTGGCATGCGGGCGCGCTAGTGGACAGCGCGGGTGAAGCGTTGGCGTGGTCAATGGCCTACATGGCTGCGGGCGCGCTGGCCTGGCAGGTATGGCGCCCGTTGGCACATCGGCTGCGCGTGCTGGATGAAAGTCTCGGCGCAAAACTGCCGCGCAGGTTAAGCCCTACCCATCTGCCGCTGTTGCCCGTGCGCGACCTGATCCCTGGAGCGGCCATGAGCATTGCCGTCAGCATTCAGTTCGGCCCTATCGCCGGCCTGACGCTGGTGGCGATATTGGCCGCCATTGGCGTGGGCAAACGCCGAGCGAGCATGAGCTACAAGGAATGGGCGGCGCTTTATCCACGCAAGGTAATCGGCGCAGTAGGCCTGGGTGCCATCGCCTTCGCGCTGGTCTTCGCTGGGTTGAAATACCTCGATAGCCGCCATCAAGTCAGTCGCAATCAAGGCCTGCAACAATGGACCGAGCGCGTGTGCAGCCGCATGCCGCAAACCGCCGAGCACTGCCAGGCCCCGCCTACACCCGCGCAATGGTACGGCCAGGAGGCCAAGCGATGAACCCAGGCCTATTAATACCCGTTGGCGTGGTCTTTATGCTGATGCTGTTCGGCCTTGCCGGCGCGGGCAAACAAACCCAGGTGCTCGCATTGTGGGTGGACAGGCTGGACAGCCCGCAAACCGCCTCTGCCAGCGCCCTGGCGCCGATCATCGATTGCATGAACCGCGTCGACCGGGACACGCGGCTGGCCTACCAACGCTTGGCTCATCCACCACAGGCCGATGCAGAACCTGAGTTACAAACGTCGTTGCCGGTCGGCCGCTACGCCAGGGCACGCGAGGAGTTTGGCGACAACAGCGAGCCGCAGGCGCGGCTGATCCAGAATGATGTGTGCGCGCCAACCATCACCACTAAGTTGGAACATCAGCAACCTGGCAGCCCCTTGATCGGGATGACCGCCGAGTACGTATCGCGCCTGCAAAAAATCACCTCGACGTTGGGCACTTCGTATCAACAACGGCTGTTTGGCGATGTCATGTTGCAACGCTTTCAGGACGAACTCAGCAGAAATGGAGAAACCTACACGGCAATCTCCACCCAGTTGCGCCACGACCTGGCGCAGGAAGATCAACGCCTGCGCCCTGCCCAACTGGCTTTGCTGGAGGCGCGCTTGGGTCGCGACCTGCACTGGCACCTGCTCAACTACATGATCGCGGCACGGCACGCGGTGGACCAGATAGACGAGGGTGTGCGCAACGCCAACCTCACACCCAAGGCCTTGGCGGCGTTAACGGCTGCAGTGCAGCGCGCCAACGAAAACAGCGCCGGGTTCGTGGATCAAATCCCGGACAAAAACCTCAACGATGAAACCCTGCACCTTTGGTACACCATCAGAGCGCCCGCCGATGCCTACCTCAAAGCATTGCAGAGCCTGCTGCAAGATTGGCTTGACCACGCCCCACCGCAGCAACTGAGTGACGATTACTACCTCGTCACCCGCCGCTACGATGCCCTGCTCAGCTATTACAACCGGCCTGCAAGGAACGCGTTTTAAGCCCTCAGCGCTTTTTCAGCTTCACAAACGACTGATGCAGGTCCGATGCCCAGCCATCGATAACGCCTTTGACGTCATCGGCCTTCATCACCTGCGAGTCGTTGGACAGCGACTTGCCGGTGCCTTTGCGCACCACCTGGGCGATCACCTTGCCATTGGCGCCATCGAGAAACTGCGCCTCGGTGCCCAGGGTTGTTTGCTGGTCACGAATGCCTGCGCCGGTGCTCACAGCAGCCACCACCAAGGCCACAGGTATGTATTCGTAGGGTTTCAGGCTTTCAGTCTTGCTGCTGACAGCGGTGATGGCAGCGCGCACCACGATCACCCCCGGGCCTGGGCCGTTGGCCAGTGGCAGTGATTTAGCCAGTTCACGCTTGAGCGCCTGGTTGAAGTAGAGGTTGATACCGTTCAGGGTGCTGTCCGGGATTTTCGCGGTGGCATGCGGCTTGGGATAGAACTGGGTGGGTTCGACATACACCGCGTTGTAACGGCTCACGTCCAAATTCGGGTCGACCCAACGCATCACCTCGGCCCCCGAGGGTGACTTGGCTTCCTTGAGTTGGCTGTAATCGGAGAGAAAGCCGGAATACTCGTCCGGCTGGGTGACCTTACTGGCACACCCTGCCATTGCGATTGAAGCGATGCACAGCGCGCTGACCATTGGCCTTAGTTTCATCATTGCACTCCTCATTATTGAGCTCCCTGGAGGTGATCATCGAGACACGGAGCCTTATGTATAGCCAACGCAGTGATAAATTGCTCAGCCGCGTTCGCGCGGGATCAGGCTCTGCAACTGCGACGCCAGGAAGTTCGCGTCGAAGGCAAAGGTGTCCGGGTCTTTGAGGCCGTTGGTTTTCTTCCACAACCAGTCGTTTTTGTCGGCCGCCAGCACCAGCGAGACACTCCCGTGCCGTGCGGCGGTCAGGCCCATGACCGACACGGAAATCGAGCCGCCCGCGCCCATTACGTCAGGCACGAACTCCACCGGCTTGCCGGTGATCTGCACGGTCAGCTTCTCGGTCTTGAAGGTTGATGTTTCTACCGGCAGGCTCGGGCCACTGGCCACGTAGGCTTCACGCTGGACCTCCAGCAAACCCACGGTTTTGACCGGCTCCAGCCACTGCTCAATCTGCCCGAACAGCTCGCCGAGCTTTTGCGCCCAGCGGGCCGACTGCACGTCGAATTGCTGCTTTTTATGCGCTTCGCTGTCGGCGTAATGACGAAGCATCTCGCCCAGTTGCTGTACATCGTCCATTGCGGCGTTCCTTGGATAAGCCAGGTTGCGAACACTGATCATGGCAGATGCGGCGGCGGGCCGTACGATTATGCGATGCCAGCGCAGTGCGTTGAAGATTCAGGCGAGAAGTTAAAAAGCGGATCAGAACCGCTGTAACCAGCGCTTTCACGCCTTAACAACTGATCCGTAGTAATCGGCTTTTTCTGAGTCTGTTTTGTTTTGCCCATGCTTCCTACAGTGCCCGCCACTTGGAACCGTGGGAGGACTGAGCATGAGTAACGCAACAACCGGACAGGCCTATAACTACAAAGTCGTGCGCCAATTCGTCATCGCAACCATCGTATGGGGCGTGGTCGGCATGGCCATGGGCGTGTGGATCGCCTCACAACTGGTGTGGCCCGAGATGAACCTGGATCTGCCCTGGACCACCTTTGGCCGCCTGCGGCCATTGCACACCAGCCTGGTGATTTTCGGCTTTGCTGGCAGCGCGCAATTCGCTGCGAGTTACTACGCGGTGCAGCGCACCTGCCAGGTACGGCTGTTTTCCGACACGCTGGCGGCCTTTACCTTCTGGGGCTGGCAGTCGGTGATCGTGATCATGTTGATCAGCTTGCCGCTGGGTTACACCACCACCAAGGAATACGCCGAGATTGAATTCTCCGGCGCGGTGTGGATGACCGTGGTGTGGGTGGCCTACGCGGTGGTGTTTTTCACCACCGTGGTGCGGCGCAAGACCCGGCATATCTACGTGGGCAACTGGTTTTTCGGCGCATTTATTCTGGTGATCGCCATGTTGCATGTGGTCAATCACCTGTCGATCCCGGTGGGCTGGTTCAAGTCTTACCCGGTGTATTCCGGGGCCACCGATGCGATGGTGCAATGGTGGTACGGGCACAACGCCGTGGGCTTTTTCCTCACCACCGGCTTTTTGGGGATGATGTACTACTTTGTGCCCAAGCAAGTCGGACGCCCGGTTTACTCGTATCGCTTGTCGATCGTGCACTTCTGGGCATTGATCACCCTGTACATCTGGGCCGGCCCGCACCATTTGCACTACACCGCCCTGCCGGACTGGGCGCAGTCCCTGGGCATGGCGATGTCGCTGATCCTGCTGGCGCCGAGCTGGGGCGGCATGATCAACGGCATGATGACCTTGTCCGGCGCCTGGCATCAGTTGCGCACCGACCCGATCCTGCGCTTTCTGGTGTTATCGTTGGCGTTCTACGGCATGTCGACCTTCGAAGGCCCGATGATGGCGATCAAGACCGTCAACGCCCTCTCCCACTACACCGACTGGACCATCGGCCACGTCCACGCCGGGGCGCTGGGTTGGGTGGCGATGATTACCTTCGGCTCGCTGTACCACATGATTCCCAAAGTGTTCGGCCGCGAGCAGATGCACAGCGTGGGGCTGATCAACCTGCACTTCTGGCTGGCCACCATCGGTACGGTGCTCTATATCGCCTCGATGTGGGTCAACGGCATCACTCAGGGCCTGATGTGGCGGGCGGTGAACGACGACGGCACCCTCACCTATTCGTTTGTCGAAGCCTTGCAGGCCAGCCATCCGGGGTTTGTGGTGCGTTTTGCCGGTGGCGTGTTTTTCCTGACGGGCATGTTGCTGATGGCCTACAACACCTGGCTTACAGTGCGGATCGCCGACTTGCGCGTCGCGCAGCTTGACGCGCGGATCGCCTGAGATGTGGAGCCTGTTGATGCTGGTGTGCCTGTACGGCGCGGTGGAATATTGCCTGCGCGGGGAATCTGAAAAGAGCCTGGATGACGCCAGCTTGCTGCCGTTCGCTGATGACCCTGACGTGGCGCGGCGAGTCGAGCAGGCCACCGGCAAGCCAATCAACGCAGTGGCCCCGGAGCAGCCCAAGCCGGGCTGGGTCAACCTGGACATGTGAAACTGCTCCGGTCATTTGGCCGGTAACTGCGTATGACTAAAGCGCGCTGGATGGGTAAGGTGAGGCGACATCCCCTGTCCGGAGCATCGCATGCGCACTATCGGCCTTATCGGCGGCATGAGCTGGGAGTCCAGCGCCGAGTATTACCGCATCATCAACCAGCGCGTGCGCGACCAGCTGGGCCCGCTGCGCTCGGCGCAACTGCTGATGTACAGCGTGGACTTCGGCCCGGTGGAGCAAGCCCAGCATGCCGGCCGGTGGGATGACACCGCGCTGATCCTCGAAGATGCCGCGCGCCGCCTGCAGGCCGGTGGTGCCGAGTGTGTGGTGCTGTGTACCAACACCATGCACTTAGTGGCGCCGCGTATCGAGGCGGCGGTGTCGATTCCGTTCCTGCACATTGCCGATGCGGCAGGTAAAGCCGCTGTTGAGGCTGGCACGCTGACGGTTGGCCTGCTCGGCACCGCATTCACCATGGAACAGGACTTTCTCAAAGCGCGCCTGGCCGCCCAAGGTTTGACCGTGCTGGTGCCCGACGCGGACGAGCGCCAGGCCGTGCACCGGATCATCTATGAGGAGTTGTGTGTCGGGGTGATCAGTGATGCATCGCGCCAAGTTTATCAACGCGTGATCGAGTCGCTGGCCGCGCGTGGCGCCCAGGCGATCATCCTCGGTTGTACGGAAATCGGCCTGCTGATCAAGCCGCAGCACAGCGACTTGCCGCTGCTGGACACCACCGAGCTGCATGCGCAGGCTGCGGTGGCGTTTGCTCTAGGGGGTTAAGCCGACTTGCGCAGGCGCGCCATGCTCAGGGTGTCGACGAACACGCCGTCACGCAGGGCGTAATCGCGCAGCCGCCCTTCGACTTCGAAGCCGAACTTGCGGTACAGGTTATGCGCGGCTTCGTTATCGGCGTACACCGTGAGCTCCACGCGGCGCAGGTTCATCCAGTTGTCGGCCACGTCCAGGGCAGCGGTCAACAGCTTGGAACCTACGCCTTTGCCCTGCCAGGCTGTCGCCACGCCCATGCCGAACGAACCGACATGGGCCTGGCGTACGCGCAGGTACTGTTCCAAACCGAGTTGACCGATTACCTCACCGCCATGCACGGCCACCAGTTGTAGCCGCCGCTCGTTATCGCTGACCAGCTTGTTGCGCCAGGCCTCGACTGACTGGAAAGGCATTTGCAGCACCTGACGGCATACAGCCGGTTCGTTATAGAGCGCGGCCACGCCTTCGAGGTGGGCTTCAGTAAAGCGCTGGATCACGATATGGGGTTCAGGTGTGTGCATTGTGTTTCATCCTTTGAAAGACAAGAGGCAGGCCAGTGTAGGACGCCTCCCTGCACAATGGAAAGCGGCGTGCGCTCTAAGAGGTTGCCTGGCCAACACGTAGTATTTTCCTACAGGTCTGCTCAGCCGGCTTTGCGATACTTTGAATCTTCCAAGCGTGAACAGGATGTGTCGGCAAAATGGTGAAACAGCAGGCAATCGTCGCCAGCATTGGTGCGGCCGTCTTACTGGTGGTGAGTGCTTGTGCAACAAGACCGCAACCCGAGCAGGCTATCAGATGGCTACCGGACTGCGAGGGGCGCCCCATCAGCGGGCTGGACCCTGAGGTGGTCTCCAGGACACAGTGCGGCATCGCGACAGTGCCGCTGGATCACTTGAAACCCAGGCTCGGCAACCTCAAGCTGGACATCACCCGCGTTGCAGCCCTAGAGCCGCAAAAGCGCGCAGGCGCATTGTTTACCAACCCTGGCGGCCCAGGGGCCGATGGCAGCGGGTTTGCGGTTGTCTTGGCTTCGCTCTGGAAAAGTTACGCGGATATGCCGGACGGTGAGGCCTATCAGCACCTGACGAATACGTATGACATCATCGGCATAACGCCACGTGGGTTGGGCAGTACGCCGGACGTGCAATTGGTGTGCCAATCCGATGAGATAGTTGTCGCGCAAAACGATATTGCCGAAGACCGCAGCGCAGCCAATATCGAGGCGATCCGGCATAACGCCGGGGTACTGGCTCGAGGTTGCGCCAGCCAGCGCATGGCGCCTTACATTAATACCGAGCAAACCGCGCGGGACATGGAGTTCGTGCGCATCGCGCTCAAAGAACCCACCCTCAACTATTTCGGCAACTCCTACGGCACGTGGCTGGGCGCCTGGTACGCGGGTCTGTTTCCCGAGCACGTCGGGCGAATGGTGCTGGACTCCAACACCGACTGGACCTCGACCTTCCAGAACGCGTCGTTGATCCAGGCGCCAGAGAAGGAGCGGATCTTCACGCGTTTTGTGGCGCAGCGCGCTGCTGAAAACCCGAAGGCTTACCAAATGGGCAACGATCCCAGGGCCATCGGCGAGATTTTTACCGGCTTGCTCCCCCAGGTGCGCGTCGCCCTGCGTTCTGACAGCGAGTTCTATAGCTCAATCGAATACCTGATGGCGGCGCGCGCGCTCAGCGACTGGTTGCGTCGATCGCCTGAATTGAAAGACGCGCAACTACACAAAAAAGCCAGCGCTTATCGGTTCAGCCCCGACCCCGACATTAACCAACAGGTACAACGTGCATTTACGCAGCTGCTTAGCGTCACTCGAAACCCAGCGCCCTGGAATGACATCGCACCGGGCCCGCTGAAGCTCAGCCCTGCGGTGTCTGTACGCAGTACCGTGCTATGCAACGACTCGCCTGCGGCGAATGACGCATTCTGGACCGAGAAGGAAAACCACTATGCCGCCCGCTACCCGGTCGGGGGCAGTTTCTTCCAGGCTAGGCATTGCGCGGGCTGGCGCGCCAAGCCGCTGGCCGGTGTGCCACTGGGCAAACTGGCACAGGCTGACAGCATCGTGATGGTCCAGGCCGAGTACGACGGCCAAACACCTGCATCGGGCGCCTTCAACGCCTTTCGGAGCTTGCCCAATACCCGCCTGGTGTTGCTCAAGGGGGTCCATCAGCACGGTGTGTCCTTTGCTGATCTGAGCGCCTGCGTGAACCGTAATGTGGGTGAGTACCTGGCGTATGGCCGTAAACCCGACCGCATTGCGACCTGCTTCGCCTCAGACTGAGCCCACGCGAACCGCGTTCACCCTCGCGTCGCCGCACGCCACAACCGCGCGGCGTCTGCCGCACGCTCGCGCAGCAAGCGCGGCGCGTCATGGCAGGCCTGTTCCAGGCTCATCGGCCCGGACGGCAAGGCAAAAGCAGCGTCCACACCGTGTGCGTACATTTGTTCGTAGCCGTCGCCCAAGGTGCCGGCGATCACGATGACTGGCACGCCGTGCTGCCGGGCAATGCGGGCGACCCCAAACGGGGTTTTACCGCGCAGGGTCTGGGCGTCGAAGCGGCCCTCGCCGGTGATCACCAGGTCCGCGCCACGCACGGCTGCGTCCAGGCCAACCAGCTCGGCGACAACCTCCACGCCCGCACGAAACTGCGCGCCGAGAAAGGCCTTGGCGGCAAACCCCAAACCGCCCGCTGCACCGCTACCGGGTTCATTACGCACGTCTTTGGGCAACACCTTGGCGCAATGATCAGCAAAGTGCCCAAGGGCCGCGTCCAGTTGCTCAACCTGCTGCTCACTGGCGCCTTTTTGCGGACCAAAAATGGCCGAAGCACCGTGCGGGCCACACAGCGGGTTATTCACGTCAGCGGCGATTTCAACGCGCACCTGGGCCAGGCGTGGGTCCAGTTGCTCAAGGCTGATGCGCGCCAGACGTGCCAAGGCCAGGCCGCCCGGTGCCAGTGCTTGGTCCTGGGCATCTAACAATTGCACACCGAGTGCCTGCATTGCACCAGCACCGCCATCGTTGGTGGCACTGCCCCCAATCGCCAGAATGATGCGCTGCGCGCCGGCATCAAGGGCCGCGCGGATCAATTCGCCAGTGCCGTAAGTGCTGCTGGTGCAGGCATCGCGCTGCCCCGGCGGCACAAGCTGCAAGCCGCTGGCTTCGGCCATCTCAATGATTGCAGTGTGACTCTCAGCCAACCACCCCCAGCGCGCGTCAACGGCGTGACCCAAGGGGCCTCGCACCAGTTGGCGGCGCAACTGCCCGTTGCACGCAGCGAGTACCGAATCCACCGTGCCTTCACCGCCATCGGCCATCGGGCACTGGATCAAGTGTGCATCCGGCCAAACCTGCGCCAACCCCTCGGCAATGGCCTGGGCGACGCCTTCGGCACTGAGGCTGTCCTTGAACGAGTCGGGGGCGATGATGATTTTCATGGGCTTTCTCCGGTTTTTATAACGCCCATGCTGCCAGTTGGCTGCGGCAATGACGCCGGTCCGATGCACAAGTGTGGGTGAGGTTTGTTGTTCATTCCGACAAAGCCTGAGGAAACAGCTGTACGCCGAGGTAGAGGGCGAGCATGCCGTCGAGGGTCAGCGGGTCGACGCCGCTGAGCTCGGCGATGCGCTCCATGCGGTAGCGCAGGCTGTTGCGGTGAATGCCCAAGGCATCCGCACACGCTTGGCTTTGGCCGTCGTGCGCGCACCAACTGCGCAAGGTGGCGAGGAGTTGGCCGTTACTGTCCTTGGCCAACACCTTGCGCAAGGGGTTGAGCAGTTCATCCAGAGCATCGTCGTTGCGATGGCGCCACAGCATCACCGGCAGGCGGTAGCGGTTGAGCGTCAACAAACGCGATTGGGGCAAGATATCCCGACCATAGGCCAGTAAGTCGCCAACCCGCCGATAGCAACGGCGCAAACCTGCCAGGCCATCCGCTTGCCCGCCGACAGCCACACGCAGGATGTTCCAACCCAGGCCCTGGAGTTTTTCCAGCAGCCGTGGGTTGTCGACTTGCACAGCAGCCGGCCGACACCACAACAGCGAAAACTGCGCCGAGCTGACACACCAACTGTCTGGGTAACGGCTGGTAAGCCAGGCGCTGAGTGCCTCCGCCGATTGGCCCACGCCGAGTTCAAACAGGTACGGCGTACGTGCCATTTGCGGTTTGAGCCCCAGTTGCTGGGCCTCGTCGATGAGGCGCGGCGAGTCGCCACTTTCAGCCAGCAGCAACGCCAGCAAGTCATCACAACGCTGGCGTCGCCACTGCTGTTCGGCTTGCTGATGGCGATGGCTGACCAACATTTCGGCGGTCATGCGCACCAGTTCAGCGTAAGTGCGCAACAGCTCGGGTTCGCCGGTAATGCCCAGCACGCCGATCAAACGTTGATCGTGCATCAGCGGCAGGTTGATGCCCGGCTGCACGCCCTTGAGGTGCTTGGCGGTCTGGCCGTCGATTTCCACCACGCGCCCATTGGCCAGCACCAGTTGCGCGCCTTCATGGCGGGTGTTGATGCGCTCCGGCTCGCCGCTGCCGAGAATCAGCCCCTGACTGTCCATGACGTTGACGTTATAGGGCAGGATCGCCATGGTGCGATCGACAATATCCTGCGCCAAGTCATGATCCAACTCGAACATGGGGCTAAGTTCCTTGAAAGGGTGGGTTGTTCATCGGCACAGCGCAAAGCATGCTTGACTGTGCGCGAGCACAAAGACAGCACCCTGCCAGGTGGCCGAGACTCGTTGGGCGATCAACGTTACCTGCGCATCGCAAAAAATCATAATAAAGAGAGACTCCCATGTCACAGAGCGCCGCTGCCACACTGGCCACCGATGACGATAAAAACGCCATCTACAAGCGCATTACCCTGCGCCTGATCCCCTTCATTTTCATCTGCTACCTGTTCAACTACCTCGACCGGGTGAACGTTGGCTTTGCCAAGTTGCAGATGCTCGATGCGCTGAAATTCAGTGAAACCGTCTACGGCCTCGGTGCCGGGATTTTCTTTATCGGCTACGTGCTGTGCGGCGTGCCGAGCAACCTGGCGCTGACCAAGTTCGGCCCGCGGCGCTGGATTGCGCTGATGATGATCGTGTGGGGCACGCTCTCCACCTGCTTGCTGTTTGTGACCACACCGACGCACTTCTATGGCTTGCGCCTGTTGACCGGTGCCGCCGAAGCCGGCTTCTTCCCGGGTGTGGTGCTGTACCTCTCGCAGTGGTTCCCGACCTTCCGCCGTGGGCGGATCATGGCGTTGTTCATGTCGGCGATCCCGGTGTCCGGCTTGCTCGGCAGCCCGTTTTCCGGGTGGATTCTCAACCACTTCGCCGCCGGCCAAGGTGGCCTCGCGGGCTGGCAGTGGATGTTCCTGCTGCAAGGCATCCCGACCGTCATCCTCGGCGCCCTCGCCTACTTCCTGCTCAGCGACAGCTTTGCCAATGCCAAGTGGCTGACGCCCCATGAGCGTACGGTGCTGGAGGCCGATCAAGCGACAGACCTGGCGAACAAGCCGAAAACCACCACGGACTCGCTCGGCGAAGTGTTCAAGAACCCGGCGATCTGGGCGTTCGGCCTGATCTACTTCTGCATCCAGAGCGGCGTGTACGCCATCAACTTCTGGCTGCCGTCGATCATCAAGAGCCTGGGTTTCAGCGATAACTTGGTGATTGGCTGGCTCAGTGCGATTCCGTATCTGCTGGCGGCCGTGTTCATGCTGCTGGTGGGCCGCTCTGCCGACTTACGCAAAGAACGGCGCTGGCATTTGGTGGTGCCGATGTTGATGGGCGCTATTGGCCTGGTGATCGCGGTGAATTTCGCCACCACCCCGGCGATTGCGATTCTCGGCCTGACCATCGCCACCATGGGCGCCCTCACCGGCTTGCCGATGTTCTGGCCGGTGCCAACCGCCATGCTCAGCGCGGGCGCGGCCGCAGGTGGTTTGGCGCTGATCAATTCCATGGGCCAGATGGCGGGCTTTCTCAGCCCGTATATCGTAGGGTTTGTGAAGGATGCCACCGGGTCCACGGATGTGGCGTTGTACCTGCTAGCGGCAGTGATTGTTGCCGGCAGTGTGTTGGCGTTGCGCATGACCCGGACCTTGAAGGTATAACGCAGCCAGGTGGGTTGGCTTGCCTGCGATAGTGGTACTGGGGTTGTCGCGGGTTTGATGGGGTACATATCCGTTGTTTGGGTTACGGCTGCTATTGGTTCCGCCCTTACGGCGGGTCACT
>NZ_JBJGXU010000093.1:0-15891 GCF_045447305.1 Pseudomonas sp. D47 | reverse complement strand
CAAAAAAACTCCCAATTGACTCCCCTCCCACCCCCATGCTCTCCTACACATCTTGTTTCGGGTGCCCTTCACAGGGTGAAACGGGAAACCGGTAAATCATGCATACATGACCAGTCCGGTGCTGCCCCCGCAACGGTAAGCGAGCGAAGCGTCACAGCCACTGTGCCTGCAAGGCATGGGAAGGCGATGCTTTTTAGACCCAGTGTCCCTCGCAAGCCCGGAGACCGGCCCGAAAAATCAGATAACAAACCCGCGGTGGGCGGGCGCTGTTCAGAACCCCGCGTGCCCGGCTCGCGGGGTTTCCATGCGCTCGTTTCACCCTGACACCCAGAAGGGACGCGCCATGTCGATCATCAGCAGCACCTCTCACACCGCCAGCAGCACCACCACCCTGAGCCAACGCCTGACCGCCGCCATCGGTGCGTCGATCCTCGGCGCGTGCCTGGTGTATTTCGCCGGTTTCTCGCATATCGAAGCGGTGCACAACGCCGCCCACGATACCCGCCACAGCGCCGCGTTCCCGTGCCACTGAGACCTGCCGACATGATCAAGCGTATCGCCCAAACCGCAGGCTTCACCGGCTTGCTGGCCGCCCTGTTGCTGACTCTGCTGCAAAGCTTCTGGGTCGCCCCGCTGATTCTGCAGGCGGAAACCTTTGAAAACGCCCCGGCCGCTGCCGAAGTAATGCCCCATGAACATGCACAAGGCGCCGCCGCTCACACCCACGACGCGGAAGCCTGGGAGCCGGAAAACGGCTGGCAACGTGTGTTGTCGACTACCGGCGGTAATCTGGTGGTGGCGGTTGGTTTTGCCCTGATGCTGGCCGGTCTCTATACCTTGCGCGCACCGACCCGCACGGCTCAAGGCTTGCTGTGGGGCTTGGCCGGTTACGCGACGTTTGTACTCGCGCCGACCCTGGGCCTGCCGCCGGAGTTGCCGGGCACCGCCGCCGCTGACCTGGCCCAACGTCAGGTCTGGTGGATTGGCACGGCTGCGTCCACCGCTACCGGTATCGCGCTGCTGGTGTTTGGCCGCAGCTGGCTGCTCAAAGTGTTGGGCGTGGCGATCCTGGCCGTGCCGCATCTGATCGGTGCGCCGCAGCCTGAAGTGCATTCGATGCTGGCTCCAGAAGCGTTGGAAGCACAATTCAAAATCGCTTCGCAGCTGACCAACGTCGCCTTCTGGCTGGCCTTGGGTCTGATCAGCGCTTGGCTGTTCCGCCGCAACCGCGACGGTCAATACTCGGCATGACCCTGGTGGTCGGCCTGGGTTGCCAGCGGGGCTGTGATGTTCACACCCTGCTGGGCCTGCTCGACACTGCCCTCGCCGAGGGCAGTATCGAACGCCATCGCATCACCGCGCTGGCCAGTCTTGACCGCAAGCAGAATGAACCTGGGCTGCTCGCTCTAGCAAAGGTGCTGAACCTGCCATTGCACTGTTTCAGCGCCGCACAATTGACGGTTTTTGAACACCGTCTTAGCCACAAATCAGAGGTCGCTTTTGCCCATACCGGCTGTTACGGCATCGCCGAAAGCGCCGCGCTGGCCTTGGCTGAACAGCTCTCCCACGGCCCTGCCCGCCTGCTGATCACGCGCAAAAAAGTCGCCCAGGCCACCTTTGCATTAGCCTGCGCCGACTAAAAACCCGATAATCGCCCTTCTCGATCATGAGCAATCTTCATGCTCGCCCGATTTTCAACAGGAACTCCCATGACCGTCTACTTCATCGGCGCCGGCCCCGGCGACCCGGAATTGATCACCGTCAAAGGCCAGCGGCTGATCCGCAGCTGCCCGGTGATCATCTATGCCGGCTCGCTGGTGCCGGCGGCGGTATTGGAGGGCCATCAGGCGGAACAGGTGGTTAACAGCGCCGAATTGCACCTGGAGCAGATCATTGACTTGATCAAGGCGGCCCATGCTAAGGGCCATGATGTGGCGCGCGTACACTCCGGCGACCCCAGCCTGTATGGGGCGATTGGTGAGCAAATCCGTCATTTGCGTGAGTTGAATATCCCCTTTCAGATCATTCCAGGCGTCACGGCGGTGGCGGCCTGCGCGGCATTGCTGGAGACGGAGCTGACCCTGCCGGATATCGCCCAAAGCGTGATCCTGACCCGCTACGCCGATAAAACCAGCATGCCGGCCGGTGAGGATTTCGACAGCCTGGCGCGCCACGGCACGACCATGGCGATTCACTTGGGGGTTAATCATCTGGAGAAGATCGTTGCTGAGCTGCTGCCGCATTACGGTGCGGATTGCCCGATTGCCGTGGTGCACCGCGCGACGTGGCCGGATCAGGATTGGGTGGTGGGTACGTTGGTGGACATTGCCGAGAAAGTGGCCGCCAAGGGTTTCCGTCGTACGGCGCTGATTGTGGTGGGTCGGGTGCTGGCGAACGACAGCTTCAGCGAGTCGTCGCTGTATCGCGCGGGTCACGCGCACCTCTATCGGCCCTGATAAAACACAGTTGATCATCTTTGTTAGATATATATTGCAAAGTATTGAATTTCATACATAAAAAAACGGCGCTCACGGGGCGCCGTTTTTTGTTCGCAGTGAACACCTTACTCAGTAGTAGGCGTTTTCTTTCTGCGTGTGGTCAGTCACGTCACGTACGCCCTTGAGCTCAGGAATGCGCTCAAGCAGGGTGCGCTCGATGCCTTCGCGCAGGGTCACGTCCGCCTGGCCGCAGCCTTGGCAGCCACCGCCGAATTTGAGTACGGCGATACCGTCTTCCACGACGTCGATCAAGCTGACCTGCCCGCCGTGGCTGGCCAGCCCCGGGTTGATTTCGGTTTGCAGGTAGTAGTTGATGCGCTCGTTGACCGGGCTGTCGGCGTTGACGTTTGGCACCTTGGCGTTGGGCGCCTTGATGGTCAACTGGCCGCCCATGCGGTCGGTGGCGTAGTCGACCACGGCGTCGTCGAGGAAAGCTTCGCTGAAGTTGTCGATGTACGCGGTGAAGCTTTTGAGCCCCAGGGCGGTGTCTTCAGGTTTTTCTTCCCCAGGCTTGCAGTAGGCGATGCAAGTCTCGGCGTATTGGGTGCCGGGCTGGGTGATGAAGACGCGGATGCCGATACCCGGGGTGTTCTGCTTGGACAGCAGGTCAGCCAGGTAATCGTGGGCGGCGTCGGTAATGGTTATGGCAGTCATGGAAACTCCTCACAGGCTTGCGGGCAGTTTACGCCAAACATTACAGAGGCACAAAGTCCTAGTGTTTTTGTCGGGAAAGGCGTGTCGGGTCATCCATGCCAAACCAACGCTTGAACACGCGATAGCTGCCCTTTTCCAGCCATTGGTAGCTCGCAAATGCACACAATGCCGTCACTGCGATGCAAACGGGCAGGATCGCATAAGGGTCTATGCCCGTGTGTTCCGCAGCCCATCGCCCAGCGTACAGCACCATCGTGTGGATCAAATACACCGAATAAGAGCAATCCCCGAGCATCTTCAACAGGCGCGAGCCCTTGAAGTAAGGCTCCAGTGTCACACAGCTGATGACGAGTACCGCGCTGGGCACGCCCCACTCCAGCGAACGGGGTACATCTGCGCCGATATAAATCGCTACTAACGCACCCACGATACCCAACAACGGCAGCCACGCCCTGGCCCGGCACAGACCACGGCGATACAGCATGCCGATCACAATGCCCATCAGAAACTCCAGGACAATGTCGTTGCTGTAAAAACCGCCGGCCAGGTTCAAAGCCGGACTGATGATGCCGCACACAAGATAGAGCAGCCCGGCCACCACCCAAAACCGATACGACGTACGAACCCACAAGGCCAAGGCGAACAGAAGATAAAACAGCATCTCGAAGTTGAGGGTCCAGCCGACGTCCAACAGCGGATAGATCCCAAAGCCCGCGGGGTGCTGGGCAGGGATAAACAGCATCGACAGGGCCACGTGGCTCAGCACCCACTCATCATTTGGGAACATCGCGGGCACCGCCACGATCAGCAGGGCCATGAGCAGGGTATAGAACCAATATGCCGGCGCGATCCTTGCCACGCGCATAAGCATAAAACGCCACGGTGTCAGGGCTTTGTCTGCGCTCGCAAGGAAAATCACCAGGCCACTGATGACAAAGAAAATATCCACGCCAACGGCGCCTTTGTCGGCAAACAGATACTCCAGCGGGCCATGGACCTCAAAGTTGAAAAAAACCTGCATGAAGTGGTGCCCCACCACCACCCACGCTGCCAAGGCGCGTAGCGCCTGCACTGAAATCAGCATCATCGGAATACCTGTTCCAATCCCGCAAGATAGATACCCGACTGCTTCAGCACTCGCTTAGAGAGATGACTGAGTCACTGCAATACTTATAGGTTCTCATACCGGTTCATGTCCAGAACCCCCTCTTCCACCGGCGTGGTTTCGCGCATGTACTGTGACAAGTCGTGAAAGTACTGCCAGAACTGCGGATGGCTGCGGCGTATGCCCCAACGGTCGACAATCTTCTCAAACCGCTTGGCATCCTTGGCATTCTCCATCGCTGCCACAAACTCCGGCACTTGCTGCGCCGGAATATTGAACATGAAGTTCGGGTAACTGCTCAGCACGCCCGGATAGACAGTCAACGTGTCCAACCCCGGCTGATAGCGATAAGCCTCACCCAACAAAAACGCCACATTACTGTGCGCCCGATTACGCAGCAGGCTGTAAACCACCCGCTGACCATTGGCCGTCTCAACCCGCAGCATCGTAGCCTCAGGCAACTGATCAATCACCTTGAGCCCCGCCGCCGGCCGCGACGTCAGACGGCTCAGCGCCTGCTCCGCATCCTGTAACGCTGGATCAATCCCATCGCGCGAGCAATAGGCCCCGGTACAGCGGTTGATCGGATCCGGACTAGCGTTCAGGTTGCCATAGCGCGTCAACAACTGGTTGGCAAAATCTCGCTTCGGATCCTTTTCATCCAAATGCAGCCCGCTCGGTTTGTCGTCATCAATAGCTTCATAGTCCAGCCACAGCTTGAGTTTGCCGCTGTTCTGGTACCAATCATCCATAAAATCATCGCGAGTATCCGCCGGCATCAGGCGCAGGAAGTTCTGCTCGGCGCCATTGCGGATCAGGTCGAAGTACAGCCGGGTCTGGGCTTGATGGGACACGTTGCCGAACACATCGAAGTTCACCGCCAACTGATAATAGGTGCGCTCCAGCAGCGGATAGTCAAACAGCCACATCGTCTGCGGTACCTCACCGATCAAGCCCTTGTTCACCGAAGCGCTGTCGAAGTGGCGGAAAATGCTCAACAAGGCATTGTCATTACCGGCCCACAGGCTGGACCAACTCGGTGGCGGCAAATCAGCGTAGCTGTCACGGCGCAAGGCTTCGTATTGGTTGCGCTTGTCGCGATACGCCAACCACAGGCTGAGCACGCTGCCCACGTCGTCGTTCTGCCCCGGCATCGCCAGCAATGGCGTGGCCTGGCCGCGATAACGCGCATCGGTGATGTACAGGTCGTGGTCCGGGTCCTGGAACAGGGTCCAGAAGTTGTCGCGAATCACATCCGTAGCAATCTGCCCACGGCACACCGGCCCACGAATAAAGGTGCGCACGAAGTATTCGGCGTTATCGAGCATAAATTGGTAGCGCGCTTTGGCCGGAATCGCCTCGAACGTCTCGAACGGATTGGCCCGGCGCCCGGGGCCGTAGCCCGGCAAGGCGTTGACTTGCCAGTCACCGGCGTAGAACAGCGCTTTGATCCGCGCCATTTTTGCCGCGCTGAACGGGTACGTGATGTGGGTTTTATGCACGATCACACCCTGCACCGGCCACAGGCGGTAATACACCTGGGTGCCCGGGTCATCGTTGGGGCGGCGGGTGGCGATCAGGTCGATCGGCTGGCCGCTTGGCGTGCGCGAACGTACCCATTGGAAGAAATGCCCCGGCTCGCCGTTCTCAAAGTAAATGTGCGCCAGGTATAGATGCTCATACAACCAGCGCGCCACCAGGCTTTCGCGGGCGCCGGGCTGGTTGAACAGGTTTTCCCACTGCTGCACTTGCAAGGCTTCCTTGGCGCTGGGCGCCAGGCCTTGCTCATCAATCGGCGCACCGGAGGCGAGCCAACGTTGCAGGGTCTGGTATTGCTGGTCGGTCAGGCCGGTGACCGCCAGCGGCATGCCTTCCTTGGGATGGCTGCCTGCGTAGGCATTGAACTCGCCGGGCATGGCGCACAGGTTCTCGCGATTCAGGCCCAGCACGATCTCGTCGGGCAGCTTGGCATTCGGTTGCAGCGGCGCGTTATGCCCCAACTCCAGCATGCGCGCCATCAAGGCGGCCTGGCTGCCTTGGGCGTCGAGTACCGAATAGAAGCCCTTCTGCTGCCAGGCTTGTTTGCCGAACGCGTCATAGAACAGCCGCGTGGTCGGCGCAGCCTGGCTGCGCTCGCCGTCGTAAACCGGTGTTTTGCTGGCACCACGGGCCGCGCCCTCGGCGCTGCCCAGGTTGAGCTGGCAGGCGGAGTCGTAGCAGGCGTGGCAGGCCACGCACTTTTCGGTGAAGATCGGCTGCACGTCACGGGTATAGGAAATCGCCGGGGCGGGGCTGTTGACCGGTAAAGCGTCTGCCTGGGCAGTACTGGCAATCAAGGCCAGTACGGCGCTGACGATAAGACGAAGTGACATGTATCCGGTCCCGATTCAATGCGAGCGATAGAGAAGTGCCGGCGATTCTACCGGGCCATGACCGCCTCCAACATGAACGATATTCATGCAAAACCTGGGCATGCTCTAAATCGGCACAGGTTTGCTATGATTCACCCCCTCCGAAATGCCTGACCAGAGTAGTCCCATGTCCGATCGTAGCGCTCGTCTGCAAGCCCTTCACCAAGCCCTCAAGGAACGTATCCTGATCCTCGACGGCGGTATGGGCACGATGATCCAGAGCTACAAGCTTGAGGAAAACGACTACCGCGGCAAACGCTTCGCCGACTGGCCGAGCGACGTCAAGGGCAACAACGACCTGCTGGTGCTCACCCGTCCGGACGTGATCGGCGGCATCGAAAAAGCCTACCTGGATGCCGGCGCCGACATTCTGGAAACCAACACGTTCAACGCCACGCGCATTTCCATGGCCGATTACGGCATGGAAGAACTGGCCTTTGAGCTGAACGTAGAAGGCGCGCGACTGGCGCGCAAAGTCGCCGACGCCAAGACCCTGGAAAACCCGGCCAAGCCGCGTTTCGTCGCCGGCGTGCTCGGCCCTACCAGCCGTACTTGCTCGCTGTCGCCGGACGTGAACAACCCCGGCTACCGCAACGTGACCTTTGATGAACTGGTAGAAAACTACACCGAGGCCACCAAAGGCCTGATCGAGGGCGGCGCCGACCTGATCCTGATCGAAACCATCTTCGACACCCTAAACGCCAAAGCAGCGATCTTTGCCGTGCAAGGCGTGTTCGAAGAACTGAATGTCGAACTGCCGATCATGATCTCCGGGACCATCACCGACGCCTCCGGCCGAACCCTGTCGGGCCAGACCACCGAAGCGTTCTGGAACTCGGTCAGCCACGCCAAGCCACTGTCGGTGGGCCTGAACTGCGCCTTGGGTGCCAGCGAACTGCGTCCGTACCTGGAAGAGCTGTCGAACAAGGCCAACACCCACGTTTCCGCGCACCCGAACGCCGGCCTGCCCAACGAGTTCGGCGAGTACGACGAATTGCCGTCGGAAACGGCCAAGGTCATCGAAGAATTCGCCCAGAGTGGCTTCTTGAACATCGTCGGCGGCTGCTGCGGCACCACACCGGGCCACATTGAAGCCATCGCCAAGGCCGTTGCCGGTTATGCGCCGCGCCCGATTCCGGACATTCCCAAGGCGTGCCGCCTGTCGGGCCTGGAGCCGTTCACAATTGATCGCAGCTCGTTGTTCGTCAACGTCGGCGAGCGCACCAACATCACCGGTTCCGCGCGTTTTGCCCGCCTGATCCGTGAAGACAACTACACCGAAGCCCTGGAAGTCGCCCTGCAACAGGTGGAAGCCGGCGCCCAGGTGATCGACATCAACATGGACGAGGGCATGCTCGATTCGAAGAAGGCCATGGTCACCTTCCTCAATCTGATTGCCGGCGAACCGGATATCTCCCGCGTACCGATCATGATCGACTCCTCCAAGTGGGAAGTGATCGAGGCCGGCCTCAAATGCATCCAGGGCAAGGGCATCGTCAACTCCATCAGCATGAAGGAAGGCGTCGAGCAGTTCATTTACCACGCCAAGCTGTGCAAGCGCTATGGCGCCGCCGTGGTAGTGATGGCCTTTGACGAAGCCGGCCAGGCCGACACCGAAGCGCGCAAAAAAGAGATCTGCAAACGTTCCTACGACATCCTGGTGAATGAAGTCGGCTTCCCGCCGGAAGACATCATCTTCGACCCGAACATCTTCGCGGTCGCCACCGGTATCGAAGAGCACAACAACTACGCCGTCGACTTTATCAACGCCTGTGCCTACATCCGCGACGAACTGCCGTATGCGCTGACCTCGGGTGGCGTGTCCAACGTGTCGTTCTCGTTCCGGGGCAACAACCCGGTGCGTGAGGCGATCCACTCGGTGTTCCTGCTGTATGCGATCCGCAACGGCCTGAGCATGGGTATCGTCAACGCCGGGCAGCTGGAGATCTACGACCAGATCCCGGCCGAGCTGCGCGATGCGGTGGAAGACGTGGTGCTCAACCGCACCCCGGAAGGCACCGACGCCCTCCTCGCCATCGCCGACAAGTACAAGGGCGACGGCAGCGTAAAAGAAGCCGAGACCGAAGAATGGCGCGGTTGGCCAGTGAACAAGCGCCTGGAACATGCGCTGGTCAAAGGCATCACCACGCACATCGTCGAAGATACCGAAGAATCGCGGCAGTCGTTCGCGCGCCCAATCGAAGTGATCGAAGGCCCGCTGATGTCCGGCATGAACATCGTCGGCGACCTGTTTGGCGCCGGCAAAATGTTCCTGCCCCAGGTGGTCAAATCCGCGCGGGTGATGAAACAGGCCGTGGCCCACTTGATCCCGTTTATCGAGCTGGAAAAAGGCGACAAGCCCGAAGCCAAGGGCAAGATCCTCATGGCGACGGTAAAAGGTGACGTGCACGACATCGGCAAGAACATTGTCGGCGTGGTGCTCGGTTGCAACGGCTATGACATCGTCGATTTGGGCGTGATGGTACCGGCGGAGAAGATCCTGCAGGTGGCCAAGGAACAGAAGTGCGACATCATCGGGCTGTCCGGCCTGATCACACCGTCGCTGGACGAGATGGTCCACGTGGCCCGTGAGATGCAGCGCCAGGACTTCCACCTGCCGTTGATGATCGGTGGCGCGACCACCTCCAAAGCGCACACGGCGGTGAAGATCGAGCCTAAGTACAGCAATGACGCGGTGATTTACGTGACTGACGCCTCGCGCGCAGTGGGCGTGGCCACGCAGTTGCTGTCCAAGGAATTGAAGCCCGGCTTCGTCGAGAAAACCCGCTTGGAATACATCGACGTGCGCGAGCGTACCTCGAACCGCAGCGCGCGCACCGAGCGCCTGAGCTACCCCGCCGCCATCGCCAAGAAGCCGCAGTTCGACTGGAGCGCCTACACGCCGGTCAAGCCGACGTTTACCGGTGCCAAGGTGCTGGACAATATCGACCTCAAGGTGCTGGCCGAGTACATCGACTGGACGCCGTTCTTTATCTCCTGGGACCTGGCCGGCAAGTTCCCGCGCATCCTTGACGACGAAGTGGTCGGTGAAGCCGCCACCGCGCTGTACGCCGATGCCCAGGAAATGCTCAACAAGCTGATCGACGAGAAGCTTATCAGCGCCCGCGCGGTGTTCGGTTTCTGGCCGACCAACCAGGTGCAAGAAGATGACCTGGAGGTCTACGGCGAAGACGGTCAGCCGATTGCCAAACTGCACCACCTGCGCCAGCAAATCATCAAGACCGACGGCAAGCCGAACTTCTCCCTGGCCGACTTCGTCGCGCCAAAAGACAGCGGCGTGACCGACTACATCGGTGGCTTCATCACCACCGCCGGCATCGGTGCCGAAGAAGTCGCCAAGGCCTACCAGGACGCGGGCGATGACTACAACTCGATCATGGTCAAGGCCCTGGCCGACCGCCTCGCCGAAGCCTGCGCAGAATGGCTGCACCAGCAGGTGCGTAAAGAGCATTGGGGCTACGCCAAGGACGAGCAACTGGACAACGAGGCGCTGATCAAAGAGCAATACAGCGGCATCCGCCCTGCCCCGGGCTACCCGGCGTGCCCGGATCACACCGAGAAAGCCCAGCTGTTCCAACTGCTCGACCCTGAGGCACGCGAAATGCAGGCCGGGCGCAGTGGCGTGTTCCTCACCGAGCACTACGCGATGTTCCCGGCGGCAGCAGTCAGCGGCTGGTACTTCGCCCACCCACAGGCGCAGTACTTTGCCGTGGGCAAAGTCGACAAGGACCAGGTCACAAGCTACACCGCCCGTAAAGCCCAGGACCTGGCTGTGACCGAGCGCTGGCTGGCGCCGAACCTGGGTTACGACAACTAAACACCTGGAGCAGGGTTGCGGTATCCCAATGCCGCACGTGTGACGACGAAATCCGCTTTTCTGTGCAGGACCTCTACAGAAAAAGGATTTCGTCATGCCCGAACACCCAACGGCCCTGAGCCCATTGCCCAGCCAGGCCATTCATGCCCATTTCGCCGCGCGCCCCACCTTGTTTTCAGTGGTGTTCAAAGCACTGCATGCAGGGCTGCGACAGCGTTTTGCGAGTCAGCCATTCGACCTGCTCACGCTCAAGCTGGCCAGCCCCACCGCCACCGGTGGCTATGCCTTCCCACTGCTGGTCAACGTCGCCGTTGCGCATGTCCTGAACCCGCAATTGCTGAACCTGCGACCCCGTGGCGAAATGCCATTCTACCTCTCGCCCGCGCCAGGCAGTGGCCTGGCCGACATCGACATGCAGGCGGTTGCGCAACTCATCGCCGAGCTGCCTGGCTCGCTTTACCTGTACTTCCAGCAGGACCTGGCAGACTTCTGGAGCGCCACCGACAGCCACGGCAGCAGTCGCTGGCAATGGCTCGGCGAGTTTCTCCAGGGGCAAATGAGCGCAACCGCAAGCAGCCCCTCAACGTTGAGCGATACCCAACGGGACATGCTGGCGGTCACCTGCGCCTGGCCGGGGCGCCTGGAACGCCTGCCCCGCTCCACCCCTACTACGTATGCGTATTTCATTGAGACCACGCTGTCGACAGGCACACAGGAGGTGTGCCTGCTGACGCCGGACTTGCTGCTGATACGCGACAGGCAGGTGTTGCTGTGCAGCGTCGCCGGGGCAATCACACCGTTTGCCTCACTGGATGCCTTTGGCGAAAGCTGGGGCGCTAGGATGCAGGCTGAGTTGCAGTTCAACACCCTCACCTGGCGGCTTAATGAACCGGACGGCAATGTGTTCGAACAGCAAGCCGGGCTTATTCTCAACCAGCAACTGGAAGACCTGGCAACCTTGTCATTTCAAGGTCAAGGCGAAGAAGCGCTTGCACGCACGCTGGATAAACTCACCGATCCGGCCCTGCTGTTCACGCTCGCCCCCAAGGCCGCCCCGCAGCGTTTGCAAACGGTTAACGCGCAACTTCCGCAGTGGCTCAAACACGCCAGCGCCGATGACCGCTTTGCCTACCATCGCCATTTGCAAGACATGGCGCAGGTGATCAAACAGAACCAGGGACGCTCTTTCAACGAAGGCATCGAAAACATCCACGCCTTCAGCCGCGCCGCGTTGCGCAAGCAGATGCAAACCGACCATGGGGATTACGATCCCGATGACCTGGTACTGGACTTCGCCGTGGCTGCTGGTTATCCAGGCACCACGGGCATTATCGAACATGTGCGGATGTCGCTGACCGAACTGGCCCTGAAAAACCTCGCCGGCAAGCCAAAGGGCACGCTGACGCTGTCTTCAAAAAGCGCCACGACGATTCCCGCCTGGCTGAACGAAGCCTATCTGCTGGGCAGCCAAGGCTTGATCCAGCGGGTGGACATTGGCACAACCTACCCGCAGACGATCAAGGACCTGTTGCTGTCCGACAGTGTTGACGCGCGCCGCCGGGAACAACTGTTTGCCCGCGAACTCAAGGTCCAACTGCCGATGCTGGCGCTGGAATATGCGATCAGGCAGCAATACGGCGTCACCACCACTGGCTATCGGTATGTGAAAGCCTTGATGGGCGAAACCCCAGCAGACAGAGTCGTCGACGGCCAGGAGATCGTGCTACGCCCCCTGGCCCTGTGCCGCAAAACCGGTGCCGTGCCGGATACCGTCAACAACGTTTTCATCATCGAGCCCCGGGACGCCCACATCGGCCCGCACCTGCTGTATCGACCCCTGTATGGCGCGGCCTTGTATCAATACCCGACACGCCAAGCCTTGCTGAATGCGCTGGCCGCCCCCGGCGAGTTGCAGACCAGTGTGCTGGCGTGGCTGAGCGACAAGGCGCGGCCGGTCTACGATAACGGTGGCTTCAAAGAGCCGCACATCATTCACTTTCTGCCGGGGGATGAGTTCTCCCCGCCGGAGCATCCCGCGCCGGCGACGCTGGCCGTCGATGAAGGCGCCGATGAATGGTTGCAGTCGCAAGTCAACGGCCAACTGCTCAACCACGTGTTCGGCAGCACCGCGCGGGCCCTGGTGGACCTGGCGGATCGCGAATCGGTGTCCAACAGCGAAAGCCGCTGGGCCATTGTGATGGAAGGCGCCTGGCTGCTGTTCAACACCTTGGTATTGCCACTGGTACGCGGCCCGGCCATGTTGGCCGGCTGGCTGCTGGTACTGGTCGCCAGCCTGGAACAGGACCTGATAGGCCTGGACAGCAGCGATTCGACCACCCGCGAGCTGGCGCTGATTGACCTGCTGCTCAATGCCGCCATGGTGTTGTTGCACGCCGCGACACCCACCCCCCAAACCCGTCAGCCACTCGCGGCCCAAGACACCGTGCTACGCCTGGCGCCCTGGCGGCGTGCTGCGGCCCAAGCCCATCAGCCCGGCACGCCGTTGATTCGCAAGGGCGCAGTGGCGCTGCCCGGCGAGCCGCCGGCCACCGGCCACACACCCTTGGATTTCAGCCGCTCGATTGCCGCCCCAAAGGCCAGCGCACGGTTGCTGAAGGCGTTGCTCGATGTGCACGTGCCCTGGCCCGACGCCTTGCCGCCTCCCGAGGCAGGCGGCGCGTTCAAAGGGCTGTACCGCATTGGCGCTACCTGGCACGCCAGCCTCGGCGGGCTGCTGTTCCAGGTCAGCGTGGTGCCGGGTTTCGGCGAGGTGTATCTGGTTGACCCACAGCACCCGCTGCGCCCCGGGTTCAAGCTGGCCAGCGACGGTCAAGGGCATTGGCGGCTGGAGCGCAAGGCCCGGCTGGAGGGCGGTATGCCCAGGGAAAAACTGGATAAATGGCAGCGCAAACACCGCGATCGGATCGCCGCGCTCAAGCGAGAGTTGCAGAGCCTCAATAAGGAAATGCTGCCGTTGGCGAATGCTTCAGTTGGGTTAAACAAAACCATGGAGCTTGCCCGTGCCGAGTGGGTCAAGTGCAAAAGAGCCCTGCGCGAGGATTGGATAAGGCTCAACACCCCGAGCACAATTGCCGGGCTGCAAGCCAGCATCGCCGTGCGCCATGAGCAAAGGCGCGGGTTAACCGCTAAAGCCATGGTCGAGTGGGAGATTGCCTTCGATAAGTACCGGCAAAACGCCGAGACCGTCAATGCGCAAATGCGGCTGATCGAAGCCAAGGCAGGCGAACTGATGGAAGCCGACAAGACCGATCCCAAGCATACACACGACCGCAATATCGCCGCAAAAAGCCTCTATGCCTATTGGGCAGAGGTCTATCAGGTGCTGGTGCAAAAACTCTCCTATACCTTTGAAACTGATCAGGGTGAAAATTACGAAGAGCTCTCTGAACGCGTCAATCGAGAACTGTCCGAACGTGTTGTGTACGGCTATCAGACGTACATCGAGAGCAAAAATCTGCAATTTCAAGTGTTCCAACAGATGCTCGAGCCCGCAGAAAAAATTGAAAGTCTCCTCAAACAGGCCGATCCGGCACTGCGCGAATTTCTGTTGAAAGACGACCCCTATAATCGAAACGCCTCAGTCGCCCTGAAACAAAAAATGCTCTACACCCTGATCGAGCTGGTACTGGATCGCAGTTCTGCAGACAGCGACATAACGGAACACCCGTTCATCCTCGACATGATCGCCCCCCAAAACGCTGCCAGCATACTGGCCCATACGGAAATGCTCACCACCAGTGGCTACTCGGCGCGCGAACAAATGGACGTGCTCGAGGGCGTTCTTGCGCGCTATGAGCGCTTGGAAAACGCGGTCAACTCACTGACTGACATGGGCTCCGCCTTTGTGCGCGAAGCCTATCGGGCGCAGTTTCTGGAGCAACTCGCCGTCGCCCGTGCCAGCCTTGAGGCGCAGGGAAGGGTTCGCGCCTGTGCCGAGCGAGCCACGCCCCACACGCACGAAACCGGCCACTCGCAGAGTGTTCAGGACGCGCAACAAAAACACGCTGGTGGGGGATTTGCGCCCGCCTCAGACCGAGGCCCCCGGCAACTTTGTCGACATCAAGGACCCGATCACCGGAACCACCGTGGCCACTTACCTCGAACACGCCGCTGAAGGGGTGTGGGTCGAGGTTGTCCCGGCGGCGCCGCAAGCACCGCCGGCAGCGCCGACGATTCGTTCGTTGAGAACGATTGAACGTAGCGCACACGCCCTGAAAACCGAAAGGGCGAAAATCGAACGCTCGATACGCACCCAGCAGAAAAAACTCCAAGACCCCACACGACGCGAAGATCTCACCCCGCTGGACTGGGACACCATGCTGTCCAACCATGCGAACCACGTGCAGGCCCTGGCCAATGAAATCCGCCGCAACCACGCCACCCACGCTAACGCCGACGCGTTGATCCAGACGTACCTCGACGAGGCGGCCGACACACAGAAGCAGGCCCGTCAGATGTGCAGTGAAGGCTACCTGCAGCAGCGCCCCCAAGCCTACAAAGTCGACTACCTGTGGAGACATGGGTTTGTTGATATCAACTTGGCAAAACGGCGCAAGTTACTCAAGACGGGCGACTATATCGACGAATATACCGTGCGCGATAAAAGCAAAGTTGAGGCTAAGAAACCGCCTGAGGAAACCCTCTTGTGGTACGCACATTTCCATTACCTACGCGTCGATACACCGATATTACAAAGCAGCTTCGGCCACCTGAAGACCAAAGAGGAGCAGCTCTTTACGCGTAGAGAGTTGATCGATCAGGCCAAGGCAGACAACCGCGCCGTGATCAATCTGGATAAAGCCGAGATCAAACCGCCGCTGGATTACGATCTGTTCCTCAAGCTGGGAGAAGAGCAGGCTAAAAATCAGTAGGCGCACCTTGAGTAAGCGCTAACGTCACAAAAAAATCCGAGGCCATCAGCGGCCTCGGATTTTTTGCGGCACAGCGTCAAGCCAGAAGGCGTAGATGAGCATGGCGCAGGGCCGCTGGGTACATATCCGTTGCTGCGATAACGGCCCCTATTGGTACGGCTCTTACAGCGGGTCACTTTTGGAAAAGAGCCCGGAATGCCGGCCCCACCACTCGGCACCTCGCCTAGGCTCGGTGTGCCGGAACGAAGGCTTGAATCCGTGCGGCCAGAGTGGCTAACGGGGCCTGTCAGATCAAGATCAAACACAGAGCACGGCGGCGATTCGACTTGCTCGCGAATACGGTGGGTCAGTTACAAATGAGCTGACTGACCCACCGCTTTCGCGAGCAAGCCTGCTCCCACATTGGGATCTCATTACATTCAGGTAGATGTGGTGCTGCTGTGCTTTTGCTTCAACCACTCAGGTCGGCTACTAGGCCGCCGTGCTCTTGCTT
>NZ_JBJGXU010000092.1:0-16254 GCF_045447305.1 Pseudomonas sp. D47 | reverse complement strand
ACGGTCTGAAGCAGATGAAAATCATCTTACAAGGGCACACCGAGCCTAAGCGAGGCACCGAGTGGTGGGGCAAGAGCCCTTTTGGTTACTTTTGGGGCTCTTTTCCAAAAGTGACCCGCCGTAAGGGCGGAACCAATAGCCACCGTTACCGCAGCAACGGATATGTACTCAATCCACCTCCCCCCCCCCCAAAAAACCTGCACAAACTCAACAGCATCAGTCTCTGGTGCCAGTCATGCTCTGCAACACCCCATCCCGGCGTATCAACCCATGAAACAACGCCGCCGCCAAGTGCACCAACACCGTCAAAAACAGCAAATAAGCCAAATACCCATGAGCCTTGCGCAACACCGCAAACAGCGGCGCATTCGCTCCCAGCAACGCCGGTAACTGCACCGAGCTGCTGAGCATCACCGGGTCCCCGGCCGCCGAAATCATCGCCCAACCCAGCAGCGGCAACACCAGCATCAGCGCGTACAACAGCACATGGGACGCCTTGGCTGCCAGCACTTGCCACAACGGCAAATCAGCAGGCAGCGGCGGTTGCCGGGTAGAAAAACGCACCACCAACCGCACAATCACCAGCGCCAGAATCGCAATACCCAGCGGCTTGTGCAGGTGAATCAGCCACTCATGACGCTCCGACACAGACGCCGCCATGCCCGCACCGATAAACAGCATGGCGATGACCATCAATGCCATCAGCCAATGCAGCAGGCGGGCCAGCGGCGCAAAATAGCCTGGTTGAACATTCATGGCTTTGACTCCTGAGGGGCGCTGTGCAGCGGGCTGACTTCGCCGGCGCGGCGTAAGTACGAACTGGCATAGGCGGCCGAACGTGCGGCCAGCAGTGGGTCGTCAGAGGCTTGGATACCACTGGGTAAAATCAGCGGGTCAAAGTTGATATCGCGGCAATCGCCGTCCGCTTGCGGCTGGCTGCTTTGCAGCACCAGCGTGCCGGCGTTCAGCACTTTGTGTTCGCCGGCCCAGGTTTTGCTCGCATCGTCCAGCGGGTCGCCGGGGTTGGCCAGGGTCATGTTCAACTGCCAACGCAGTGGCCCTGAAGCCAGGCGCTGTACCAAGTCTTTTTCGAGGAAATCACCGCCCGACGGCGCGGTATCACCTGCCGCATCCTGGCTTTGTGGCACCACGCCCCAGCGCACCGCCTGGCGCTTGCCATCAGCGCTCACCAGGTAGAAGGCATTGATGCCGTTGTAGGTTTCTGTCGCATAACTGGCCGACGGCTTGGCCGTCTTGACCCACGCCAGGAACGGCGCCGTCTCCGGGTGCGCGGCAAAAAACGCCGGCATGCTCGCTGGGTTCGGCTTGCCGGTGGCCGGGTCTGGCGCGCCGGCCTTGAGCATTTGGTAGAACGCCTCAGGCGTGCCCACCGGGAACACCGGCATGCTGTTCATCCCCGTACGCCACTGCTGGCCGTTGGCCTGGCTGAATTGCACGGCGAAACTGCGGATCGGCACACTGCTGTCCGGCGCGTAAGGGTTGCCGCTGGGCAAGGCAAATCGGCCGATCACCGGCGTTTTCGCTTCGCTGAACACCTGGGCACTCGAGTACGTACGTGCCTCGGGACTGCTCTGGAAGTAACCGGCCACACACACGCCCTTGGCATGGTTACGTCGCAAGCCCGGGTGCAGGCCGTTATTGGTTTCCAGGGCATTGACCAGGGTTTTGGGGCGCAGGCGCTGTGGGTCGAGCGTGCCGTTGACGTAGGCAAACGCCCCAGCAACAACCGCTACTACCCCGCCAATACACGCCAGCCTGACAAGCAAACTGGCGGTACTGAGTGGCGCACGTGGCGGCGATGAGTGATCTACCATGCAAAACTCCAGGGCACGTGGCCGAAAGGAAAATGAACTATGAGACGAGTCCCACGTAGGTCTATTCCCTTTTCACTGTAGTTTTTTTCGAAGCAGATACGCCGCCGATTCAAGTTTTCTTCTATATCCGATTGAACAATGCCGGCCGTTTGTTAAGAAACGCCTGCATCCCTTCCTGCTGATCAGGTGTGGCGAACAGGCCATGAAACAGCCGGCGCTCTAGACGCACGCCATCGTGCAAGCCGACCTCCAGAGATTGTTCAACCGCCTCCCGTGCCGCGCGGGTGGCGGTGCGGGAGAACCCGGCAATCTGCGCCGCCACCGCCAGTGTCTGCGCCAGCAAATCCGCCGCCGGGTAGACCCGTGACACGAGCCCCGCCTGCTCAGCCTCGGCGGCGGTCATCGCGCGCCCCGTCAACACCAGGTCCATGGTCTTGGCCTTGCCGATAAGCCCCGTCAACCGCTGGGTCGCGCCCATGCCCGGAATCACACCCAGCTTGATTTCCGGCTGCGCAAACGTCGCTGTGTCGGCGGCGAAAATCATGTCGCACATCATCGCCAGTTCACAGCCCCCGCCAAACGCGTAACCGGCCACTGCCGCGATGGTGGGCGTGCGCAGACGGCTAAAAGCCTCCCAGCCGACGAAGTAATCTTCGTTGAGCATATCCACGTAAGACTTGCCGCTCATCTCTTTGATATCAGCCCCCGCCGCGAAATACTCCGCAGTGCCGGTGATGACAAAACACCCGACCTGAGGGTCCAGGTCCACAGTCGCCAGGCTGCTGATCAACTCCGTCATCAGCGCCGAACTCAGCGCATTTTTGACCTGCGGACGATTGAGCCTGACCAGAACGACCCGGCCATAACGCTCCACTAACACATTCATAAACACCTCGACTGATTGATGTTGGCCCCTATAACGCGACTTCAGGAATCCCAGATCGCGCCATAAGCGGGTATGCCTCGTGCTTCCATCTCGTGCACCACACGTTGAGTCAACGCTTGGTTGGCAATACAGATCACCGCTTCTGCGCCCACGGTTTGCACCGCGCCGTAGGCCAGTTGCACCAGGTCCGGCTTGCCCCGCTCATCGGTGTCCCAGATCAACGCACCGGGCTGAGCACGCAGGATTTCATCGACCAGTTCATCGCCGTAGGTTTTCCTCGGGCTGCGGGTGGACCAGATCAACTGGGTTGGCACTTGAGCAGCCAATAAGTGCGGCATGACCGGCCCGATGCCGCTGCCAGTGGCGATATACACCACTGACTTGAACAGGGTTTCCACATTGGCAACGCCCGCCGTGGTGATGCCCTTAACCCATACGTGGCGAGGCGAGTCCTCGATAAACCGCCCAGTCCAATCTCCGGCGCGAGAAATGATCAGGCGAAACCCTGCCTCGCCTGGCGCGGGAATATTGGCAAATGAGTGCCACTCCAACAGTGGGTTCCGGCTGATCGCGGTGGATGAACCGGCAAAGGGTGTGGTGTGGCTCAGGCGCGTAATCACCGCATGCCCCGACGGTTGCGCGTGTTCAACGACCACCTTGCGCAAACGCAACCAAGGCAACGCAATACTCAGCGTCAGCAGCACCAGCATCCAAAACGATCCACTGTGCAATAAGGGCGTCGAGGCTTCGCTGGACGCCAGTAACGTCAGCCCCCAGAACAACAGCAGCGCCCCCCAACCGGCAAACCGATGGACTCGCTCGAAGCCGTTGTGAAAGCGGCTACGAACCCGGGGCAGCGCCATGATCACCATCATCATCAACAGGCTGAGCAGCACACTGCTGAGCCACAACCAGGCTGACGAAACACTGCCAGGCTGCTGCAGATAACGCGCTACCTGAACAACGAGCATGGCCGCAAACCAGCCGGTCGCCGCCAGGGCTGCGCCGCTGTGCAGCCCGCCAAAGTGGTACACCTTCGCCGCACTGCGCCGCACACGTAGCGGCCATGCGCGCGGAACCCGGGTCGCCAACCAGAACAAGGCATTGATCAGGTATTGCTGGCGAATCAGAATGGCAACCGACAGGTTGATCAACACCATGTCCGCGAACCTCTCGACGGTGATGGCGCGAAAGTCGACAGCCAGCAGCACCAACGCGTTGCACATCAGCACCAGCGCCAACAGACGGTTGTAGTAAGAGAACATCGGCAGTGACGTCCAACGGCGCCATAGCGCCGGCTTGGGCGGTACAACGGTACGGGTCAGCGCATCAATCATGGCCGGCCCCCTCAGTCTTGAGCGCCAATAACGCCACGTGCCGCTCCCGAGCCCGTTGCAGTAACAGTGCCTTGTCGATCTTGCCCCTGGCGGTCAGTGGGAAATGCTCCACCACATAGATCGATGACGGCACGCAGTAGTAGGCCAGGCGCTCCTGGCACCGGGCTCGGCACGACTCAACGTCAGCACTGGCCGGCGAAACAAAGGCCACCAGGTTGCGGCTGTCCAGCTTCAACGTGACCGCCCGCGTGCAGCCATCGCCCGCCTCCAGGGCGGTGGACACGGCGTCCAGCTCCACACGAAACCCGCGAACCTTTACCTGATCATCGACCCGCCCCAAGTGTTCAAGTTGCCCCTCGGTCGTCCAGCGCCCCAGGTCCCGCGTACGAAACATCATCGTGTCACCGCCCATAAAGGGGTCCGGGCGGTAACGCTCGTCAGTCAGCTCAGCATTGTTCAAGTAGCCGACCGTTACCCCTGCGCCGCCGGCCCACATTTCACCGGTTTCACCCAGTTCACAGGCGCGGCCGTGCTCATTGAGCACATACACGGTGTTATTGGGCGTGGGCTTGCCGATGGTCAATAGCGTGCCAGGCACGTGCCGATGCAGCGTATTGACGATCGTGGTTTCGGTGGGCCCGCAACCGTTGTAGAACGCGCAGCGCTCGGCCCAATGCTCGGCGAGCGCCTGGGAACAGGGCTCTCCCGCCACCGCGACCACCTTGAGGTCAGGGCACTGCTCAGGGTCAAGAGTCGACAGTATCGAGGGTGTGGCGATCAATACGTGGCACTGTGCAGCGGTTTGCGCAATGTCTTTACCTCGAATCAGCAGGGTCGCTCCATGCGCCAGGCAACCGAGTATTTCCCAGGCAGCCATGTCAAACCCAATATTGAGGACCTGCCCCACGTTGTGCCCCGGTGCCATGCCCATCCTCCCCGGCTCCGTCAACAGGAGGTTGCACACGTTGCGGTGACTGACACACACACCGTTGGGCCGCCCGGTCGTGCCGGAGGTGAACAGCACGAAACACAGGTCATCGGTGTCAGCTGCGGCGAACACCTGAGCGTTGTCCTGGGCGATCCAGGGCTCTTCGGCCAGAAACGTATCCAGGCCCAGGCAGCGGTGAGCCGCATCGGCCGGTATATGCTCAGCCAGGCTGGACAGGGTCAGAATCACTGGGCTGGTCAACGACTCCAGCACCATGCTCAGTTGCAGTGTCGGGACGATTCTAGCGTCTTGAGGGACATACGCGGCACCCACCTTCAGCACCGCCAAAAGCCCTACCAGCATGGGAATCGAACGCTCGACAAACAGCCCCACGGTGTCGCCGCGCGTCACGCCCTGCTCTACCAGGCGCACGGCCAAGCGATTGGCTTGACGGTTGAGTTGTTCATAGCTGATACGCTGGCCCGCCCACACCGCAGCGATCGCTTGCGGCGCCAGTACCGCTTGCACCTCAATGGCGTGGTGCACGGTGTCGCAGGCAGGTTTGGCGGAAGGGCCACAGCCCCATTGTTCAAACACGACTCGCTGCGCCGCAGGCAAATGAGCCAGCGCGGCTCGGGAAAAGAACTGTTTATCGATCGGAGAAAATGTCATGCATACACCCTCATCACTTAAACGCCGAAGGGGTTCCCGGCTGTTACGAGGGTTGATTGAGGTGTGGGAGTGGCATTACAGAGCCACTCGCATTGCAGATTTCCCCTATACAAAAGCGCAACATTCGTACTGCTGTTGATGGAATAAGCTACGTCGGCCAGCGTCTTCCTCTGCACAATCGCTCAGAACCCACGCCCATGCACGAGCTCGACGAACAGTTACGTGAACTCATTCCCAGGATGCGGCGCTTTGCCGTGTCCCTGACGCGTAACGCCAGCAGCGCTGACGACTTGGTGCAGGCGACCCTGGAACGGGCGATCATCCGTTGGGCCGACAAACGCATCGAGGGCGACTTGCGCGCCTGGCTGTTCTCGATCCTCTACCGGCAGTTCCTCGACGCCCACCGTCGCAGCCGGCGCTACGCACGCATGCTCGAATTCTTCACTGGCCGTGACGACGCGCAACCTTCGGTGGAGCGCACGGTGATGGCCCAATCGGCCTTGCAAGCCTTCGACCAACTCAACACCGAACAGCGCGCCCTGCTGCTCTGGGTGTCGGTCGAAGGCTTAAGCTACAAGGAGGTTGCCGTTATCCTTGAGGTACCCGTCGGCACCGTAATGTCGCGCCTGTCCCGGGCGCGCCAGGCCTTGCGTCAACTCAGCGATGGCGAAATCGCCAGCCCTTCCCTGCGGATACTCAAATGATCAGCCTGCCCCCCAGCGAACGCGATTTGCATGCCTACGTCGATCACCAACTGCTGGAGAGCGATCGTCGCGTGCTTGAAACCTATTTGGCGGCCCACCCCGACGTCGCGGCCCAGGTGCATGCCTGGCAACAGGATGCGCACCTGCTGCGCGCGGCATTAAGCGGGGCCTTGCAGCAACCGGCCAGCCCCGCGCTGGACCCGACGCTGATTCGCCAGCGCATCAAGCATCAGTCGCGCCGCCATTTGGCTAGCGCCGCCGTGCTACTGATCGCTGTGAGCCTCGGCGGTTTGGGCGGCTGGCATGCCCGCGAGGCCACCCAGCCGCCGATGTTGCCGATGGCCGACGCGATGCAAGCGTTCCGCCTGTTTGCCCAGGACGGTATCATGCCCGCCGATTACAACGCCCAGGACAGCGGCACCATGCAGGCCTGGCTCGACCGTTACTTCAGCCAGGCGCACCGCCTGCCCGACTTGAGCCCGTCGGGGTTCAAACCGGTCAGCGGGCGTTTGCTCACCACTGAGCAAGGCGCTGCCGCCATGGTGCTGTACGAAGACCCGCAAGGGCGGCGCATGAGTTTCTACATCCGCCCACCCGGCCCGGAGAACGGTTTTCTGCCGCGCGGCAGCCGCAGTGCCGACGGCTTGCAGGCCGAATACTGGTCCGGCAGTGGCTACAACTACGCGATGGTCAGCCCCGAGGGTCAGTCGACCGCGCAGACGATGAAGTTCTAAAAGCCCACGTCCAGCACCACGTTGTCGATGTAGGTGCCGCCCGGCGGCGTGGCCTGGTCGGTGTAGACCTTGGCGTTGTAGTTGAACACCTGGCTGCCGGTGCCCAAGCCATTGCCAGGGTTGACCTCGGCCGTGGAGCTGGCCCGCCGCGCCGCGCCCACACTGCCCCAGCGCGTGGTGCTGGCGCTCTTGAAAATGTCGTACGCGAGCACATTACTCCCGGACACCATCTGCCGGCGGCCGCCCACACTCACCGGGTTCTGCCCGTCGCTGAGGCCAACGGTGTAGGCGCTGCCCTTGGTGCAGGCGACGCTGACCTGCCCACTGACGGTGGAAAATGCACTGACCACCGGGGCGCTGCCGAACGCGATCGGCGGCGTGGTGATCTGGCAGTCATTGACCACAGTCATGCTCACGGTCAGCGTAGTCGTGCTGTTGTTGATCTCGCGGCCCGCGCAGATCCCGCCAATGCCAATGCCCGAGCAGTAGTTCCAGTTCCAGAAGATACTCAGGGTTTCGCTGTACACACCCGCAGCCACGTTACTGCCGATGGTGGTGGCGAAATACAGCGGTACAACTTTGGTGCCGGGCCCGAATACCAGGCCAAGGGACGCGGCAATGCCGCCACTGCCGCCAAAATCGAACGCGGTGCCACGTGTCATCGGGAATGCGCTGGTGTTGTTGGCGTAGACCGTATAGTTAATGACATCCCCGGTTGGCCCGACCAAACCGCCTTGTGACGAGCCGGTAACAGTCGCGTAGAAATGGTCATTGGAGGTCAAGACCGACAGCAGCGCCGGCGTGCAGCTCAAGCCACCGTTAGTGGTCGAACTGGGCTGGGAGGTGATGCGCACGGTCATCGAACTCACCGTCGTGCCAAAACTGGCCGGCACGGTGGTGACCACCGAGCACACGGCCTGCACCTGCGCCGACACACCCAAGCTCGCCAACAGCAGCCACCGCAACAGCCATTCCTTGACCCGCACACGCACACTCCTTATGTCATTGGCACACCAGTGGCCCGATCAGCGGCACCTGCTCCTGCGTGGTATCCAGCTCGAACCTGGCCTGGCAGGTCTGGCCGTCGCCGACCGTGACCTGCAAGGTGTTATGCGCCGCCAGGTTTTCCAGGTAGACCAGGCCGTCCCAGCCGACCACCGCCAGTGCGCCGCTTTGCGCGTGGCGCACCTGGCTGCCCAGGGGCAAGTCCTGATGCTGGGCATCCACCAAAGTGATGCTCGCGGCCAGCACCCGGCGTACCGGGAACGCCAGCAAATAGCCGCTGCCCCGGCGCACGGCAACGCGTTGCTCGACGTTGGGCACTTGCACGTTGGAGGGCAGGTTCAGCGGGTCGATTTCGTATTTGGCGCGGTAGTAGGCGCTGGTCCATGGCACCAGCAGGTGGCCGTTGCGGTCGGTCTCGCCGACCACCTGGTTCTCGTAGCGCACCGGCACGCCACCCACGCCATCGGTGCTGACCACCACAAACGCATCGTCGACACGGTTGGCGGCGAACACGTGGTTGTCCATCCACACCAGCGAGCCGCTGGCATCGGCCCAACGGGTTTGCGCGTCGCTGTTGCCGTATGCGCCCACCTGCAATTGCACCGACTGCAAGCGCCAGGTCAGGTCGGCCTGGCGATACGCCGGCCCATCACCGCTGGCGTAACCGAGGTTAAAGCCCACGCCGCCCTCGGCCGGCACCGCACGGCTGTAGTTGACCCGCTGCTGGCTCTGCCCGGTTTTGCTGCGCTCACTGCCCACGCTGAGGCTGCCGTACACGTCGAACGGCACCACCACTTGCGCTTGCACCGCCCAACTGCTGTCGCCGACCTCATGGTTGGCCGACAGGTAAAAACTGCTGTTGCGCCACAGTGCTTTGCTCCAGGTCATATTCACCAGGCGCGTGCGCGAGTCATCCGCCGCCTGCACATCAAAATAGCCCACGCCCAGGCTGCCGAAATCATTTAGGTTCACGCTCACCGTGGCTTGCTGGCTGCGCTTGCTGAGGCTGGCATAGGGCGTGTCGACCAGGCTCAGGTCCGCGTACGCGTCACGCCGCTCCACCCGCTGGTAAGACAGGCTGTAACGCGGGTTGCTGTATTGGTAACCCAGGCTCAGTTGCTGGCCGGTGCGGCCGTCGAACTGACTTTGGCTGACGGCGGTGTTGAGCACACCGAAGTTACCCACGCGCAGGTTGCCGCCCACACCGCCCAAGGCCAGGTCACCCGAGGCTTCGGCGTGGCTTTCCAGAGTGAACGCGTCCGACAGCCCATAACGAAAGGTGCCGCTGGCCACGCCGGGCCCATAGCCGAAATCGCGCACGGTGTAATCGCGGCGCAGGTTACCGGCGGCCACCGAGAAGTCCGATAAGCCCTTCTGCAGCAGGGTGCTGGTGACATAGAACGGCACCGTGGTCGACACCTGCCGGCCGAGGGCGTCGGTGGTCACCACCACCGCCTCCCCCGCGCCGTTAATAAACGGCACGTTGGTCAGCGTGTATGGCCCCGGCTGCAGGTTGGCACTGCTGGATTTGTAACCGTTGATAAACAGGTCCACCGACGACGGCACCGCCGCCTCCCCGGCAAACTGTGGCAACGGGTAGGTGACCAGATCCGGGCGCACGCCAAAGTCCCGCGACACCTGCACCCCGCCCAGGCGCACCGACGTGCTCCAGGGCAACGCGCCACTGATCACGTCGCCCGCTTCATAGGTCAACAGGCGCTCGTCGTCGGAAAACCGCCAGGTGGTGTCATAGCGCCGATAGCCATTGTCCAGGCTGCTGCCGAGCGTTTCCCGGCCGAGGGTGGTGCGGTACTGGCCAGTGTTGGACACCGTGCCCCAGGTATCGAACAGCCTGACTTCGTTGAAGATGCCAAGGTAGGTGCCCGCATCATCGGTGTCATTGAGGTAGGCGTCATAATTGAGCAGCGCGCCGAAACTGGTCAGCGCCTGGGTGCGCGGGTAGTTGTTGCGGTTGCCGATAAACTGCTCCGGCAACCAGGCAGGCGGCACCGTGAGCACCAGGCGCTGGCCCTGGCTGTCGTAATCGGTGTGCAGGCCTGGCAGGTTTTCCAGCGCGACCTCGGTGGGCACTTCACCCGGCAGCCTCATACCCGTTTCCTGCAACACCGAAGCCTGCAAAAACAGCTGCCCAGCGCGCTGATTAACGGCGACCACGCGGCCGGTGTCCCGCTGGTTGACCACCAGTTCCAGGAACAACTGTGCATCGGCAACAGCCTCCATACTGTTGGGAGGGGGCGGCAATGGAGCCGCCACGCCCGGTGCCGCAAGCACCAGGCCCGACAGGCCACTCACCACCCACACCAATCGCCATAGACATCGAGCCCTCTTGTGGCTCACCAAGGCTTTGTGTCCTTCAATGGACATCTCCATCCGTTAACACCCGGGGCTACTCCCTGCCCTATCGCACTGTTTTATCGACCCGGTGCGAGGCTCTCCAATTGCGTTGCGCCATTGACGCGGACCTGCAACGGCTGATCAGCCGGCAACCCGTCCGGCACCGGCCAGCGCATGGTCGCGCCCGGCAGCACATAGCCCATCAAGCCTTCCACCAGGGGCCGAGGTTGGCCGCCCTGCTTGAACGTGGCATCGGTCAAGCGCGCGTGGACGGCGCCCTGGTTGCGCATTTCGACGTAATTACGCCCACCCACGCTGACTTTTTTCCAGCTCAGGTCCGGCTTGCCGGCCCCCTTTGGGTCGCGGTCGCGGGTGCCGTCGACCTTGCTCCAAAGGCCTGGGCCATAGGCAAACAACGGCACCGAATAACGCATCTGGAACCGCACCGCGGCGGCGGTCTTGCCATCGGCAGGGGCTGCGGGGGGCGTGGCCGATGGGATCTCATCGATGATGATGCGATAGGCCAATTCCTGGCCCGGCGGCACGTCCTTGGTGCGGGTCAAACGCACCAACTGTTTCTGCCCCGGCTCGATTTTCGCCACCGGCGGGCTGCCAATTACGTCGCGCTGGTTCTGGTACTGCTCATCGAAGCCGCTCTGGGTCCAGGCAAACACACGGATTTGCAGGTTGGCGGTCTCCGTACCGCGGTTTTCCAGCCACAGTGCGCTGGCCTGTTGATCGGCCTCCAGCACCGGATCAATCGGCCAGATCAGCACCGAGCTGGCCGCCTGGGCCTGCCCTGCCGTCAACGCCAATAACGCGCTCACACCCGCTGCCCACCCAAGCCGGGAAGCTGCATACATAAGTCTCACTCCTCATTGCCAATCGCCTTACCACGACAGCTGCACCTGCAACGTGTCGCTGTACGTCCCCCCAGGCGTATTACCCGGTAACTGCACTCGCCCATAAATCGGCAAGGTGATACTGGCCGCGTTGCTGTAGGCCACACTCACGCTTTGGCTGACCCCCAGGCTCTGGCTGAACGCCGCGTCCTGAAACAGCTGATAGGCCACTTGGGCACTGCCGCTATTGAGCTGCATCCGCCGACCACTGTTGTTGTGCAAACCGCCGTCGACACTCATGTTCAGCGCGACACCCGGCGTACATTGCAAGGTCACGCCACTGGTGAGCGCGACCGACGCTGTGCTGGTCGCCAGGGCCGAATACGTGCCGAAAGCCAGGCTGCCGTAGTTCGTGCCACCACCGACCACCAGGCACCCGGGCGTGATCGTCGCGCTGACCTGGAACGATTGACTGGTCACCGCCAACAGCGACACCGGCATGCCCCAGCCGATGCACACTGCCAACGCCCACGCTGCCCGGCTCATGGCACTTAGAACGTCAGGGTCACGTTAACCGTGTCGGTATAAGTACCGGCGGGCAGCCCGGCCTTGCCATTGGCCTTACCGTAAATATTCACGGCCTGGGCCACCCCGGTACTTGGCGCCAGGTTGATCACGCCACCGATGGCCAGCAAATTCGAATGGCCGCTGTCGGTGTAGAGGTCGTACGGCACGTAGTTGGCAACGCCGTCGTACAGCGCGCGTGCACCGCCAGTGGACTTGCCGTCATTGGCGCCGGCAGACACGGTCAGCGTCGGCGAAGTACCCGCCGAACACAGGATCGACAACGCGCCACCGCCACCGCCCAGCACCTGGCCGTCGGCTTCAGTGAACAGGCTGTTGGCCGTGCCGAAGTTCAAGTTACCGAAGCTCATCCCGCCGGTTGCCGCCGCGCCATTGACCTGGCAACTGCTGGTCAGCACCAGGGTCGCGCTGACCGTGCCGGCCACGGTGGCCGACTGCGCGCCCGCCACCCACACCAGCGCCATCAATGGAAAAACCGCCTTCAATACACGTGCATGCATGATGTTCATCCTCAGGGTTTACCAATCCAGAGTCACCGTCAGGGTGTCTGTATAGATGCCGGCCGGTAGGGCCTTGGTATTCGCCACCACCAAGCCGAATACCGGGATCGGTACTTGTGTGCCCTTGGTCACGACGAAATTGCGTTGCTGGCCGATGCTGTAGGCGCTGCGGCCCAGCGGGTCGGCGGATAGCCGATAGGGAATGGTGTGGCGGCCGTTGCTCAGGCGTCGGGTAGCGCCGTCGCCATGGGCGCCACCGTCGATGGTCACGGTGAAACTGCTGACCACCGAGGGGTTGCAGGACACCGACAGCGGCGCCTTGTCGACATCAGTCACCGCTGCGCCCAACAGGTTGTTCCACGTCGGCCCCTGGCTGCCGAAGTCGAGCAACATGCTGCCGCCCGTAGGGCTGACCGGCGCGCTCTCGACACCTTTACTCACCTCGCAACTGGCGGTGATCACCAAGCGCGCGTGGACCTGGCCATTGACCGCTGCGGCCTGGGCGTCATCCGCCAGCAGCAACAGACTGCCCATGGCCACGAGGGCCCAGCCCCGGCTTACCACGTGACTGTGACCTTGAGCAGGTCGGTGTAGCGGCCGACGGCGGGGATGTCCTTGAGCGGTTCGATGCGGCCATACAGAGGTAAGTCGACCGAGCCCGAGTCCGGCACACGGCCGCTCAGCGGTTGATTGACGGGCAACGGAATCCGCCGCGCGGCGTCGGCGTAAATGCGGTAGGGAATGGGTTGACTCGAAGGGGTCGCGGCGCTCAGGTAGCGCACTTCGCCGACGCCGCCATGCAGGCCGCCGTCAACACGCACTTGATACGGCGTGCCGGGGTTACATTCCAGGCGCGGCTGGCGCTGGCTGATCAGGGCCGCACTCAAGGGGCCGGCGGGGTCATCCAGACGCGGGCCGCCGCCGAAATCCAATAGGCCAAGCTGCTCGATGCCGGCACTGCGGGTGGTCCCCACCAGTTGGCAGCCGCGCTGCACGTCGATGCGCACCTCCACTTGGAGTTGCGTGCCGTAAACCGTGCTACAGAGCATGGCGCCCATAACTGCCAATACTGCTCGTCCCTTCACAGCCCCAATTCCTTATATAGGGTTGACAACTGTGTATGAGGTTAGCCATTTAAAGAGAAACTGCCAGTTTGGTCAGCATTGCCCCCACGCCATGCTTTTTCGCGATAGCTGGCGACGCCCTTCTCTATTGGTCAAACCGCGGCGAGCGCCCTAAAGTAGGCGACCACCGCACTACAGAGTGACTCGCATTGGCCGTGCTTTCCGTGATCCAGCGCCTGCTTGGCAAAAAGACCGACGTACAGAACGCCTCGCCGATCCCGGCGTTTTTTGCCCAAAAGGCCAAACAACAGGGCTACACCCTGAGTGCCGGCCAAACCCAGGCGATTACCGCCCTCGCCCGTCAGACCCAGCACCTGCTCGCGGGCCTTGCCACGCGCAGCCTGTACCTGCACGGCCCGGTGGGGCGCGGCAAAAGCTGGCTGCTCGATGGGTTTTTCCAGGCGTTGCCGATTGCCGAAAAGCAACGCGTGCACTTCCACGCGTTTTTTGCCCGCCTGCATCGCGGCATGTTCCAGCACCGTGAGCACGACGACGCCCTGGGCGTGACCCTGGACGAGCTGCTCGCAGGCTGCCGGGTGCTGTGCTTCGACGAATTCCACGTCCACGATATCGGCGATGCGATGCTCATCAGCCGCCTGTTCAAAGCCTTGTTCGAGCGCGGCGTGCTGGTGCTGGTGACCTCCAACTATGCGCCCGCAGGGTTGCTGCCCAACCCGCTGTACCACGAGCGTTTCAAGCCGGTGATCGACCTGATCGCCGCGCGCATGGACGTGCTGGAAGTCAGCTCCCCCCAAGACTTTCGCAGCCTGCCCCAGGCGCATGCCGAGCAGCGCTTCAGCGCCGGCCAGTATGTGTGGCCGGGGACGCCCGCTCAGCGTCAAGCGCTCGGGCTGCCCGCCACGGATTGCCCGGCGCAGACCCTCAAGGTCGGCAACCGCCAGTTGGTTTGCCGCAGCCATCAGGCGCCGACTATCGCCTTTACCTTCAACGACCTCTGCGAACAGCTCACCGCCGTGATGGATTACCTGCTGCTATGCCAGGACTTCGACCACTGGATCATCGACGGGCTGCCGCAACTGGCCGAATGCCCGATCGCCGTACAGCAGCGTTTTATCAACCTGGTGGACGTGCTTTACGACCAGGACAAACGCCTGACCCTGATCGGCCACCAGCCCTTGGCTGAATCCCTGGAAGGCCAGGCCATCGACCTCGCCCGCACCGCCAGCCGTCTGCATCAATTACAAAAAGCCGAGTTGCAAACGGACTGCCCGCAACCCGCACCCGACCCGGTATCATGAGCGCCTTTTACGCCCTCTTGCCGAGTGACCGCGCCGTTCATGAATACCCTTGCCCAACTCAAGGCCGGCCAACTGGCCGGTATCAAACGCCTGGACCTGGCCTGCGGGCTGACCGAATTCCCGCGGGAAATCTTCGAGCTGGCCGACACCCTGGAAATCCTCAACCTCACGGGCAACGCCCTGAGCAGCCTGCCCGACGACCTGCATCGCCTGTCGCATTTGCGCGTGCTGTTCTGCTCGGAAAACGCCTTTACCGAGCTGCCGCAATGCCTAGGCCAGTGCGCCAACTTGAGCATGATCGGCTTCAAGGCCAACCAGATCAGCCACGTGCCCGCCGCCGCCCTGCCGCCGCAGTTGCGCTGGCTGATCCTCACCGATAACTGCATAAGCCAATTGCCCAGCGAATTGGGCGAGCGGCCGCTGCTGCAAAAACTCATGCTCGCCGGCAACCAACTGACGGACCTGCCGCAAAGCCTGGCGAACTGCCACAACCTCGAGCTGATCCGCATCGCCTCCAACCGCCTGACCCACCTGCCGGAGTGGCTGCTGACGCTGCCGAGCCTGACGTGGTTGGCCTACGCCGGTAACCCGGTGGAAATGGCAGTGGACGTGGCCGCCGATGACGCGACGCCGAACATTCCCTGGTCTGAACTGGAGCTGGGCGACGTGCTGGGCGAAGGTGCCTCGGGGATCATTCGCAGGGCGTTGTGGAAGCCACAGGCGCTGCCTGTCGCGGTCAAGCTGTACAAAGGCACGATCACCAGCGACGGTTCACCACTGCATGAAATGCAGGCCTGCATCGCCGCGGGGCTGCATCCGAACCTGATCAAGGTGGAAGGTCGCGTGGTGGGCCACCCCGATGACCAGGCTGCGCTGGTGATGGACCTGATCGACCCGAGCTACCGCAACCTCGCGGCCCTGCCGAGCCTGGCGTCGTGCACCCGCGACATCTACGAGCCGAGCACGCGTTTCAGCGTTGAAGTGGCCTTGCGCATGGCGCGGGGGGTTGCGTCGGTCGCGGCGCACTTGCATCGGCAGGGCATCACCCATGGCGACCTGTACGGCCACAATATCTTGTGGAATGCCGCTGGCGACTGCTTGCTCGGGGACTTCGGCGCGGCGTCGTTCCATGCCACGGCGGACACCTTGGAAACCAGGGCGTTGCAGCGCATTGAAGTGCGCGCGTTTGGGGTGTTGCTGGGGGAATTGTTGGAGCGGGTTGAGACTGGGTTTAATGACGAGGGGCTGGTAGCGCTGCACAAACGCTGCTGTCAGCCTGATGTGTTGGCGCGGCCGGGGTTCGAAGAGATCGAAGCACTGCTCGACTTGGAGTGAAACTCGATACAAATGTGGGGGCTGGTTTGCCTGCGATCGTGGTTTTTGGGGTGGCGCTTGGGTGCATATCCGTTGCTGCGGTAACGGCGGCTTAGGGTTCCGCCCTTACGGCGGGTCACTTTTGGAAAAGAGCCCCAAAAGTAACCAAAAGGG
>NZ_JBJGXU010000091.1:0-16682 GCF_045447305.1 Pseudomonas sp. D47 | reverse complement strand
AAGGACACCACCTATGCGCCTCATCTCAATTATAGAGGCGGCCGAGATGTTGAGCATCGGCCGCACAACCGCTTACGCCCTGGCAAAAGCCGGGAAACTGCCTTGCGTCAGGGGGTTAGGCCCCCTTCGCGTCCACTATGGGAAGCTTGTCCAGATGATCGAGGACGGCATCCCTGATACCCTCCGCGACGCGGGCGGCGTATCCGAGGAGAAGATATGCCCTATAAAAGAGGAAAAACGTGGTGGATCAGTTTCACCGCAGCAGATGGTACGTACATTAGACGCTCTGCTGGTACCGAGGACTACGCAGCAGCCAAGGCTATAGATCAGGAGCACAGAGGCGCAGCATGGCGGCAAAAGGAACTGGGCGTTGATCCGCCCAGGACCTTTGAAGAAGTGATGATTGAATACCTTACCAACGCCTCAACCGCTCAAAAAAGCTTTAAAACGACGCAATACCGGGTCAAATCACTGCAAGCTTATTTCGCTGGAAAAATGATGAACGACCTTTCCGGGAAGGATATCCGTGAGTACTCATCATCAAGATCGAAAGTAGGTAGATCCTCAGCGACAATCAATCGGGAATTGGCAGCCCTTTCTGCGGCCATCAACTGGTGTGTCGGTGAACTGGAGTGGAAATTACCCAATCCGGTGCGCGGACGAAAGCTCAAGGAGCCAGAGGGAAGAGTCAGGTGGGTCACCCGAGGAGAACTCGACAGCCTGTGCCGTACGGTGCGCAAGCAACGGTTCGGCGACATGCTAGAAGATTTTATCAGGCTCGCGGTGAACACCGGTTGCAGGAAAGAGGAAATGCTAGGTCTGGAGTGGCGCCGGGTTGATTTTGCCAACCGGCTGATTTATCTGGACGGGGAGCATACTAAGGCGGCAAAGCGCCGAAGTATCCCACTGAATGAGGGAGCGCTGGCGGCGCTGAGAGGAAGAATGGCGATGCGGGCCGAGCACTGCCCGACAACGCCATGGGTGTTCACCAGAAAGAATGGTGCAAGGGTTGCAGATCCGTCGACTGGATTTGATAACGCTTGTGAAAAAGCTGGCATCACAGATTTTACGATACACGATTTACGCCACACCTGCGCAGCATGGCTTGTGTCGGCTGGTGTACCGCTTATTGAAATCAGGGATTTGCTTGGGCACTCGACAATCCAGATGACAGAGAAATACGCCCACCTTGCACCTGCAAGGGTGCGTAGTGCGGTAAGCGTACTCGATCTGGGCTTGTCACAACCTCGCTACAGCGAGAATCCAGCGGTGCTACAGGAGGGTACTCTAAGGCTCGTAAAGCCTTGATTTTAAAGGTGGTGCGGATGAAGAGACTCGAACTCTTACGCCTCGCGGCGCTGGAACCTAAATCCAGTGTGTCTACCAATTCCACCACATCCGCGCTTGAAGCTCTTAAAGCAAAGGCGCCAGACGATTAATCTGGCGCCTTTTAAAAATATGGGGTGGACGAAGGGGATCGAACCCTCGACAACGGGAGTCACAATCCCGTGCTCTACCAACTGAGCTACGCCCACCATCTAGCGCTACTTGTGCCAAAGCTGCCTAATGGCGCACCCGGCAGGACTCGAACCTGCGACCATCCGCTTAGAAGGCGGATGCTCTATCCAGCTGAGCTACGGGCGCCTTATTAATCTGCACTCTTTGAAGATTACAAACTAAATGCTTCCAGCCTTGCAGTACAACAATTCTGCTCGACCTTCTTAACCAGTGCTAGGCTGTGCCCGACAAGTGCGACGAATAGTATAGAGGGCCTTGATACCCGTCAAATCTTTTTTGAAAAAAACTGATTTTATTTAAGGGGTTAGGGCAATTTGCAGACCAAGCGCCTTTGCCCTCACGTCATGGCGTGCGAGAATGCGCGCACTTTTCTTCCCCCTCTCGATGGTTAATCACGCGTAATGACTGCACAACTTATCGACGGCAAATCAATCGCCGCCAGCCTGCGCCAGCAGATCGCCAAACGAGTCACCGAGCGTAGCCAGCAAGGCCTGCGCACGCCTGGCCTCGCGGTGATCCTGGTCGGCAGCGATCCTGCCTCTCAGGTTTATGTCTCGCACAAGCGTAAAGACTGTGAAGAGGTCGGCTTTATTTCCAAAGCCTACGACTTGCCTACAGGCACCACCCAGAAAGACTTGACCGACCTGATCGACGGCCTCAACGACAACCCGAGCATCGACGGCATCCTGCTGCAGCTGCCACTGCCCGAGCACCTCGATGCCTCCAAATTGCTGGAGCGCATCCGCCCGGACAAAGACGTCGACGGTTTCCATCCTTATAACGTCGGCCGCCTGGCCCAGCGTATCCCGCTGCTGCGCCCCTGCACGCCGAAAGGCATCATGACCCTGCTGGAAAGCACCGGCGTCGACTTGTACGGCCTCGATGCGGTGGTGGTGGGCGCCTCCAACATCGTGGGTCGCCCAATGGCCATGGAACTGCTGCTGGCCGGCTGCACCGTGACCGTCACCCACCGCTTCACCAAAGACCTGGCCGGCCACGTCGGCCGCGCCGACCTGGTAGTCGTCGCCGCCGGCAAACCCGGTTTGGTCAAAGGTGAGTGGATTAAAGAAGGCGCCATCGTCATCGACGTCGGCATCAATCGCCAGGAAGACGGCAAACTGGTCGGCGACGTCGTGTACGAAACCGCCCTGCCCCGCGCCGGCTGGATCACTCCAGTGCCAGGTGGTGTCGGCCCGATGACCCGCGCGTGCCTGTTGGAAAATACGCTGTATGCGGCAGAGACCCTGCACGGCTAATAACCAGCGGTACTGAAAAAGCCCTGCCTTATCGCAGGGCTTTTTATTGCCCGCAAAAAAAACTGTTTTTTGTTAGTTTTTAAGCACTTTCGTCCGGTTCTAGAAGAACATTCGACAGTTCTTCATCCATACTCATAAAATGTAACGGCATTTGTCATATAACCCGTTTCCCAACGGTATTTCCTTACTATTTTAGCGAGTTCATCCGCGTGAAAATTCGTCTCTCTATCGTCAGCCTATTTTTTGCATTCACAGGCACCTTTGCGCACGCCGCCGAAACCACCCTGGCGCCGCGTGATACCTCCAAACTGCAAATCGCTTCCGGCAGCGCCATGCTGGTCGACCTGCAGACCAACAAAGTCATCTATTCCAGCAACCCCGACGTCGTGGTGCCAATCGCCTCGGTGAGCAAGCTGATGACCGGCCTGATCGTGCTGGAAGCCAAGCAGAACATGGACGAATACATCGACATCAACATCAAGGACACGCCGGAAATGAAAGGCGTGTTCTCCCGGGTGAAAATCGGCAGTGAAATGCCGCGCAAAGAAATGCTGCTGATTGCCCTGATGTCGTCGGAAAACCGCGCCGCCGCCAGCCTGGCCCACCACTACCCGGGCGGCTACCCAGCGTTTATCGCGGCGATGAACGCCAAGGCCAAGGCGCTGGGCATGACCAGCACGCACTATGTCGAGCCTACCGGCCTGTCGATTCACAACGTGTCCACCGCCCGTGACCTGAGCAAGTTGCTGGCCTATGCGCGCAAGTTTCCGATGCTGAGCCAGTTGAGCACCACCAAGGAAAAGACCGTGTCGTTCCGCAAGCCCAACTACACCTTGGGTTTCTCCAACACCGACCACCTGATCAACCGCAACAACTGGGATATCAAGCTGACCAAGACCGGTTTCACCAACCAAGCTGGCCACTGCCTGGTGCTGGTGACCAGCATGGGTAACCGTCCGGTGTCGCTGGTAATCCTGGATGCTTTCGGCAAGTTCACCCACTTTGCCGATGCCAGCCGCATTCGCAGCTGGGTCGAGACCGGCAAGGGCGGTTCGGTGCCGGACGTCGCACTGCGCTACAAGGCTGATAAGAACTTGAAGAATCGCCCGAATGCGGCGCAGGTAAGTCGCTAAAACAACGCAGATCTAATCTGGCAGCTGGCTTGTGTGGGAGCTGGCTTGCCTGCGATGGCATCAACTAGGTCCGCCTGAAAAACCGAGTTGCCGGCATCGCGGGCAAGCCCGGCTCCCACACCATCCCACTCGCACATTATTTTCTTTCCGCCAACACCTTGAGCGCCTGCGCCGCCGCCTGCTCCTGCCCGGCTTGCGCGGTAGCATTGGCTGCCTCGCGCCAGCGCTGCGCATCGACATTGGCCGGCAATTGGCTCGGGCGCTGGGTCAGGATTGCCCAGTGGCCGGCGCTCTTCCAGGCCGACTCAAAATCGCTGAAGCTCATCAACAGCCGCCGCTCCATGCCTGAGCGCAGCAGCACTGTACTTTTCTGCTGATTGAACCCCACCACCACGACGTAGCGCGTCCCGGACCAGACGCTCGGGTTGATCCGCGCCATCACCGGGTAACCCGCCGCCACCTGCGCCAGCACCGCCGTCAGCTGGGTATCCAGTGGATACACCATCAGTCCGTATTCACGCGCCAGCACCTGCATGTTGCGCTCAAGGTCCGCCTCGCCGCCCGGCAAGTGCAGGGGCTTATCGAGCAAGCCGGGTGTCATCACAATGCCTTGTTGCGACAGCATGCTGGCTAACGCCGAGGGGCCACTCAGGTAAGCCTCGCTGCGAAAGGTCGGCACGCCATTGAGTTCGACACGCTCCGGCAGGCCCGCCAATTTCGAGGGGTGCCCGGAACACGCCGCGAGCCCCAGGGCGCACGCCAGCAGCAGGGAGGTTTTAACGTTCGACCGTAACCGCAATGTTTTACTCGCTTGATCAACTGCCGGTAAGGGCCCTGATCATAGGATGCTCAGCCACGCGGGTATAGCCCGAGGCGTTAGTAAAATGCGCTGGATAGAGCAAACAAGTTGGATGCACTCGACCATTGGTCAATAGCAGGCAACCGCCGGGTAGCTAGACTGTCCATTGAGAAGACTGTGTGTGCCCCGTGCGGGGCGAAAGGAGGCCCGAATGAGCCTTGCAACAACGATTTTCCTGTTGGTCTGCGGTTGGCTGGCGGTCGCCGGCGCCATGCTGTGGGGGGTCATGCGCGTGACCCGGCGGCACCATCACCCCCACGTCACCCGCTGCGCACCGGCCAAGCCGCATAAGGCCGCGGTGCACCATGCTTAGCCAGGCATGCAATTGAAGTCTTGAGTCGCCGCGACTTCCTTGCCGTGACCGTCCTTGAGGACGGCGCGCACGGTGGTGCCCAGGCTCGATTCAATCAATGTGTAGTGCTCACCGGCCTGGAAGTGCTTGTACTCGACCCGGCCCTGGCAGTCCTGCTGGTTATCGTCGCCCGGCTCTTCTTCGAATAACGTCACATCCAGACGATGATCCCCCGGCGTCACTTCAAAAAAGCGCCCGTCATCCACCCGCTTGCCATCCACGCGCTCGGCCATCAGGTCGTTCGGCGCCTCTTCTTTCAAACCAATCCACGCTTCGCTCGGGTCCGCTTTGGGGATGGGGCCGGCGCACGCCGACAACAACACAACAGCGCCGAGGGCGGGAATCAACAACAGGGGTTTCAGTGACATGGCAGGGCTCCAAAATTAACAATGTGCGGATCTCAAATGTGTCGCGTCCGATGGAGACAAGCTTGGAGAGCGGCCCTTTGTAGAACAAATGAATACATATGAAACGATCTTCAGCCGTTAACTAAATGTTCCTTCACCTGGCTGAAAGGTGCGTGTTAGGTGGGTCGGGCAAGACTGCCGGGGTTTGCAATTCTGCCCCCTCGGAGGTTCACGCATGCTCGGGCTGGTAAAGACCGCACTGCAAAAGCCGTACACGTTTATCGTGTTGGCCATATTCATCTGTATCGTCGGGCCGATGGCGGCCCTGAAAACCCCGACGGATGTTTTCCCCAACATCGGCATCCCTGTCGTCGCCGTGGTCTGGCAGTACAACGGCCTGTCGCCGGACGCCATGGCCGGCCGAGTGATCTACACCTACGAACGCTCCCTGAGCACCACCGTCAACGACATCGAACACATCGAATCGCAATCGCTGCCCGGCATGGGCATCGTCAAGATCTTCTTCCAGCCCGGCGTGGACATCCGCACCGCCAACGCGCAAGTGACCGCCGTGTCACAAACCGTGCTCAAGCAAATGCCACCGGGCATCACGCCGCCGCTGATCCTCAACTACAGCGCCTCCACGGTGCCGATCCTGCAAATGGCGTTCTCCAGCCCCAGCCTCTCGGAAGCCAAGATCCGCGACCTGGTGCAGAACAACATCCGCCTGCCGCTGAGCGCCCTGCCCGGCCTGGCCATGCCCACGCCCATGGGCGGCAAGCAGCGCCAGATCACCCTCGACCTCGACCCGCAAGCCTTGGCCGCCAAAGGCTTGTCGGCCCAAGACGTAGGCAACGCCCTGGCCCTGCAAAACCAGATCATCCCAGTGGGCACCGCCAAACTCGGCCCCTACGAATACACGATCTTGCTCAACAACAGCCCCAAGGCGATTGATGAGCTCAACGACCTGCCGATCAAGACCGTCGACGGCGCGCTGATCACCATCGGCCAAGTGGCCCACGTGCGTGACGGCTCGCCGCCACAGACCAATATCGTGCGCGTCGACGGCCACCGCGCGGTGCTGATGCCAGCGTTGAAAAACGGCAGCATCTCCACCTTGTCGATCATCGACGGTATCCGTCAGATGCTGCCGCGCATCAACGAAACCCTGCCACCGTCGCTGAAGACCTCGCTGCTGGGTGACGCCTCGGTGTTCGTCAAACAATCGGTGGGCAGCGTGGCCCAAGAAGGCATCATCGCCGCACTGCTGACCAGTGCGATGATCCTGCTGTTCCTCGGCAGCTGGCGTTCCACCCTGATCATCGCCGCCTCAATTCCGCTGGCAGTGCTCTCGGCCATTGCGCTGCTGGCGGTCAGTGGGCAAACCCTCAACGTGATGACCCTCGGCGGGCTGGCGTTGGCGGTGGGGATTCTGGTGGACGATGCCACGGTGACCATCGAAAACATCAACTGGCACCTGGAACAAGGCAAGGCGGTGAAGACCGCGATCCTCGACGGCGCCGCGCAAATCGTCGGCCCGGCGTTCGTCTCGCTGCTGTGCATCTGCATCGTGTTCGTGCCGATGTTCTTGCTGCAAGGCATCGCCGGTTACCTGTTCCGGCCAATGGCCCTGGCCGTGATTTTTGCCATGGCCAGCTCGTTCATCCTCTCGCGCACCTTGGTGCCGACGCTGGCGATGTTCCTGCTCAAGCCGCACACACCGGAACCGGGCGCAGGGCACCACCCGGAAGATGAATTCATCAACCACCACGAGGGTGAGCAGCACAAAAAACCACGCAATGCCGTGCTGCAATCGGTGCTGAATTTTCAGCAAGGGTTCGAGCGCCACTTCTCGAATATCCGCGACACCTACCATGGCTTGCTGATGCTCGCGCTGGGCAATCGCAAGCGCTTTATCGTCGGCTTCCTGGCCTGCGTGCTCGCCTCGTTCCTGCTGTTGCCAAGCCTGGGCCAGGACTTTTTCCCGGCCACCGACGCCGGTGCCCTCGCCCTTCACGTGCGCCTGCCACTGGGCACGCGGATTGAAGAAAGCGCGGCGGCGTTCGACCGGATTGAAGCGCGGATTCGCGAAGTGATCCCCGCCGAAGAACTCGACACCATCGTCGACAACATCGGCATTCCGCTCAGCGGCATCGACATGGCCTACAGCAGCAGCGGCACCATCGGCCCGCAGGATGGCGACATTCAAGTCAGCCTGAAAAAGGACCACGCGCCCACCGCCGACTACGTGAAAAAACTGCGTGAAGCCTTGCCGGAAAGCTTCCCCGGCAGCCACTTCGCGTTCCTGCCGGCGGACATCAGCAGCCAGATCCTCAACTTCGGCGCGCCAGCCCCGCTGGACGTGAAAATCTCCGGGCGCAGCGATGCAGAAAACCGCGCCTATGCGGTGGAACTTGAACGTCGCTTGCAGCACGTACCGGGCATTGCCGACCTGCGCATCCAGCAGTCTACCGGCTACCCATCGCTGCAAGTTAACGTCGACCGCATGCGTGCCAACGGCCTGGGTATCACCGAGCGGGACGTGACCAACAGCATGGTCGCCTCCCTCGCCGGCAGCTCGCAAACCGCCCCGACCTTCTGGCTCAACCCAGCCAACGGCGTGTCGTATTCGATCGTCGCGGCAACGCCGCAATACCGCCTCGACAGCCTGCCGTCGTTGGAAGCCTTGCCGGTTACCGGTGCCGATGGCCAGTCGCAGATCCTCGGCGGTGTGGCCACCATCTCTCGTGTGCAAAGCCCGGCGGTGGTGACCCACTACAACATCGAACCGACCCTGGACCTGTACGCCAACGTGCAAGGCCGCGACCTTGGCGGCGTAGCCCGCGACGTGCAAAAGGCGCTGGATGACACCGCCGCCATGCGCCCCAAAGGTGCAGTGATCAGCCTGCATGGGCAGATCGATGCGCTGCATGAAGCCTTCAGCGGTTTGAGCTTCGGCTTGCTCGGCGCCGTGGTGCTGATCTACCTGCTGATCGTGGTCAACTTCCAGTCCTGGGCCGACCCGTTCGTGATCATCACTGCCTTGCCGGCGGCGCTGGCGGGGATCGTGTGGATGCTGTTCCTCAGCGGCACTTCGCTGTCGGTGCCCGCGCTGACCGGGGCCATCTTGTGCATGGGCGTGGCCACCGCCAACTCGATCCTGGTGGTGAGCTTCTGCCGTGAACGCCTGGCCGAACATGGCGACGCGTTGAAGGCCGCGATGGAAGCCGGCTACACCCGCTTCCGGCCGGTGTGCATGACGGCCCTGGCGATGATCATCGGCATGTTGCCGCTGGCCTTGTCAGAAGAGCAGAACTCACCCCTTGGCCGGGCGGTGATCGGCGGTTTGATCTTCGCCACCGTCGCCACCCTGTTGTTTGTACCCGTGGTCTTCAGCCTGGTCCACGGTCGTCACCCTACTCGCGCAGCTGCTGGAGAAACTTCACATGTCGTCTGATCACACACCCTCGCGCAAGCGTCTGATGCTCATGGGTATCGGCGGCCTGACACTGGCCGCCCTGTTGGTCGCCAACGGCCTGCACGCCCGCACGATGCACGAACAATCGGTCACCGCCTGGACCGAAACCGCCGCCGTCCCGCAAGTGATGGTGTTCCAGCCGAAACAGAACGTGGCCGGTGACACTTTGCGCCTGCCCGCGCACCTTGAAGCCTGGAGCAAGGCGCCGATTCACGCTCGCGTCAGCGGCTACTTGAAAGACTGGAAAGCCGACATCGGCACCCAAGTCAAAGCCGGGCAAATCCTCGCCGAAATCGACACCCCGGACCTTGACCAGCAACTGGCGCAGACCCACGCGCGCCTGGTGCAGGAACAGGCCAACGCACGCCTGGCCGAGACCACCGCCACACGCTGGCAAAACCTGTTGGCCAGCCACTCGGTGTCGCGTCAGGAAGCCGATGAAAAAACCTCCAACGCCGCCGCTGCCAAAGCCAATGCCGAAGCGGCCGCGGCCGACTATGCACGGCTGTCGGCACTGGAAAGCTACAAGACCCTTCGCGCGCCATTCGCCGGCACCATCACCGCACGCAACACCGATATCGGTCAGTTGATCAAGGCCGACACCGACAGCGACCCGGAACTGTTCAACATCGCCGACACCCACCAGTTGCGTCTCTACGTGCCGGTGCCGCAGAACTACGCGGCGGTGATCCACCCAGGCTTGGAGGCTGAACTGACCGTGCCCGAACACCCCGGCGAGCACTTCAAGGCGCGCCTGATCGGCGACTCCACCGCCATCGACCGCCGCTCCGGCACGCTGCTCGCGCAGTTCGTCGTCGACAACCCCAACGGCGAGTTGCTGCCCGGTGATTACGCCGAAGCGACCTTGCCGATTCCGGCGGACACCCACGGCGTGAGTATCCCCGCCAGCGCGCTGATCTTCCGTGCCCAAGGCACCCAAGTCGCGGTGCTCGATACGCAGAACCACGTGCACCTGCAAGACATCCACATCGGCCTCGACCTCGGCGAACGCCTGGTGATCGACCAAGGCCTGAAACCCGCCGACCGCGTGGTCGACAACCCGCCGGACGCCCTGCGCGAAGGCGACCCCGTGCAACTGGCCGACGCCGGAGGTGTACATGCGCCCAAGGCTTAAACCCCTGGCGGCGTTGATGCTGCTGCTATTGCAGGGCTGCTCAATGGCGCCCACCTACAAGGTGCCGTCGGTTGACCTGCCGGCGGGCTATCGCGAACAGACCAGCGACGGCCCGTGGCACAGCGCGCAACCCTGCGACCAACTCGCGCCCGAATGGTGGAAACTCTACAACGACTCGCACCTGAATGACCTGCAACAGCAGTTGCTCAAGGCCAACCCGGATTTGGCGGCGGCGCTGGCGCATTTCGATGCGTCCCAGGCGTATGCCAGCCAATTGCACGCGGGTTTGTTCCCGCAGATCACCGCCAGTGCACAGCCATTGCGCCAGCGGCAATCGGACTCGCGACCGCTGCGTGGGGACACGCAGCCGTCGGTGTACAACAGCAATACCGCCGGGTTTTCGTTGAGCTACGACTTGGACCTGTGGGGCAAGATCCGCAACCAGGTCGCGGCGGGTGACGCCCAGGCGCAAGCATCAGGCGATGATTTGGCCGTGGCGCGCCTGAGCCTGCAGCATCAGCTGGCGACGCTGTATGTGCAGCTCAATGGGCTGGATGCGCAGAGCCGCATTCTCAACAGCTCGCTGGATGATTTCAGCCAGGCGTTGCAACTGACACGCAGCCGTTACGAAGGCCAGATTGCGTCCGAACTCGACCTGACCCGGGCGCAAAACCAACTGGCCGAAGCCAAGGCGCAACTGGATGAAGTGCGCGGGCAACGCAACCTCACCGAGCATGCCATTGGCGAGCTGGTAGGCGTGGCAGCCAGCAACTTCAGCGTGCCTGCGAGCCAACAGTTGATTGCGCTGCCGGGAATTCCTTCGCAGCTGCCGAGCCACCTGCTGCAACGCCGTCCGGACATTGCGGCGGCGGAACGGCGGGTGTTTGCCGCCAATGCCAATATCGGTGTGGCGAAGGCAGCGTGGTATCCGGACTTCAGCTTGACCGGGCTGATAGGCGGGCAGACGCAAGGGGTGGGTAACTTGCTGTCCGCCGGCAATCGGTATTGGGCGCTGGGGCCTTTGGTGAACTTGCCGATCTTTGATGGCGGGCGCTTGAGTGCCAATGAGCGTCAGGCCAAAGCCGAGTTTGAGGAGGCTTCGGCGCAGTACCGCAGCCGTGTACTGAAAGCTGTGCGCGAGGTGGAAGATAACCTGGCGCAGCTAAGGGATTTGCAGCAGCAAGCCCAGGATGAACAGGCGGCGGCGAATGCGGCGCAACATACGCAGTCGCTGGCGATGAATAGCTATCAAGCGGGGGCCGTGAGTTACCTCGACGTGGTGATCGCACAGACGGCGGCGTTGCAGGCGCAAAGGGCGTTGCAGGCCGTGCAGACGCGGCAGTTGCAGGCAAGCGTGGGGTTGGTGACGGCATTGGGCGGCGGTTGGCGCCCGAATGCGTGAACCACAAGCACTACCAACCACAGGCACTTCACTGCTGTTGCGGCCCTTGCCACAGACGGTGCCGCGGAGGACTATGCGCCCATGGCAAGGGTAGCGAAGCAGCGGCGAGGGATCAGTGGCAAAGTATTCAGATTTGGCCCATTTACTGCGTAGCAGAATTGAAATGGGCATGTACCAGGAAGGGCAGCGACTCCCTTCCGTGCGCATATTAAGCGCAGAACACGGGGTCAGCCTGGGCACGGTCCAACAGGCATACCGGCTCCTGGAGGAGGAAGGGCTGGCGTCACCAGCCCCCAAATCCGGGCATTTCGTCACCCGCAAACAGCACGTCTATCTATTGCCCACGATGCGTGCTTCCGAAAGAACACCCCTGGATATATTGGAATGGGATGAAATCTACAAGGTGACGGCCAACACCCCTGACGAAGGGGTCCTGCAATTGGGCAGAGGCATGCCAAGCGTTGACACACCGACACTCAAACCCTTGATGAAAAGCCTGAGCCACGAAGCGAAGCGTTGGCAAAAAGACGGGCTCAACTATGAAAACATCAAGGGCAACTTGGAGTTAAGAACACAGATCAGCCGGTTGATCATTGATTCCGGCTGCCTTATCGGCCCCGACGAGATCATCATTACCACCGGTTGCCAGGAAGCACTCATGTGCTCCATACGCTCTATTTGCAGCCAAGGCGATATCGTCGTCGTGGAGTCGCCCAGTTTTCACGGCGCGATCCAGACACTCAAGGTGTGCGGTATAAAAGTCATCGAGGTGCCTAGCCACCCATTGACGGGCATTGACCTGGAGTCGCTGGAACTTATCGCCGAGCAATGGCCTATTCGGGCGGTACTGGTCAACCCCAATTGCAATAACCCGCTGGGTTATGTAATGCCCAATGAGCGCAAGGAAACCCTGGTAAAGCTGTCCAAAACCTTCGGCTTTTTTATCATCGAAGATGATACCTATGGCGACCTGACGTTCTCGTATCCGCGCCCGCAAACCATCAAGTCCCTGGACACTGAAGGCAAGGTCATTCTGTGCGGGTCTTTTTCAAAAACACTGGCGCCCGGCTTGCGGGTGGGCTGGGTGGTGCCGGGCAAATTCTACGACAAGGTGCTGCACACCAAATACATCAGCTCCGGTGCTACCGCGACCGCCAATCAAAGGGCAATTGCCGAGTTCATGAGCAAAGGGCTCTATCAGATCCACCTTCGACGTATGCGCGCCAATTACAAAGCCAACAGGGAGTTGATGACGAACTGGATCTCCAAGTATTTCAACTCCAGCATTCGCGTCAGCCGGCCGCAAGGCGGCTATTTCTTATGGATTGAATTGCCGGACGGGGTGTCGGCTTATGAACTCAGCGATCGCTTGATGAAGCACAACGTGCAGATTGCTACCGGCAAAATATTTTCTTCGTCGGGTAAATATGAAAACTGCATTCGTATCAATTACGGCGGCCTGCTGAATGAGCGTGCAGAGCACGCGATAAAAACGATGGGGCAGCTCGTATCCGACTTGAACGTCTCGCATATGCTGCGTTAGCCTGCACGTAACAAACAGGCCCTCAAGGGCCTGTCTGTTTCAGCTCATGGCTGGGTAAAGCCTTTCACTGCTCAGAGAACTTAATCGAATAAAGGCGCTCAGGGCCTGGGCCAGGCTGGTCTTCGCCCCTGACCCAACCGGTCGACTCATACAGTTGAACGGCCTCTTTATACAGCGCTCGAGTTTTCAGGAACACCTCCTTAACGCCCATGGATTTTGCGGCAGCGACGGCGGTGTTGAGCATGGCCACACCGGCACCAAACCGACGATAGTTTTTGTCCAGGTAAAACTTGGTGAGTTTGCCCCTGCCCTCCCCGCACGCAGTCAAAATGGCCGACCCCACGGGGATGCCATCAAATACCGTGACCAGCTCCACAACATTCTCCTTGGGCACGCCAAAGCACATGATGTCGCGGTCGTCATCGTCGGGATCGGCCGCGATGCCGTATTCGACAAATGTCTTGAACACCATTTTCCTGATCGCCACCGCATCGTCTATCGTCGCTTTACGAATGATGAAGTTATCGCGCCGCAAATAAACCGTCTCACTCATGTGTACCAAGCCTCAACTTCGATGTTCGAAAGCGGAACCAACACACAGGGCAAAATCGCATTGCCGCCTCGCTCTTTTTCCGTGAGCGCCAGCATGGGGGTCAACTCACTGTATTCACCGGATATCAACCTCACCTGGCAAGAACCGCATCGCCCTTGGCGGCAGCGTGTGCGCACAAGGCCCATCCGCTCACAGGCATTGACCAGGGAAAATACCGCGCTGGCGATGGGCTCGTGCCGGGTCGCGCACGTGAGCATAAAACTATCTGCTTTCATAGCCGGCCCACTCCCATTCAAGGTTTTCATACAGTTTCATCAGGCCGCGATTATTGTTCGTAAACTCAACGGCCCTTTGCAGCTCAACCGAATTATTGATGATCGCTGTGCGCACATCCGCCAGTGAAGGACGATCCAACTGGTCAATCACCGTGATCCACGCGTTAAGGTCGGCCCGGAAAAAATTCTTCGCGACCAACTCAACGGTGTCCTTGAATACCTTCTGGCCTTCGCTGGAAAGCGCCCAATAGATATCCCGGGCCAATACCGCGAACTGCGAGCCGTGGTTCCACTCATCTTTGGCATGGGCATTCACTGCCGCCAGAAACATCGGCTGAATGGACGAAGCATTGGCCAGCAGGTCCAGGTAGTCGGTGATGTGGTTTTCGGTACAGCACGCCGTCGCGATGCGCGCGACTCGGCGCTTCCATTCGCAATCAAGGCCATTGATATACGTACTCATAACACTGACCAGATGAAAGTCTGTGGGGAACAACGGCAGCTGTCTATTCGCCCGCACAGCGTCGCAGGTGAGTACCGCCAACAGGGTATGGTAGCCCTCGTCGGTCATCGCTTCAGCCATCGAACGGGCCATCTCGGGGCCGACACTGTTGTCCTGTCGCGACCTGATCACCTCGATGCACGCCGGCGTGACCAAATCGGTTTCAATGAAAATCGTGTTGCTTTGGTAGATGATCCAACCCGCCGACAACAAATCGCTTTGATCCTGGGGCTCCAATGCTCGCCACTCGTCGAATATCGAAAAGGGCACCATCTCCGGGATAAAGTCCGGGACATGCATATTGAATGAGCACGCTGAAACTTCATTGAACCGCATGACCTCGGCTTCGAACGGCCAACGAGTGCTTATACTTTCAATCATTTCTTTTGAGTAATTGCGTTCTTCGATATTCACAGAACTATGACGCAACATGCTCGCCCCCTTGCGCGGTGAATTCCAGAAACAACATATCCCTCGACGCGGTGCAATCGTCTGACGCATTCATTTGACTGACACTGTGATACACCTTGGAATCATCGAATATCACCAGGTCGCCGTAACCCGTCAGGGTGAAACGCTCGAGCACGTTCTTATCGTTGTCATAAATGAAATTTTCGGCACCGACGCAGTTTTCAGTCCGGTTGATACAAAACAGGCTAGAAAATGTCACGCCATCTTTATGAATACCTTCGGGTGTCGGAAAACCCGCAATGCCTCGGGACGACGTGATTCTGACTTGGTGCACGTACACTTGCCAAACCGCCACATCCCTGTAACGGGTAAAGATGGCGACATAATCCCGGATCATGCGTTTTATGAACGGATGCGTGGCGATGTACGGCGTGATCGGTTCGAAATGCCGATCGACGCCACCATTCAGGGCATTATTATACGTATCCTGAAAAAAAGGTTTATGCGGCAATATACCGATCTCATCACTCTGAACATTGTAACGAAGCTCGGTAAAACGCCGCCGCCGATACTTGCCACCGTCCGCCATAAATTCATCCGGTGGCAGGCCATCCCAGGTGTCAAGGAACGCTCTCCAATCATCAGACCGATGCGCCAGTGTGATGAAGTAGTTGAAATAGTTACCCACCCAATAGCCGGCGTGCTTGAGTTGCAGTTCAATCACGTCGCAGGTGCTGTGCATCCCCAACAGTGAACCTGCTGCCGAGTTTTCATACCTCATATGTACCTATCCTTCAATGGATGATTGAGAGCCCTAATGCCGCACCAAAAAACACGAAGAATACAGCCACTACTTTCGATCCGATTCTACTGGCGGAAGGCGATGTTAATTTCGAAGCGATGCGAATCGCGACAACGGCGTAACACGACAATATGGAAAACTTTATCAAAGCACTGAGCACAACGAGAAACGCAAAGAACTGTAAATCCGGAGCGCCACTTTTTTCGAATTGCGGTAATAACGCAGTAAAATAAACCAGCGCCTTGGGATTACTGATCCCGATCAAAAAAGATTGCACCCACTGCCGTGTCAACGACGGCAACTTGGCGGTGGGCACGTCGGTACTTGCAGCCGGCGCGGCAGACCTGCTTTTCTTGAACGCACCGACCCCCAGATAAATAAGGTAGGCCGCACCCGCAAACTTCAAACCATTAAACATGGCGGGATGATTGGCAAAAAACGTGGCAATTCCGAATGACGAGATCAACCCCATTATCAAAATGGCGAACACATCACCGGTGAGCACGCCAATCGCTTTTAACGGCCCATATTTTATTGAATTATTAACCAGGAATACCGTGGAGGGTCCCGGCGAGCCTGCCTGAACCATAGTAATCAGGATGAACGACAACCACGCATAAACAGTCATAAGTTAACTCTGGTTTGATTTTCTTAATGAATGAAGTTGCCGGCGCATGGCCTCGACTATCTCGCTTACTCAATCCATGGGCTATTCTTGGCTGTAGCGAGCGAACAATTAAGATTCAGAACACCTAATTCTTTAGTGCACAGTTGCGATTCAGGCCATCTGTATGGTGTTTTTTTGTGAATCTGTACCAGGGTGGGTCGATGAGGTCTGGGGGCGGCAGCGCGGGGGGCTTTTCTGGCCTAATCGGGAGCAAGGCTTGCCCCCGAAAGCGCCATCCTATGTCCGTGAGAACGTCCGGGTGATGGCTCCACTGGCTTTTGAGGTCGAAGGTCCAACGCAGTGTGGGGATGGGGGTTTGTCGGATGGTGGAGGGAGGTGGATCAGGTAGTCGATGGTTGCGGCGAGGCACGGACGCAACAACGGCGTTGAGCTGTAGGGACCCATCGCAGCATAGGTATCTACACATCTTTTTATGGGTTGAGTTCTTA
>NZ_JBJGXU010000090.1:0-16855 GCF_045447305.1 Pseudomonas sp. D47 | reverse complement strand
GGCGGAACCCATAGCAGCCGTTACCCAAATAACGGATATGTACCCAGCGCCCCCCGCGGCAACCAAAGAACTCAACCCACAAAAAGATGTGTAGATACCTATGCTCATCGCGGGCAAGCCCGCTCCCACATGGCGTTGTATTCAGCCTGCAGGAAGGGAGGCTGTTTCAGGGTAGACGGATTGCCAACCGCCACCCAACGCCTTGTACAACCCGACCATGGCCAACGACACACCGGTGGAGCTTTCCACCCACTGCTCCTGCGTTGCCAATAGCGCACTTTGCACGGTCAGCACGTTGACAAAATCCACCACGCCTTCGACGTACTGCTGTTGCGCGGTGCTCAAGGCGATCTGGTTTTGGCGCACCGCTTCGGCAAGGCTGTCGCGGCGCAGTTGGCTGGCGTTGTAGCGGGTCAGTTGGTCGTCGATCTCATGCCAGGCGCGCAGCACGGTTTGCTGGTAGGCGAGCGCGGCTTCCTGTTGCTGCGCTTCACGCAGGTTCAACACGCCTTGCAGCCGGCCGCCATTGAACAGCGGCAAGCTGAATTGCGGGCCGAAGGCAAACGCGCGCGAGCCCCACGAGCCGAAATCCGACAGTTGCATGGCCTGTGAACCGAGGCTGCCGGACAAGGTGATACGCGGGTAGAAATCCCCCTTGGCCACGCCGATAGTGGCGGTTGCGGCGTGCAGGCGCGCCTCGGCCTGGCGGATGTCTGGGCGGCGTTCGGCAAGTTCCGACGGCAGGCCAATGGCGACCTGGCGTTGGGTTTGCGGCACGGCAGCATCCTTGGACAATTGCGCATGCAGCGCTTGCGGCGGCTCGCCCATCAACAGGCTCAGGGCGTTGATCAGTTGGTCCTGGCGCTGCTGCAAATCCGGCAGCCGTGCTTCGATGGCGGCTACTTGGGCGGCGGCTTCGGCCACGTCCAGGTCAGTCGCTACGCCGTCGGCCAGGCGCAGTTGCGAGAGCTTGAGGCTGTGGCGCGCAACATCGAGGTTTTGCTCGGTGACGGCGCGGGTGTTCTGCACACCGCGCAGTTGGATGTAGTCCTGGGCGGTCTCGGCAAGCACCGACAGCAGCACGGCGCGGCGGTCGTTTTCGGCGACTTGCAGGGTGGCGTCAGCGGCTTCGGTTTCGCGTTTGACCCGGCCCCAGAGGTCCAGCTCCCAGGCGGCGGAGAAGCCCATGTCCCACTGGTTGAACGCCGAACGGCCGTTCTCGCCGGAGGGGTCGCTCAAGCCTTTGCCGCTATTGCGTTTGCGCTGGTAAGCCCCCGTGGCATCGACATTGGGATAGCGCTCGGCGGTGGTCACCTGGCGCACGGCACGGCTTTGTTGCAAGCGGCTGCTGGCCAGTTTCAGGTCAAGGTTGTCGGTAAGGGCGCGGCGTGTGAGGGCCGAGAGCTGTTCGTCGTGAAACACGTCCCACCAACGCTCTTGCAAAGGATCGGTGACGGCGCGGCTGGCAGCCTGCCGGCCCTGGGGCTCGCTCCATTGGGTGACTTGCGGGCTTTGTGGCCGCTGGAAATCCGGGCCGACGGTGCAGGCGCTCAGGCTGATCAGGCTCAAGGTGAGCCAGGCAAACGGCTTCATTGCTGGGCCACCTCACGCGGCTGCGCGACTGATTGGGTGTCGACGCTGGCTTCCACCGACATGCCGACACGCAGGCGCTCGGTCAGTGGCTGATTGGGTTCGAGCACGATTTTCACTGGGATGCGTTGCACCACCTTGGTGAAGTTACCGGTGGCGTTGTCGGGTTTGACCGACGCAAAGGTCACCCCGGTAGCCGGCGCGAGGCTTTCCAGGTGGCCCTTGAGCAGTTCGCCGTCGAGGCTGTCGACGCGCACCTGCACGGCTTGGCCGGCGTGCATATGCCACAGTTGGGTTTCCTGAAAGTTGGCCACCACATAAGCCTCGGCCAACGGCACCACGGCGAGGATCTTGCTGCCCGGCGTCACATACGCACCGACGCGCACCGCGCGTTCACCGACCATGCCATCCACCGGCGCCACAATGCGCGTGTAGGACAGCTGATAGCTGGCCATTTCCAACGCCGCCTGGGCGCGCTTGAGCCCACCTTCGGCGGCATCGCGCTGGGCGGTGAGGATCTCCACCTGCTTGCGCTCGGCCGCCAGCACCGCCGTGGCATTGGCCAGGCGTGCGGTGGCCTGGTCGATGCGGGTCTTGGCCTGCTGGGCGTTCTGTACGGTGCCCGCGCCAACACCGGCGAGGTGGTTGTAGCGGTTCAGTTCGTGCTCGGCGAAGGCCACTTCGGCGCGGTCTGCCGCCACGGTGGCCTGGGCCTGGGCGATCACCGAGCTCTGGCGCTCAAGGGTCGCGGTGGCGTTTTTCAGTTGGGCTTGGGCGACAAGCGTGTCGGCGTCGGCAGCCTGCGCGGCGGCGCGAAAGTCGCGGTCGTCGATCAGCGCCAACAGTTGGCCAGCCTTGACGCGCTGGTTGTCTTCTACCAGCACTTCCTTGATAAAACCGGCTACGCGCGGCGCCACCAGGGTGAAGTCGGCGGCGACGAAGGCGTCGTTGGTGGTCTGGCGCTTGCTGCCCAACAGGCCGGGCGCGACCAGGTACACCAGCACGCCGACGGCAAACACGGCGATAACGGAGACGGCAATTTTGTCTTTGCGTTTCATGAAAATTCCTTGTGCTAGGTCGGTGCGCGCGGCGGAAAAATCCGCGTGGGCATCCAGAAAATCAGCAGGATCAACGCCACTGCGACACCCGCCATGACGTAATAAAGGTCCGAAGAGGTCAGCACCACGGCCTGCTCATGCAGCCGGTGCGCCAGGCCCGGCGCGTCGCCGTCGGCCAGGGGCGAGTTGCCCAGTCGGTCCACCAGCATGGTTGAGTGAAAGTGCAGGCGCTGGGTGGTCAGCACATCAATCACGGCGGTGGCGACCACCGCCGCAAGGCCTTTGACGGTGTTGAACCAAGCCGAGGCGAACGGCCCATCTATCGGTTGGATGCTGCCGGTGGACAGCATCAGCAGCGGCAACACCGCCATGGGTTGCCCGAAGATTTGCAGCAGGTACAGGCCATAGAAGTCGTCGCGAATCCACTCCGAGGTCAGGTGCGCGCTGCCAATGCAACACAGCACCAGCATGCTCAACCCGATCCCCAGTACCCACCGGCAATCGACCCAGCGCAGGTTGCACAGCGCCGCCACCAGCGGCAGCGCGATCAACTGCGGCAACGCCATCAGCAGCATCACTGGCGCGGTTTGCAGCGGCCGGTAACCCTGGACCTGGGCGAGGAAGCTCGAGGGGATGATGATCACTGAGGTCAGCACCATCAGCACGCCCGCCAGCACGATCAAGGCAAAGGCCAGGTTGCGCAGGCCGAGCATCTGCAACTTGAAGAACGGAATCGGCTGCGACCATTCATTCACCAGAAACAGCACCAGCAACAGCGTGCCCGCGCTCAACAGGAAGGTGATCAGGCCGGACTCGAACCAGTCCAGGCGATTGCCCTGCAACAGGCCGATCACCAGCATGCAGATCGCCGGGAAGCCCAGCAGCAGGCCGCGCCAGTTGAACTGCTTGAAGCGCTCCAGGCGCAGCGGATCCTGCGGTAAGCCGTAGGCCACGGCAGCCATCGCCAGCAGGCACGGCGCAACGATTTGCCAGAACGCCCACTGCCAGCCGACGTATTCGGTCCACAGCGCAGCCAACGGCGTGCCCAGGCTTGGGCCGAAGGTGGCGGTGAGCGCGTAGCCGGCCAGGCCGTACAGTTTGACGTTGGCCGGCAGGAAGCGCAGCGCCACGGTCATCAACATCGGCGGCAACGCGCCACCGGCCAGGCCTTGCACGGTGCGCAGCAGCAGCAGGGTCTCGTAGTTCGGCGCAAACGGGCACAGGATGCCCAGCACCGTGAACAGGCCGATGGCGCAAAGCGTAAAGCGGCGCAGGGAAAACGTCACCGAGCACCACGGCGCAAACGCCATGGCCGCCACCGAGGTCGCGGTGTAGGCGGCGACCAGCCAGGTGCCTTCGTCAAAGCCGATGTACAGCGCACCACGGATATCCGCGAGGGCCACCTTGGTGACCATCTCATTGAGGCCGGACACCAGCACCGCCAACAGCACGCCGACCAGGCCGATGATGATGCGTGGGCCGAACACGGGCGGGTTGAGCGCAGTGGGTTTGGCTGCAGCCTGGAGAGCGGGGGCAGCGAGGGATGTCATGAACAAGTAACTCGGGATTAGAAATACCCGAGCAGTTTAATCAGGCACACACATGACAAAAAAGTTACTTGTCGGCAGGTTATAAGTGCGTCAGACGCAACTGTTGGCCGTAGCTTGATCCTGTGGGCGCCCGGCTTGCCAGCGATGCAAACAATTCGGTCTGCCTGCAAAAGTGCGGTGATGCTATCGCAGGCAAGCCAGCTCCCACATTTTGATCGAGTGCACCTGAGATTCAGGTGGGCTGGGCTTCCAGCCAGGTGGCATGGCAGCTCTCGCGCATGGTTTCGCGCAGCCATTTGTGGGCCGGGTCTTTGTCGAAACGTGGGTGCCAGGATTGCGCGAGCACCAGGGTCGGCAGGGAAATCGGCAGCGGGAATGAGCGCAGTGGCAGGTTCAGGCGGGTGGCGCTCAAGAGGGCTTCCTTGGGCACCGGCAGCAGCAGGTCGGAGTCGGTCAGCATGAACATCGCGCCATGGAAGCCTGGGGCGATCATCGCCACGCGGCGCTCCAGGCCCTGGGCATTCAACGCGGTGTCGATCGGCCCGCGAGCGATGCCGCGCCGCGAAATGCTGATGTGGGAATAGCTGGCAAAACGTGCGGCGGTGATTTCTTCGTCGAACAACGGGTGATCTTGCCGCGCCAGGCCGACAAAGGTGGTGGAGAACAGGTTCTGCACCTTCACTTCGGGGCTGGAGGGCATGGTGTTGCTTACTCGCAGGTCCAGCCGCCCTTCGCGCAGCGCCTCGTCGTCGGTGTCGCCTTCGGGCACGAAGCACAGCTCGCACAGCGGTGCCACGCGTTCCATGGTGTCGAACAGGCGACCGCCATACACACCGATAAAGAAGTCATTGGCACGCACGCTGAAACGCCGGCGCAAGGTGCTCAGGTCAACCTGATCCGCCGAGCGAAACAACAACGCCGCCTGCTCCACCACACTGCGCACCTGGCCTTGCAGCTGCAGGGCCTTGGGCGTCGGCACCAGGCCGCGACCGGCGCGCACCAGGATCGGATCGCCCACCGCCTCGCGAATGCGTGTGAGGGTGCGGCTCATGGCCGCCGGGCTGAGGTTCATGCGCCGCGCGGCGCCGACCACGCTGCCCTCGTCGAGCAAGGCGTCGAGGGCGACCAACAGGTTCATGTCCGGAAGTTGCATGCCAAGCACTCGTGGTCAGTGGGGAGTGAACTGGGCGCAATCGTAGCAGGCTTTACAGGTAACGCCTCAGGCTGCGAGGCAGGTATTGGGCGAAGGTGGATTTGGGATTCGCCTGGCACTTGCGCACGATTTCCGGCAAAGCGTTTTCCAGCTCATCGGCGCGAGCCAGGCCTTCGTTGTAGTCACTTTTACCGCTTAACGCCGGGAACATCACCGCCACACGGGTGATGGCAAAGCTCTTCATGGCAATTAACGGGCGGGTGGGATGGTCGCGACGGAACTGGCTGACTTCTTCGTTCAACGCGCGGCAGGATTGATAGGTGGTTTGCGTAAAGGTCAGTTGAACCGCTTCAGTGCGCGCCGGTTCAGGCGAGAAGATCATGTCGTTGTGCGCCTCGATGACCGCTGGCTGATCGGCCGTCACCGTCCAGGGTTTGAAGCGCCATTGTGTGGCCGAGTCCACGCCGGCGGCGCCGAAAGCAGGCTGGGTGGCGCTGAGCGCTTTTACATCGCTGACCGTTCCGTCGCTGTGAATATTCAGGCTGATGCGCGCATGCCCCTGGGTGTTGATCATGTTTTGAGGGTAATGCGGCTTGGGCATCAAAACCGCTTCAGGCGCGAATTGAGCAAAAACCGAAGTCGATAACAACAAGGCCGCTGCCAAGACAAAAAGCCGCATCTTCGTAAATCCTTTTACCAGACATGCCTGACGCCAGGGCGACGTCAGGTTCGGGCAGCATTATCAGCGCCAGCGCGGACAAAGAGCAATTATTCCTATTTAGCGCTGCATGCCCCAGCGTTTCACCGTCAGCCGTTCGAAGGTGTCGAACACCAGGTTCTCCACCAGCAAGCCGATCAGAATCACCACCGCCAACCCGGCAAACACCTTGTCGGTGTACAGCTCGTTGCGGTTCTGAAAGATGTACCAACCCAACCCGCCCTTGCCGCTGGTGGCGCCGAACACCAGCTCGGCGGCGATCAACGTACGCCAGGCGAAAGCCCAGCCGATCTTGAGGCCGGCGAGGATCGACGGCAGCGCCGCCGGGATCAGGATGAACAGCACAAAACGCATACCCTTGAGGCCGTAGTTGCGCCCGGCCATGCGCAGGGTTTCGGACACGCCGAGAAACCCGGAATAGGTGTTCAGCGCCAAGGCCCACAGCACCGAATGCACCAGCACGAAAATCAGGCTGTTCTGCCCCAGGCCGAACCACAGCAGCGCCAGTGGCAGTAATGCAATCGCCGGCAACGGGTTGAACATCGAGGTCAGGGTGCTGAGCAGGTCGCGGCCCAACTGGGTCGACACCGCCAACGTGGTCAGGGCAAACGCCAGCACAATGCCGATCAGGTAGCCCTTGATCAGCACCGCCAGCGAGATGCTCACTTTGCTCAGCAGCTCGCCACTGAGCAGGCCATCAAACAGCGCCTGGGCCGTCTGCAAAAAGCTCGGCAGCAGCAAATCGTTGTTCTGGTAACGGGCAACCGCTTCCCACAGGATCGCCAGCACGATCAGGATCAGGCCCTTGCGCAGCCAGCCTTGTTGCCACAGACGTTGACGCAAGGGCAGTTCGCGCTCCACGGGGACGCTGAGCAGCGGTTGGAGGTTAACTTCAAATTCCTGGCGCATGGGCGGCCCCTTCAGTAAGCGATGCGGATATCGGCGAAACCCAACTCACGTTCGGCCTCGGGCGCTTCATCGAACAACAGGCGATGAATACGCCGCGCCGACGCCTGGAATTCCACACCGCCGAGGCTGTGCAGGTCGTATTGATGGCTGTGGATTTGCGCCCGCACGCGCCCAGGGTGTGGCGACAGCAACAGGATGCGATTGCCCACCACCAGGGCTTCTTCGATGGAGTGGGTGACGAACAACAGCGTGAAGCGCACCTCCTCCCAGAGCAGCAACAATTCTTCCTGCATCTTGCGCCGGGTCAGGGCGTCGAGGGCGGCGAAGGGTTCGTCCATCAGCAGGATTTTCGGCTGCATGGCCAGCGCGCGCGCGATGGCTACACGGGCTTTCATGCCGCCGGACAGGGTGTGTGGGTAGGCATCGGCGAAGGCCGTGAGGCCGACTTTTTCGAGGTAGTGCAGCGCGCGTTCTTCGGCTTCGCGGCGCTTCAAGGTTTTCGACGCCAACAGCGGGAACATCACGTTCTGTTTGACGGTTTTCCACGGCGGCAGCTGGTCGAACTCCTGGAACACCACGATGCGATCCGGGCCAGGCTCTTCGACCTTTTGCCCGAGCAGGCGGATCTCGCCTTCGCAGGGTTTGATAAACCCGGCGATCGACTTGAGCAAGGTGGATTTGCCGCAGCCCGAAGGGCCGAGCAACACGTAGCGATCGGCCGGGTCGATTTCGAAACTGACCTGGTGGGTGGCCCGCACCACGCGCTCGGGCGTGCGGTATTCGAGGCTGACATGGTCCACCGCCAGCAACGGTTCGGCGGTGTTCAGGTTGCTGGCCGCGTGGCCTTGCAGGGGCGCGTTCATTTCAACTCTCTTGCAGGGGGTTAGAAAGGCGCATCGCCCTGGATGGTGGTGCGAAACAGCTTGCGGCGCAGATGGCTCGGGCAACCGGCCGCCAGGTGGATCAGCGAGCGGTTGTCCCAGAACACCAGGTCGTGGGGCTGCCACTGGTGGCGGTAGATGTTGTGCGCCAGCACGCTGTGGGCGTAGAGCTGGGCCAGCAGGTCGCGGCTTTCATCCTCCGGCAGGTCGACGATGCGGGTGGTGAAGCCTTCGCTGACGAACAGCGCTTTGCGGCCGTTTTCCGGGTGGGTGCGCACAATTGGGTGCACCACTTCGGCCACTTGGGCGAGCTGTTCGGGGGTCAGCGTTGGGCGCCAGTTGCCTTCGAATTTAGTTTCGCTGTAGCGCGCGGTATATGAATGCGCGGCGCTGCGGCCTTCCACGGCGTTGCGCAGGTGCTTGGGCAGTTGGTCCCAGGCTTTGTGCATGTCAGCGAACAGCGTGTCGCCGCCTTCAGAGGGCAGTTCCTGGGCGTGCAGCATCGAGCCCAGGCTTGGCAGTTCCTTATAGGACAGGTCCGAATGCCAGAACTTGCCCGCATCGCCCAGGCCGATGGATTGGCCGTTTTCGATGATGTTGGAGACGATCAGGATTTCCGGGTGATTGGCCAGCAGGAACTGTTTGAGCACATGGATCTGCAACACGCCGAAGCGGCGGCTGAAGGCGATCTGTTGTTCGGGGGTGATGCGTTGGTCGCGAAATACCACGACGTGGTGGTCCAGGTGCGCGCGGTGGATGCGTGCGAAGTCCTGGTCGTTGACCGGGTGGGATAAATCCAGGCCGATGATCTCGGCGCCGACGCTGCCGGGGAATGGGCGGATGTCGAAGGACTGAGCGGTAGAGGTCGCTGTTGGAACAGTAGAGGTGGCGGACATGAAGGCACTCCCGGTCGGACAGGGGAGTGACTTTATAGATATAAGAACGGGCGATTAAATACCGTTAGTGAATATCGATATGCATTAGGGTTGGGATCTGCGGTGATGCTGATGGCGCCATCGCAGGCAAGCCAGCTCCCACATTTTGATTTGTGAACACATTCAAATGTGGGAGCTGGCTTGCCTGCGATGAGGCCCTGGCAGGTGATAGAGATTACCGCTCGTGCAACGCCTCGGCCCGCGCCTTGATGATCGGCTTGAGCAGGTAGCTCAGGATGCTTTTCTTGCCGGTAATGATATCCACCGAGGCGACCATGCCGGGGATGATCAGCAGTGGCTTCTCATCGGTGCCCAAGTGGCTGCGGTCGGTGCGCAGGGTGATCATGTAGTAGGTGGTTTTCTTGTCTTCATCGGTGATGGTGTCAGCGCCGATGCGTTCGAGCTTGGCCTTCAGGCCGCCATAGATGGTGTAGTCATAGGCGGTGAATTTGACGATCGCTTCTTGCCCCGGGTGCAGGAAGGCGATGTCTTGCGGGCGAATCTTGGCTTCCACCAGCAGGGTGTCGTTGAGCGGCACGATTTCGACCATGTCGCTGCCCGGCTGGATCACGCCGCCAACGGTGTTGACCAGCAATTGCTTGACGATACCGCGTACCGGCGAGGTGACCAGCGTACGGCTGACGCGGTCTTCCAGGGCGCGACCGGTGGATTCGGCCTTGTTCAGTTCGGTGCGGGCTTCGTTGAGCTGGGTCAGCGCTTCGCTGCGGAATTTGCCACGGGTTTCGTCGATCTTGCGCTGCACTTCCTTGATCGCCGATTCGGCGCGGGGAATCGCCAGGGTGGTGGCGTCCAACTGGCCACGGGTTTCCATTTCGGCACGCTTGAGGCGCAGCACTTCCACCGGCGATACCGCGCCCTGGGCCACCAGCGGCTCGGACATGTTGATTTCCTGGCGTTGCAGGGACAACTGGCTGCGGTACTGGCCTTGCTTGGAACTGAACTCGCGCAGTTCCTGTTGGCGCTGCACCAGTTGCTCCTGCAAACCACCGACTTCGTCTTTCAACTGCTGGCGGCGGCTTTCATACAAGGAGCGCTCGTTGGCGGCCTGGCTCGGCGCGGCCTTGAGCACGTCGTCGGGGATGTTCAGCGGGCGGTCATCCACCTGCGCACTCAAGCGCTCAACGCGCAGTTGCATGGCCAGGCGCAAGGCTTCGGTTTCACCAGCGTTGGAGACAAACCGCGTGTCGTCGAGGCGAATCAACGGCGCGCCAGCCTCTACGATCTGGCCTTCCTTGACGTACAACTCGGAGACGATACCGCCTTCCAGGTTCTGGATTTTCTGCAGCTTGGACGACGGAATCGCCTTGCCGTCGCCTCGGGTGACTTCGTCGATGCTGGAGAAACCCGCCCACACCACCAGGAATACGAAGAACGCGATGATCGCCCAGATGGTCAGGCGGATTACCCGCGGTGCATCTTCGATCAGCGCTTTGTTGACCTCAGGCAGGGGCTGGCCCTGCAACGAGTCGGTGCCTTTGAAGTAGCGGCCAACCGCGCTTTTGATGGAGTTAAGCAACACTGATCTGCCCCTTTTTCAACGCTTCCATAACCACGGCTTTCGGGCCGTCCGCGAGGATCTGCCCACGGTCGACCACCAGCAGGCGGTCCACCAGGGAGAGCAGTGAGGCACGGTGGGTGACCAGCACCACGGTCTTGTTTTGCACCACGGCTTGCAGACGTTGTTTCAAGCGTTCTTCACCGGTGTTGTCCATGGCGCTGGTGGGTTCGTCCAACAGCAGGATGGGCGGGTTGAGCAATAGCGCGCGCGCCAGGGCGACGTTTTGCCGCTGGCCGCCGGACAGGTTCTGCCCACGCTCGCCAACTTGCAGCTCATAACCTTGGGGGTGCAGGCGCGCGAATTCGTGCACACCGGCCAGTTCGGCAGCTTGCAGGACCATTTCGTCTTCTACATAACGCGCACCCGAGACCAGGTTGTCGCGCAGGGTGCCGGCCAGCAATTGGATGTCTTGGGCGACGTAGCCGATGTTGTGGCGCAGTTCGCTCACGTCGATCTGGCGTACGTCCACGCCGTCCACCAGCAAGGCGCCGGAGTCGGGCTGGTAAAGGCCGACGATCAGTTTGGCGAGGGAGCTTTTACCCGAGCCACTGCGGCCGATAATGCCGATTTTTTCGCCCGGTTTGATCATCAGGTTGATGTTTTTCAACGCGGCGTTCTGTTGGTTCGGGTAAGTGAAGTTCAGGCCCCGGCACTCGATGGCACCTTGCAGGGTGCGACGGCTCATCGGGCGCTCTTCGAAATTGCGCTCTTGGGGCAGCTCCATCATCTGGTCCACCGAGGTCATGGTGACCTTGGCTTGCTGGTAACGGGTCAGCAGGCCCGACAGTGAGGCCAGTGGGCTCAAGGCGCGGCCACTGAGCATGTAGCAGGCAATCAGGCCGCCCATGCTGAGGTTGCCGTCGATGATCTGGTACACGCCGAACACGATCATGATCACGCCAGCCAGTTGCTGGATCAGCAGGGTCATGTTCATCGACAGGCCCGACAGCAACTTCACGCGCAGCTCAAGGCGGCTGAGGGTGCCGATGGTCTGTTCCCAACCGTACTGACGCTCGCTCTCGGCGTTGTTGACCTTGACCGCGTCCAACCCGGCGAGGGTTTCGATCAGGCTCGACTGGCGCTCGGCGGCCAGGGCCATGGTTCGTTCCATGGTCGCCACCAGCGGCTTTTGCAGGGCGTAGCCGATGCCCAGGGCAATGGGGAACGCCAGCACCGGCACCCATACCAAGTGGCCGCCGAGGATGGCGATCACCAGGAAGATCAGCAGGGTAAACGGCAGGTCGATCAGGCTGGTGAGGGTCAGCGAGGCGAGAAAATCGCGCAGGCTCTGAAACTCATGGATGTTCTGCGCGAAGCTGCCGACCCGTGCCGGCCGGTACTTCATGGACATGCCGACAATGCGCTCGAACAGCGTGGCCGAAATGATCAGGTCGGTCTTTTTACCGGCCAGGTCCAGGCACAGGCTGCGCAGGCTTTTGAGGATCAGGTCAAACAAGTACGCGCCGCAGATACCCACGGCCAGCACCCACAAGGTCGCCGTAGCCTGGTTGGGCACCACACGGTCGTACACGTTCATCACGAACAACGGCGCGGCCATCGCGATGATGTTGATCAGGAAGCTGGCGGCAATGGCGTCGGTGTAGAGCCAGCGCGAGCGCTTGAGGGTGTCACGGAACCACGAACGCGCCCGAGGGATCAGGGTGCCGTGGTTGACGTCGAATTTGTGCTGCGGCTGGGCAAAGAAGACTTTGCCGATGTAGTCATCGGCCAACGCCTCGCGCTTGATCAGCACCTCACCGCCGTCGCTTTCGCTGAGCAGGATCCGTGCTTCATCTTCGCCTTGCCAACCCACCAATACGGCACTGCGACCGTCTTTGAGCAACAGCAGCGCCGGCAGTGCAATCGTCGGGATCTGTTCCAGCTTGCGTTGCAGCACACGGCCTTGCAGCCCGGCGCGCGCGGCTGCACGCGGCAGCAGCTCGGCACTCAGGCGCTGCGAGGGCAACGGCAGGCCCGTGGTGAGCATGGCCGCGCTGGCCGGTTTTTGATGCAGGGCACAGAGCGCCAACAACCCGTCTAATAACGGGTCGTCGTGCAGCGTGCGTGGATCATGACTGAGATGAACTCGACCGACTTCGGATTCCACGCGCTGCACTCTCGACTAACAATTGGGCTATAGGTGTAGCTCAATTCATCCCGGGCAGTTGGACTTTAGGCTTCACGTCGTTCTGCACGACGGAGGCCATCGGTGCGACCACTCCCTGGCTCTTGAGCAATTCACCCATGGTCGCCTTGATTCGATATTGAGTAAATAACTGAATGTTCTTGATCTCTTCCAAACGACGCGAAGCGGTGAACAATTCGTTCTCGCTGTCGAGCAAATCCAGCAGGGTTCGCTGACCCAGACTAAACTGCTGCTGATAGGAGGTACGCACACGGGTGCTGTGATCCACGTACTGCTGGGCCACCGGCAACTGCGAATTCGCGTTGTTCAAGGCGTTCCAGGCCAGGCCCAGTTCTTCGTTGAGCTGGCGCAAAGCGTTGTTGCGGATGTCCAGTGCCTGGCTTGCCTGGTACGACTTGGATTGCAGGTCAGCCTTGTTGCTGCCACCGGCAAACAGGTTGAAGCGCATGCGCACCATGGCTTCCCAGCCGTTGTTGTGGCTGGCATCGCCGGAAACGTTGTTGTCGGCGTTGGTACCAAGCTCGGCATCAAAGCGCGGGTAGAAGCTGGATTTGGCGGCTTCGTACTGGCTTTCGGCGGCGGAGATATCCGACTCGGCCGAACGCAGGATCGGGCTGTTGTCGAGCATCTGGCGACGCGCTTCATTCAGGTCAGCCGGCAGCATGGCCATGAACGGCGCCGGGCGCTCGAGCTGGTCGGGCATCTGGCCGACGGCGCTGAGGTAGTTGACCTGCGAGTCGGAGAGGTTGGTCTGCTCGGTGATCAGGTTGTTGCGGGCCTGGGCCAGACGCGCTTCGGCCTGGTCCTGGTCGGCACCGTTGCCGACGCCGCGCTGGGTGCGCAACTTGATCTGGTCGTAAATGCGTTCGTGGTTGCGCAGGTTTTCTTCAGCCAGGCGCACGAACTCACGACGGGTCAGTACATCCAGGTACACCTGGGCGACGGTCAACCCGGTGCGCTCGGAGGTGCCGAGTAGGGAGTAGGCACGGGAATTGACGTTGGCTTGTTGACGGCCGACTTCGCTGGACGTGGCGAAGCCGTCAAAAATCATTTGCTGCAGGCGCAGGCTGGATTCGCCGCGGTTGAGCGTGTCCCAGTGGTTGCCGTTTGGGCCGTTGACGGCGCGAGTGGTGGAGTTGTCGGTGCCTTCACGGCCGTAACCGGCGTTCAGGTCAACGCGAGGCAGGTAACCACCTTGTGCGGCGCGCAATTGGTAATCGGCAGCGATACGGCTGTTAACCCCGGCTTGGATTTCCGGGTGCACATCCAGGGCCTGTTGCATGGCCTGGGGCAATGTTTGGGCTTGTACAAAACTGGCGGCGAGAACGAACGGTATTGCCTTGAACAGGTGACGACGCATTTAAAAAATTCCCCAGGACTTCTTGTCTTAAATCACAGCGATTGGCACCGCTGCGTCGGATAATGGCTACCGTAATGACCGTACGTCGGAAAGTTCAAAGAGCGGAACTGCTTCACACATGTAGGACGGTTCGCCGCATAAATATCAATGTGACATTACGGAAGCGATTGTTTAGGATGGCGACCAGAAGGTCAATAGTTTGGCATAAACTAGATTACTAAAAAATCTAGCCAATTATTTGACGTCATTAACATCATAGACTACGCCCCTCCTATCTGGCGTCCTAACTTGGGCTGCCACATGGATTTCATCAGAACGGAACACCGGAGAAAATTTTAATGAGCAGTGTTGTTGCCATCGTCAAAAGCATTGTTGGTCAAGTTTTCGTTATTTCTCCGGAGGGGGCGCGCCGCGTTCTGGTTGAAGGCGACCGCCTGTTCGCGGGTGACCAGATAGACACTGGCATGTCCGGCGCGGTCAGCCTTGAACTGGCCGATGGCCGCACGCTGGACTTGGGTCGGGATACTCAGTGGAGCGCCGATCTGCCGGACTCCAGCCTCGACTTGGCCGCCGCCACCGAGCAAGCCGCGCCTTCGGTTGCCGAGCTGCAGCAAGCCATCGCCGCCGGCGCCGACCCGACCACCGACCTGGAAGCCACTGCCGCAGGCGCCAACGCTACGGGTACCGGCGCGGCGGGCGGCGGCCACAGCTTCGTAGTGCTGGACGCGACCGCCGGCCGCGTCGACCCAACCATCGGCTTCCCGACCGGCCCGCTTGGCCAGGGCACCTCGACGCAAACTCAACTCACGGGCGCCCAAGGCTCCAGCGAAACAGGCAACCTGGTGTTGCAGCCCTCGACCCTGACCCTGAGCGCGACCCCGACCATCACCGAGGCCGGCGGCGTACTGACCTACACCGCCACTGTGACCCAGGCGCCGTCCAGCAACCTGAGCATCACCCTGTCCAACGGTGCGGTGATCACTATCCCTGCCGGCCAGACGACCGGCACCGTCAATGTACCGCTGGCGCCAAATGACAGCCCGTACATCGACCCAAGCCAGATCAGCGTCACCGTCACCGGCACCACCGGCGGCAACAACCTGGTGCTGACCATCGACCCTAACCCGGCCGTGACGCAGATTACCGACACCATCGACACCACCACCGTCACGCTGACGGCGGGTGAGACGGTGACTGAAGGCGGCCAGATCACCTACACCGCCACCTTGACCAACCCGGCGCAAACGCCGGTGACTGTCACCTTGAGCAATGGCTCGGTGATTACCATCAAGGCCGGCGAGTCCGTCGGCACGGTGGTCGTGGATACCCCGGCTAACGACGTTTACAACAATGGTTCGACCGTCTCGACCACCATTACTGGCGCGACCGGCGGCAACTTTGAAAATCTGGTACCGAGCACTACGCCTGCGGTTACTACGATTACGGACTCGATCGACACCACGACTGTCACGCTGACTGCTGGCCAGACCGTGACTGAAGGCGGGCAGATTACTTACACCGCGACCTTAACCAACCCCGCGCAGACACCGGTGACTGTCACTTTGAGCAATGGCTCGGTGATCACCATCAAGGCCGGTGAGTCGGTTGGCACCGTAGTCGTGGATACGCCGGCTAACGACGTCTACAACAACGGTTCGACCGTCACGACCACCATTACCGGTGCGACCGGCGGTAACTTTGAAAATCTGGTACCGAGCACTACGCCTGCGGTCACCACGATTACGGACTCGATCGACACCACCACGGTCACGCTGACCGCAGGCGAGACCGTGACCGAAGGCGGCCAGATCACCTACACCGCCACCTTGACCAACCCGGCGCAGACGCCAGTGACTGTCACTTTGAGCAATGGCTCGGTGATCACCATCAAGGCAGGCGAGTCGGTTGGCACTGTAGTCGTGGAGACGCCGGCTAACGATGTTTACAACAACGGTTCTACCGTCAGCACCACAATTACCGGTGCAACCGGCGGTAACTTTGAGAACTTGGTGCCGAGCACCACGCCTGCGGTCACCACCATTGTTGATTCGATCGACACCACTACCGTCACGTTGACGGCCGGTGAGACCGTGACCGAAGGTGGCCAGATCACCTACACCGCCACGTTGACCAACCCGGCGCAGACGCCGGTGACTGTCACCTTGAGCAATGGCTCGGTGATCACGATCAAAGCGGGTGAGTCGGTTGGCACCGTAGTCGTCGACACCCCGCCGAACGATGTCTACGTCAACGGCAGCACTGTCAGCACCACTATTACGGGCGCGACGGGCGGCAACTTCGAAAACCTGGTGCCGAGCACGACACCAGCGGTCACCACCATCACAGATTCGATCGACACCACAACCGTGACGCTGACCGCGCCGACCGAGGCGAACGAAGGTGGTCAGATTACGTACACCGCTACGCTTTCTAACAAAGCGGGCACTGACGTCACTCTGAAACTCGATAATGGCTCGACCATCACCATCAAGGCGGGCGACACCGTCGGGACCGTTACTGTCCCAGCACCTAGCGATGACGTGTTCATCGATAAGAGCACTCAGACGGTCAAGATCACCGACACCGCTGGCGGCAACTTCGAGAAGTTGGAAGTTGCGGGCAATGGTGCGACCACGACGATTAACGACACCATCGACAAAGTTGATGTGGTTCTGACCGCGACCAACACTATCGGCGAAGGCGGCAACATCGTTTACACCGCTTCGCTGGTCGACAAGTCGGGTAACGCGGTGACCAACATCACCAACCCGTTGACCGTGACACTGGATAACGGCCAAACAATCACCATCGGCGTTAATCAGTCGAGCGGCACCGTCACGGTCGTAGCTCCTGATGATGTCTATAAAGGCGATCAAACCGTTACCACCGCTATCAAAGGTGTAACCGGCGGCGAGCATTTCGAAAATCTGGTTCCTGGGACCGATAAAGTCACCACAACTGTGACTGATACTCCGA
>NZ_JBJGXU010000009.1:0-146411 GCF_045447305.1 Pseudomonas sp. D47 | reverse complement strand
GCTGCGATACGGACGACTGGAGACATCAGGCACACAGCGTTGATGCCATCGCAGGCAAGCCAGCGCCCACAGGAAAGCAGATCGGCTATCAGACCAGCAAGCCCATCGACTTGGCCCGCGCCACCGCCTGGGTGCGGCGCTCCACGCCCAGCTTGCTGTTGATGTGGCTGGCGTGGGTTTTCACCGTGTGCAGGGAGATGAACAACTGATTGCTGATCTCCTGGTTTGAGCAGCCTTGGGCGATCAGTTGCAGCACCGCCAACTCGCGGGTGCTGAGGGTTTCGTGAGTGGGCGAGGTCTCGACAGCAGCCACCACCGGCAGCAGCGCCAACAGGCTCTGGCTCAACAAACCGTGCGGGTCTTTGCGCAGTTGTTCGCGCATCCAGTCCGGGTAGCCTTCCAGCAGGCGCTGGAACGGTTGCAGTGCGCCGCCGGCGCCCGCCTCAAGCGCCTGGGCCACGATCGGCCGCGCCTTGGCTTCCTGGCCACACTCCAGCAGTAAATGCGCCTGTTGGGTCAGGGCCATCAAGGCAATCATCTGGCGCCCGCTGTTGTGCGCCTGCTGCGCCAGCTCTTCGAGGCGTTGCAGGGCCGCCGCCGGTTGATGACGAATCGCATCCAACGCCGCCTGTTGCAGCCCGATGTGTTGCGGCAAATGTGGATGAAACTCAGGCGCGGCAGCGGCGTGCTCGCCGTTGTAGGTCTGCCCCAGGCGGGTCAGCCAGGCGTCGGCAAGGTCGGTACGGCCTTGGGCCAGCCACAATTCGCATTTGATCAGCGTGATCATCGCCAGGTAGTAGATCGGCGGCACGTCCCAGATATGCATCAAGCGCTCGGCTTCGGCGAGTTCGGCGAAGGCTTTGGGGAAATCACCGCGCCGCCCTTCAAAGCTGGCGATCACGCAGTGCCCGATCAACACGCTGATATCCCGACAGGCGCGGGCCTCGCTCAAACCGGCACGCAAACGCGCCAGGCCGGCTTCGGGCTGATAGCGCACCAGCAGCAAGTAGCCTTCGTAGAGCGACAACCGCGCGCGCACGGCGTATAGCCGCTGAGGCGCAAGGCCGTGCAGGCGTTGCAGGCCTTGGCGCACTTCGTCCAGGGAACGCAGGATTTCGCCGCGCGCCTGCAACACTCGCGCGCGGTCGTAATGGGCCAGTGCTTCAAACAACGGGTTGCCGACGCGTTGCGCCAGCTCCAAGGATTCGCGATTCAAACCACGGGCGCGCCACAGGTCGGCATCGACGATGGCCAGGTTGGACAGGGTCGACAGGCACATCAGGCGCTGGCCGTAGCGTTTGTGCGGCAGGCTTTCCAAGGCCTCGCTGCAATAACGCTGGGTCAGCTCGCGGTCGCCACGCCCACGGGCGATGATCCCGCTCAGCGCCAGCCATTGGGCCAGCATCGACTTTTGCGCGGTGGCCGACGGCGCCGGCAGGAAGCGGCTGAGGTAGCCGGACAACTCTTCGGCCGCATCCAACTGGCAGGCCAGCCCCAAGGCCCAGCTGTACAGCACGATCAAGCGCGGCGTGCTGATCAGCAGGCTGTCGGGCAAGTCCATCTTCCAGCGCAGAAGCATGCCGACATTCTGCTCGGCGAGCAGTTGCTCCTCCGACAGGTTCTGCACCAAGTTGGCGGCCACATCGAGGTGGCCGGCGCGCAACGCCTGCTCCACCGCTTCGTCGATCAAGCCCTGGGCGTTGAACCAGCGGCAAGCCCGCAGGTGCAGGCTGGCAATCGGCAAGGTGGCATTGCTCGCTCGGCGGGTGCGCAGCAAATCGGAAAACAGGTGGTGATAACGGTACCAGTGGCCTTGTTCGTCCAGCGGCACCAGAAACACTTGGTGGGCCTGCAAGTAGCGCAGGATCTCAGCGCTGTCGTGGGCTTCGCGCACGGCGTCGCACAATTCGCTGCAAAAACGATCCTGAGGCGCGGTGTCGTACAGGAAGGCTTGAACCTCAACCGGCAGGCAGTCGATGACTTCTTCGAGCAGGTAATCACGAATCAGCCCTTCGCCACCGTGCAGGCTTTGCGGCAGCGCGCTTTCATTGCCGGCTTCGGCGATGGCCAACAACCAGAAACGCAGGCCGGCCACCCAACCTTCACTGCGCCGGATCAAGTTGTCCAGGGCCTCGCCGCGCAACGAGCTGCTGTGCCGATCCAGCACGGCCAGCGATTCGTCATGGGTCAGGCGCAGGTCTTGTTCGTGCAGCTCCAGCAGGTGCCGCGACAGCCGCAGCCGTGCCAGGTGCCAGTCGGGGCGCTGGCGGCTGGTGACCATGACCACCAGCCCATCGGGCAAGTGATTGAGGAAAAACTGCAGGCAGCGATCCAGCACCGGGCCCTGGGCCAGATGGTAGTCATCCAGCACCAGCAATAATGGCGCGCGCGTGGACAGGTGCAACGTCAGCTCATCGAGCAGGCCGTCGAGCCATTCTTCAAAGGCAAAGGGTTGGTGACGCTGGCGCATTTTCAGCAGGCCCAAGGATTGGGCACCGAGTTGCGGGAAGTACTGTTGCAAACCGTCGAGCAGGCGCTCGAGGAAACGGCCCGGGTCGTTGTCCCGTGGGCTCAGGCCCAGCCACAGGCTTTGCCAATGCGCCGGCAAACTCTGGCAGAACTCCACCGCCAACGAACTCTTGCCGAACCCGGCCGGGGCACTGACCAATAACAATCGCCCCGCAAGGCCCGCACTCAGCCGTTCGCACAGGCGCGGGCGCAGCACATAGCCGTCAGGCAAAGGTGGCCTGTAGAAGCGCGCTTCCAGGGTCGGAATTACCGCGCTTGCAGGCCCTTGGATTCGGGACAAATCAGTCATCGCCGGGCTCTTGTAGAAGGCTGTTGTCGGCATTGCAGATGTCCGCAGACTAGCGGTAAAAGCGGCGGGTTTGTAGATCTTTGCAACATTTGACTGAAAAAGAACTGCGACAAAAAATGTGGGAGCTGCCTTGCACAAGGCTGGCTTGTGTGGGAGCTGGCTTGCCTGCGATAGCATCAACTCGGTGTAACTGATACACCGAGGCGCCTGCATCGCGGGCAAGCCCGACTCCCACACAAGCCAGCTTTACACAAGCCAGCTCCCACATTGTCGAGCGAGTGCTGCTTAGCGAACACCATCCTGGCGCAAGGCCGCTGGGGTGAAGTCGCTGGTGCTGGCGGTGAAGCCGAAGTCATACGCCTGTTTCTCTTCGTTCTTCATGCCCAGGGCCAGGTAGCGGCCGGACTGCAGGTCGTAGAGGGTTTCGATGGCGTACCACGGCACTTGCTTGTCGTAGTAGTTCTCGGCATGCGCTTCAGCAACGCGCCACAATTGGCCACGGCCGTCGTAGTGGTCGATCACCGCCGCTTGCCAGGTGTCTTCGTCGATGAAGAAGTCACGCTTGGCGTAGATGTGGCGCTGGCCTTCCTTCAAGGTGGCGACCACGTGCCAGACGCGGCGCAGCTCGTAGCGAGCCAAGTCCTGGTTGATGTGGCCGGCCTTGATGATGTCAGCGTACTTGAGCTTTGGATCGTCGATCTTGTAGCTGTTGGAGGCGATGTAGATTTCTTTCTTGCCTTCCAGCTTCCAGTCGTAGCGGTCCGGTGCACCGTTGTACATGTCGAGGTTGTCGGACGTACGCAGGCCGTCGGCCGCAGTACCCGGCCCGTCATAGGACACTTGCGGCGCCCGACGCACACGGCGCTGGCCGGCGTTGTAGACCCACGCCGAACGCGGCTCTTTCACCTGGTCCAGGGTTTCGTGCACCAGCAGCACACCACCGGCCAGACGTGCCGGCGCGGTCACTTGCTGCTTGAAGTAGAACAGCACGTTGCCCGGGTTTTTCGGGTCGTAGTCCTTCATTTTGTCGCGGAACACGAACTGGTCGCGGAAGTACACCAGGCTGTACGAGCCGTTGGTTTGCGGGGTGGCTTGGGTGACCAGACGGGTCACGCTGCCGCCGCGATAGCGGGTGATGTGGTTCCAGATGACTTCCACGCCGCTTTTCGGGATCGGGAACGGAATCGCGGTTTCGAAGTTTTCCAGGCCGTTACCGCCGGACACCAGGTTGGTGTTGGTGGCGTTCTTCTTGATGGCGGCGAACACATCAGCCGGCACCGTGGCGCCGCGATGGGTCGGGTAGACCGGCATCTTGAAGGTGTCCGGGTAACGCTTGAACATCGCGTACTGCCCCGGCGCCAGCTTGTCTTTGTACTGCTCGACGTTCTGCGCGGTGATGGTGAACTGCGGTTGTTCGCTGGCATACGGGTTGGCCAGGAAACCCCGGGCATCCACGGCACCGGCATTGGTGGGCAGTGGCGACCATTTCGGGATGGTGCCGGCTGCGTTACCGGCCATTTCAGCGCCCATCGGGGTCAGGCTCGTGCCCAGCTTGGCGGCTTCATCCGCCGAGACTGCCGCCATGACGCTACCCGCCAGGATCGACAGCCCAAGCACACCCACGTGCAACAGACTTTTAGTTATTTTCATGTTCTGGTTCTTCCTGAAAACAGACTGCTTAAAGAGAGTGTGCTTAGAAGTTCATGCCTGCGCTCAAGGCGATAAAGTCACGATCGTCCACGGTGCTGAACTTGCCACCAAAGAAGTTGGTGTAGTTCAGGCCAACGGTATAGGTGTTTTGATACTCGGCATCGACACCCAGGCTGACAGCCTTGCGACCTTCTTCGAAGTTGCCGCCAGGGCCCGGCGAGTAACCTTTGACGTCGTGGGACCAGGCCACGCTAGGCTTGAGGTTTACACCGGCAAACGTGTCCGGGTATTCCCAGATCGCCCGGGCGCGGTAACCCCAGGACGTAGCCGTGGTATAGCCATCGTTGTTGCAGTTGGTGTTCAGGCCGGACGCATTGGGCAGGCCTGCACCTTGACCGGTCGAATTGTTCAGCCCGTTACAGAAGCCGCCAGGCAGGCTGCCGGGACCGAAGACCGGATCACGCCCGTAGCGCGCCTTGTCTCTGCTCTCCAAGCCGCCTACATGAGTCACGCCGATTTCACCCACGGTGGTCAGGCGGGTGGCGCCCATAACCTGGTCGAAGAAGTGCGTGAAGGTGGTCTGGAACTGGGTGACTTCCTTACGGTTGTAGCCGTGCAGGTCCTGCCCCGGCCTGCCCTTGAGCACCGAAGCATTGCCAAAGCCCGGAATCGGCGTGACGCCCGCATACAGAATATCGGTGGTGCTCAGCTGTACCGGCGCGTTTGGCCGGTAGCTCAATTCACCACTCCAGGCGGTGCCGGTCGGCAACGTGGTGGAGAAGCTCAAGCCATACAAGCGGATATCTTCCGGGTACTCGACGAAGTACTGGGAGCTGCCCGCCACAATCAACGGACGCAATGCCGCCAGTGGTCCCAGCGGACGGGTGTAGGCCGAGTTTGGCGCACCTGTCGCGCTGAAGATCGGCGCACGGCTGTGGTAGTTCATGAAGTACGCGCCGAACTCAGTGTCCAGCGGCTCGAAGTTGTAGTGCATGGCCACGCCGAACTGGCCGCTGTCGCGTGCATCACGGTCACCGCCGCGACGTACCAGCACGCCTTCGTTGTTCACATCGACGCCGAGCGCGTTAAGGGTTGGCAAGGCCGCGCCAGGAATGGTGGAACGTTTGTTCAAGACCCGCAGGTTGTTACTGCAACCGTCGGCAATCACGTCCGGCTGGGAGAAGAACGTACCGCAGTTATCCACCACGGTCTGGTCCCACTCCAACTGGTAGAACGCCTCTGCGGAGAGGTTGTCGGTCAGGGTCTGGGACACGTAGAACATATTGACCGGAATCAAGCCTTCCTTGATCTCAGCGCCCGGGCGACGGAACGCAGACACGTCGATCGGGTTGATCGAGTTGATACCGCCGCCAATAAAGGTACTTTCGCCCCAGCTCACTACCTGCTTGCCAAGACGCACGTTACCCGGCTGATCGGCGATGGTGTAGTTGTGGTAGACGAAAGCATCGAGAATCTGCCCGCCAGAGGACTTGGCGCCCTCTTTACGGTTGTCGTTGCTGACGTTTTTGAAGTCGAGGTCTTCGTTCTGCAGCGCAAAGTCATACCAGTACTTGCCACGCACAAAGATGCCGGTATCGCCGTATTTCAACTCAAGGTCATGGATACCCTTGAAGATCTTCGAAAAGGCATCACCCTTGTCGAAGTTCAGGCGGCCGTCGTCGGAGGTTTGCGAAAGCCCCTTGCCACCGTTGTTGGCACCGATCAGGTCTTTATTGCGACCGGCAGTCGACCAACTCGCCCCCACCGACAGGGATGAGTCAAAGCTACCTTCGATTTCACCGATGTTGAAACTGACGCCGAATGCGGGCCCGGCGAGCGTAGAAGCGAGACTGACGGCCAGGGGCAGTCTTGCCCGGCGCCAGAACTGGTTTACTGAGGTCATCGACGCTACTCCATGTGCATTATTGTTATGGCAGTGAGTTCTGTCTTCTGGATGCATGTACCGGCCGGAATACAAAGATTCCAATGCCGAACGGCAACCGAGCCCCCTTGGCTCGAAGCGCAACATCCTTGAAAAACTCTGAGAGGGACTATAGCCAGCAGGGGGTACCGCTTGATCCCTCTAAAGTGTGATTTGCATCACCAACCCGTCTGCCACAGTCCTTTCGCCACGCCGACGAAGGCCGGCGAGGCAAGGATGGCTGAAAATTGGCAAATCACAAGTGAAGGCGCGAGATAGAGCATTGCCGCGCCCGAACGGGCGCGGCGAGGGGCATCACAGGGTCGAGAGGAAGGTGCTGTTGTTGGCCTGCCATTCAATGATGTCGATGCGGATACGTTTTTTGTCGAGTTTTCCTACGCTGGTCTTGGGAATTTCAGTAACAACGGCGATCTGGCTCGGAATCGCCCACTTGCTCAAATGGCCCAGCTCGACAAAAGGCTTGAGGTGTTCCTTGAGCTCGCGAGCACCTATCACATGGCCATCACGCACCACCAGCAGCGCAAACGGGCGCTCGCCCCACTGCGGGTCGGCGATGCCCACCACCGCTACTTCGCGTACCGCCGGGTGACGGCTGACCAGGTCCTCGAGGGCCAGGGAGGAGATCCACTCGCCGCCCGTCTTGATCACGTCCTTGATGCGGTCACGAATATCGATCACGCCAAACGCGTCGAGGGTGGCCACGTCGCCAGTGTGCATCCAGCCGCCTTCCCACAGCTCGGCGCCCTTTTGCGGCTCGTTGTAATAGCCCTCGGTCAGCCACGGTGCACGCAGCACCAGCTCCCCCTGGGACTCGCCGTCGGCGGGCAGGAAGTGACCCTCGGCGTCGACAATCGCCGCTTCCACCAACGGCCCAGGCACGCCGGCCTTGATGCGGTAGGTGGTGCGCTCGTCTTCGGTGCCGGCCATCAGTTCTTCGTTGAGGTGGGCGCAGGACACCAGCGGCCCGGTCTCGGACATGCCGTACGCGGCGGTCAGTTGAATGCCACGCGCCTTGGACGCTTCGTACAACGTGCGATTCAGCGCGCTGCCGCCGATGACGATTTTCCAGCCGCCAAAATCCACGTCTTGGGCAGCCTTGGCATTGAGCACCATTTGCAGGATGGTCGGCACGCAGTGGGAGAAGGTGACCTTTTCCTTGCGCCACAACTCCACCAGGTATTCCGGGTCGTAGCGGCCGGGGTAGACCTGTTTCAAACCGAGCATGGTCGCCACGTACGGCAGGCCCCAGGCGTGTACGTGGAACATCGGCGTGATCGGCATGTATACGTCGTTGGTGCCTAGCAGGCGCACGCTGTCGACGCTGCCCATGATGGTCGCCACGCCCATGGTGTGCAGCACCAGCTGGCGGTGGGTGAAGTACACGCCCTTGGGGTTACCGGTGGTGCCGGTGGTGTAGAAGGTGGTGGCGACGGAATGTTCGTCGAAGTCCTGGAAGTCGTACTTGGGGCTGGCGGCCGCCAGCAGGGTTTCGTACTCGCCGACCAAGTTGGGCAGCTCGGCGGTCTTGGCGTCGCCGTCGGTGAGCAGCAAAGTCTTGTCGACGGTGGTGAGTTGCCCGGCAATGGCCTGGTAGAGCCCCACGAACTCACTGTTGACCAGCACAAAGCGGTCCTCGGCGTGGTTCATGGTGTAGAGAATCTGTTCCGGCGAGAGGCGCACGTTGATGGTATGGATCACCGCGCCGATCATCGGGATGGCGAACATGCACTCCAGGTAACGGTGGCTGTCCCAGTCCATCACGGCGACAGTGTCACCGGCCTTGACCCCGGCTTCGGTCAGCACATTGGCCAAGCGCGCAACGCGCTCGATCAGGGTCGGGTAGGTGTAACGCAGTTTGTCGCGGTAGATGATTTCCCGGGTCTTCTCGTAGCGCGCCCCGGACATCAGCAGGCGTTTGATCAACAGTGGGTATTGGTAAGCGCCTTCGGCGGGTGGGATAACACGGGTCTGCAACATACTAATCCCTTATCTGACTGCACGGTCGTGGCTTGAAGACCAGCACTGTAGAGCGCTTATGTGTCAGCTAAATCAGCCAAAGGAATGATTTAGAGACTCCATCAATTACTAGCCTTTTGCCATCGCCTGGATCTTACGGCGATCTAATGTGGGGAGTTTCCTGCTATCGACCACTCTCATTCCGGCTGCCTCCGACAGTAAATTCGTATTCTCCACACCCTCAGCTTTCAACGGTCGATGCTGCAGATTTTGCTGCGCAGGTTCCGCGCCAATACAAACAACAACAACAAGAGAATGAAAACGCCTGAAAAACCAACCGCGCGTCTGTCATCCCGCCCCTTAATAGCACTCGCGAACTGCCCGCCTGCAAGCGCACAACCAACCACAGCGGCGAAATAACGATGAAGAGCGGAAAGACGTTAAGAAAAATGTTAGCGCTTGGAAAGACGACGTTTTTTTGATGTTTATCCGTTGCATCGTTTTATGGCACGGGAACCATTAAACAATGGGAGCATAAAAAGCGATGAAAACCTCAGTATTTCCCGTTATCGCGAACCATCATTCAGACAAATAAATCTCGCATTTTATTTTTCATAGCTGCGCGCAACACGCGAGAATAAAAAACACATTCTAAGAATCCTCCTATTTAACTACTACCCCATAATGACTACTCTTAAAACTCACTTAATAGCCCGAGCTTGCCACCGGCAACAGGTGCCTTCTCTGATCAGATAGTAAGGAAACATCGTCGTGAAAATGCTGTTTAAATTCGTCGCACTCTCCACGCTCATTGCCGCCGCCAGTGGTTGCGTGAGCTACAACGCAAGCCAACCTTCTTCGCCTATCGACAGCCAGGTCAAGACCTCTTTAAAAGCAGACATCGCGGTTGGCGAAGCCATCTCCGGCGCTTCCTCGGTCAACATTCTGTTCGGTGTTCTGAAGTTCGGTGGCGACAGCCAGTTTGCTGACGGCGTTAGCTACGGCGGCGACACCGGTGGTTCCTTGGGTGGCCTGGGTCTGGACCCAGTAAGCTCGGTTAAATCTGCTGCTGCATTTAAAGCAGTTAAAGCCTCAGGTGCCGACATGATTGTCGCACCGCGCTACGAAGTAACCGAAGAAAACTACTTCATCTTCAAGAAAGTGAGCGTTATCGTCAAAGGCAACAAAGGCAACATCCGCAGCATCAACTAAGCAGGTACAAAGCACTACAGCAAAGTTACAAATTATCTGGTGATTGCAACATTTAAGGCCCGCCTCCCCAGCGGGCCTTTTTTACGTTCTGCTAATAGAAGCTGGGCGGATGCTGGCGCTGAGCGTGATCCGAATACGGCAAAATAGCTAATAAGCAACCGCTTACGCGACTCACCCGTGTCGAAGAGCCCTTGCTGACCGGCAAGCGCCTATGGCAAAAGTTGCAGAAAGAAGCCGAAAACTGGAACGCCCCCTCGAAACCATTACCTGATAATCGTTATTTCATACTGGTAAACGCCAGCTTCACGCCAATCGCAATCAGCACCGCGCCCATCGTCCGATCGAACCAATGCCCCATCCGCGCAAAACCAACACGCACCCGCTGCTGGCTGAACAACATCGCCACCATGCAAAACCACAATGCCGTCGCCACCGCCAGGTACAGGCCGTAACCGGCCTGGATCGCCAGCGGCGTGTGCGGGTTGATCACCACGGTAAACAGCGACAGGAAGAACAGCGTGGCCTTGGGGTTCAAGCCATTGGTCACAAACCCTGCGGTAAATGCCCCGCGCGGGGTGCGTTCGCCCACTTCACGGTGCAACTCGCCCTCGGCAACAGGCTTGGCCGGCTGCGCGCGCAAGGCCTTGAAGCCGATGTACAGCAGGTAGGCCGCTGCCGCCCATTTCAGCGCATTGAACAGCACGATGGACTGCGACACGATCAAGCCAATACCGAGCAACGAGTAACCCACGTGCAGGAAAATCGCCGAACCGACGCCGAGCGCCGTCCAAGTCCCGGCGCGGCGGCCATGGGTAACACTCTCGCGCACCACCACGGCGAAATCCGGGCCAGGGCTGGCCACCGCCAACAAGTGAATCAAGGCTACGGTCAAAAACTCGGCGGCGTACATACTCACTCCATTAAGTAACGGATTATTTCATCTGATAGGCTCGGCAGATTACGCCTTCGAACCCTGTCGCAAAAGGTACAGTTGATGACGAACAATCGCCGCGCCGTCTTCCTTGATCACCCGTCCCTGGACCTGGGGGACCTCGACCTCAGCGCATTGCGCAACAGCTTCAGCGACCTGCAACTGTACGCGCACACCACGGCGCAGAACGTGATCGAACGCCTGCAAGGCGCCCAGGTGGCGATCAGCAACAAGATCGCGCTCAACGCCGAGACCCTGCAGGCCTGCCCCGAACTCAAGCTGATCCTGGTGTCGGCCACCGGCACCAACAACATCGACCTCGCGGCCGCCCGCGCCCTGGGCATCACCGTGAGCAACTGCCAGGGCTACGGCACGCCGTCGGTGGCGCAGCACACGATCATGCTGTTGCTCAACCTGGCGACACGCTTGAACGACTATCAACGAGAGGTCGCCGCCGGCAAATGGCAAGAGGCCAAGCAGTTCTGCCTGCTGGACTACCCGATTGTCGAGCTGCAAGGTAAAACCCTTGGCCTGCTCGGCCACGGCGAACTGGGCAGCGCCGTCGCACGCCTGGCCGAAGCCTTTGGCATGCGCGTGGTGCTCGGCGCGATTCCAGGGCGCCCTGCCCGCGCCGACCGCGTGCCGCTGGATGAACTGCTCGCGCAGGTCGATGCGCTGACCCTGCACTGCCCGCTCAATGAACACACCCGCGACTTTATCGGCGCTCGCGAATTGGCACTGCTCAAACCCGGCGCATTTATCGTCAACACCGCGCGCGGCGGTTTGATCAACGAACAGGCGCTGGCAGACGCCTTGCGCAGCGGCCATCTGGGCGGCGCGGCCACCGATGTGCTGAGCGTGGAACCGCCAGTGAATGGCAACCCACTGCTGGCCGGCGACATTCCTCGCTTGATCGTCACGCCGCACAACGCCTGGGGCAGCCGCGAAGCGCGGCAGCGCATCGTCGGCCAATTGGCAGAAAACGCCCGGACCTTTTTCAGCGGCGCCCCGCTGCGCGTCGTCAGTTGATAAACTGCGCCCCTTTTCAAGGAGCAGACCATGGATCCGCGCAGTGAAGTACTGCTTCGTCAGGCCGAACTTTTTCAAGGCAACCTGCTGCTGGTAGGGTTGCCCGCCGACGACTTGCTCGGCCGCCTGCCCAATGCCCACGGCTGGAGCTGGCATGCCGGCGACCAGGCGGCGCTCGATGCGCGCTTCCCTGAGCGCAGCCAGTTCGGCGTGAACGTGCCCGAGCGTGGGTTTGATGCGGCGGTGATTTTCCTGCCCAAGTCCAAGGACCTCACCGACTACCTGCTCAATGCCGTGGCCGCGCGCCTGCCCGGCGCCGAGCTGTATCTGGTCGGCGAGAAAAAAGGCGGTATCGAAAGCGCCGCCAAGCAGATGATCCCGTTCGGCAAGCCACGCAAGCTCGATAACGCGCGGCATTGCCAGCTGTGGCAAGTCACCGTGGCCAACGCCCCGCAAGCGGTCGAGCTGGAAAGCCTGGCGCAAGTGTTCGACGTGCCATTGGCCGAAGGGCCGCTCAAGGTGGTGAGCCTGCCAGGCGTGTTCAGCCATGGTCGCCTGGATCGCGGCACCGAGCTGTTGCTTGAGCATCTGGACAAGCTGCCCAGTGGGCATTTGTTGGACTTTGGCTGCGGCGCCGGCGTGCTGGGAGCTGCGGTCAAGCGTCGCTACCCGCATAACACGGTGACCCTGCTGGACGTGGATGCCTTTGCTGCCGCCAGCAGTCGCCTGACCTTGGCAGCCAATGGCCTGGAAGCCGAGGTGTTGACCGGTGACGGCATCGACGCCGCGCCGATGGGTTTGAACGCGATTTTGAGCAACCCACCGTTCCATGTCGGCGTGCATACGGATTATTTCGCCACGGAAAACTTGCTGCGAAAAGCGGCGAAACACCTGGCAAAAGGCGGCGAACTGCGCTTGGTCGCCAACAGTTTCCTCAAGTACCAACCCCTGATCGAAGAGCACTTGGGCGTGTGCGCAATCAAGGCCGAAGGCAATGGTTTTCGCATTTATCGTGCCAAACGCGGCTGATAGTTTTTTGAAAAAGAAGGCTTGCCGAATGGGTTTTGCCTAGGCAAAATCCGCTCCGTCCTAGGGGAGTAGTCTCCCACGAGCGCCATGCTCGTCCGGCATACGTCAACATACTTGGTCAACAGACCATGGCGTATGCGACCCAGGAGTCCGCACAGACGGACCGGGGTTTGACAAGACCTATGACACGCACACCTTACCCGGGGCGGGAAGGCTGTACGTGTCATAGCCGTGTCGACCCGCCCCTGGAAACTTACCTGATGCTGGATTCATTACTCGTACCTACCGCAATCGTTGCCTTGGCCGAAATCGGCGACAAGACGCAGCTGCTCGCGCTCATCCTTGCCGCACGCTTTCGCAAACCTTGGCCGATCATCGCCGGCATCGTCGCCGCGACCCTGGCCAACCATGCGGCCGCCGGTGCCGTCGGGGCCTGGTTCGGCAGTTTCTTCTCGGATGCAGTGTTGCATTGGATCCTCGCGGCAAGCTTCTGTGCCACGGCGCTATGGACCTTGGTGCCGGACAAACTCGACGATGACGAAGCCAGTACCACGCGCAAGTTCGGCCCGTTCCTGACCACGCTGATTGCGTTCTTCCTTGCAGAAATCGGTGACAAGACGCAGATCGCCACGGTGATGCTGGCGGCGCAATACCCTGAGCTGTGGCTGGTGATTATCGGCACCACCTTGGGCATGCTGATTGCCAACGTGCCGGTGGTTCTGGCGGGGAATTTCGCGGCGGAAAAACTGCCGTTGACCTTGATTCGTCGACTGGCGGCTACGGCGTTCTTCATCCTGGCGATTGTTGCGGTGTACAAAGCCATGCAAAGCAGCGGCTGGATCTAGCCCGGCCTGATCATTCCCACGCTCCGCGTGGGAATGCATTCTGTGACGCTCTGCGTCACGCTTTTAAGAGCGGACGCAGAGCGTCCAGAGCGGCATTCCCACGCAGAGCGTGGGAACGATCAATCAGGACTTTTTGGCCTGCTGGTAAAGCGGCATCACCTTCGAAATCGCCGCCTGCAACGAGGCGATTCGGCTGTCGGAAGCCGGGTGTGTGCTCATGAACTCCGGTGGCGCACCTTCCGAAGCCTTGGCCATCTTGTTCCACAACGTGATGGCCGCGTTCGGGTTATAACCAGCCCGGGCCGACAGCTCCAAGCCGATCAGGTCCGCTTCGTTTTCATTGGCGCGACTGTTGGGCAAGGTCATGCCGTAGTTGGCCACGGTATCGGCCAACGCCAGGCTGTCCTGACCCAAACCGAACAAGGCACCGGCGCCCTGCTTGGCCATCTGGATGCCGTAGGCCTTGGACATGGCCTCACGCCCGTGCTCGCGCAAGGCGTGGGCGATTTCATGGCCCATCACCGCAGCCAGTTCGTCATCGGTGAGCTTGAGGTTGTCGATCAACGCGCTGTACACAAAGATCTTGCCGCCAGGCCCGCAATTGGCGTTCATCTCATCGCTTTTGATCAGGTTCACTTCCCACTTCCACTGCGCCGCATCCGGGCGGAACGTCGGTGCCTGGGCGATCAGACGCTTGGCAATCGCCTGCACGCGCTTGGCGTTGGCGCTGGTCTTGTCGAGCATGCCTTTGCCGCTCGCCTCACCCAGCGTTTGCTGGTAGGACTGGGCATACATCTGGTCGACTTCTTGGCTCGACAGCATGCTGAACATGTACTGCTTGCGCTCTACCCCAACGGCACCGCCGCTGGTGGTATTGACCGACTGACAACCGGCCAGCAGCATCGCTGCACTGAGTACGCTTACTGCCAATGATTTTTTCATGACGCTCTCCCTAGAATCCTGGCGCGTATCGTAGGCGGTCAAATGTATCTGCGCCAGATACACAAGACGTGTAACCGCAGATTTTCAGATACGCCCCACACGCCCACTGCGGCGGCGAACAGCCCATTTGCGACATCCGGCGCTCTTTTACCGGCCCACCCTTAAGCCTCCCGAGCCCGCGGCCGATACAAGAAGGCAGCCCTCTGCCCCTGCGCCCGGAGCCTTCATGAAATTCAAGTCGATTCAGTTTTCTGTCGCAGCACTGACCGGCGCCATCGTGCTGAGTGTGGTTGCCGTGTTGGTGCTCTACGCCGTGTTTGCCGGCGCGCGCACCCAGGAACTGGTGCAGGACCGCACCCAGGCGCAGTTTGAGCAGGTCATCGAGCAGCGCCTCACAGCGTTGGCGCAAACCCAGGCCACGCTGATCCAGCGCGAATTGGAAGCACCCCTGGTGACCGCCAAAGGCCTGGCCACCGCCAACGCCCTGCTCGGCATGAAAGACGCCAAGGGCGAACCGGCGCTGCAGGTCGGGCGCGAACAACTGATCAACCTGCTGCACGAGACCGTCGTGCGCAACCCGAAAATCCTTGGCGCTTATATCGGCTGGGAGCCCAATGCGATTGACCATAACGACGCCGCCTACGTCAACACGCCGATTGTCGGCATGGCCGCCGACGGGCGCTTTCTGCCGTGGTGGTACCGCAACGCTGATGGCAGCCTGGGCCTGGATAAACTCGCCGACGTCAACGACCAGAACATCCTCGCTACCGGCGTGCGCGCCAGCGAGTACTACCTGTGCTCCAAAGAGAGCAAGAAGCCCTGCGCCATCGACCCGGCACCGTATAAGGTCGGCAATGCGATGGTGATGCTGGCCTCGTTTATCGAACCGATCATGATTGACGGCGCCTTCCAGGGCATCGTCGGCGCCGACCTGTCAGTCAATTTCATCCAGGACATGCTCACCCGCGCCGACCAGAACCTCTATGACGGCGCCGGCGAGCTGGCGCTGATCTCCAGTAACGGTCGCCTGGTGGCCTACACCAAGGACGCCAGCCAGCTCGGTGAAAAAGCCACCGACCTGCTCGACAGTAACGAGCTGGCGAACCTCGGTCAGTTGAAAGTCGGCGAAGTGCGCTACGACATCGACAAGGAACACGGGCATATCGTGCTGTTCCTGCCCTTCAACATCGGCCAGGCTGAAGCGCGCTGGACCTTGATGATGCAACTGCCGCTGAGTGCAGTAATGGCCGACTCGCAGAAACTGCAAAGTGACCTGCAAGCCCAGCGCAAAACCGACACCTTCGGCATGGCCATGGTTGGCCTGTTGATCGCTGGCATCGGCTTGCTGGTGATCTGGCTGGTGGGCCACGGCATCGCCCGCCCGCTCAAGCAAATGGTGGCCATGCTCAACGACATCGCCCAAGGCGAAGGCGACCTGACGCGCCGCCTGACCAGCGACCGCGCCGATGAACTGGGCGCGATTGCCACGGGCTTCAATACCTTCCTGATCAAGCTGCAGGGCATGATTACCCAGGTGGTGAGTTCGGTGCAGAAGGTCAGCGATTCGTCGGAGCACACCGCCGACATCGCGATCCGCACCAATCAGGGCGTGCACAAACAAATGGTCGAGATCGACCAAGTGGCCACCGCCGTGCACGAGATGACCGCCACCGCCCAAGACGTGGCGCGCAACGCCACCCAGGCTGCGCAAGCTGCCAGCCACGCGGACCAAGCCGCGAGCCAAGGCATGCGCGTCGTGCGCGACACCTCGACGTCAATCGGCGCGCTGGCGCAAGAAATCGGCCGCGCGGTCGTCGTGGTGCAAACCCTGGCCAAGGACAGCGAGAACATCAACGCGATCCTCACGGCGATTCGTGGCATTGCCGAGCAGACCAACCTATTGGCGCTCAACGCCGCCATCGAGGCGGCGCGGGCTGGCGAGCAAGGCCGTGGGTTTGCGGTGGTGGCGGATGAAGTGCGCAACCTGGCGCAGAAAACGCAGAAAGCCACCGAAGAAATCCAGACCATGATCCAGCAACTGCAACAAGGCACGCGGGACGTGGTGAAGGTGATGGAAGACAGCCAGAACCGCACCGATGAAAGCGTGCAACATGCGGCCAAGGCCGCTGAGGCACTGGAAACGATTACGCAGGCAGTGTCGGTGATCAACGACATGAACACCCAGATTGCCAGCGCAGCTGAGGAGCAGAGCGCGGTGGCTGAGGACATCAATCGCAATGTGATCAATATCGGCCAGGTGGCCAATGAAGTGGCGGGCGGCGCGGATGAGTCCAGCGCGGCCAGTGCGGATTTGACCAAGTTGGCAGAGCAGCAGCGGCGGTTGATCAACCAGTTTAAGGTTTAGGGATTTGCGGTGGTTTTGAGGGCGCTATCGCAGGCAAGCCAGCTCCCACGCTTGGATCTGTGAATACAGTCAAAGTGGGAGCGGGCTTGCTCGCGAAGACGTCGGCCCAGTAAACATTGATGTTGACTGACCCACCGCTTTCGCGAGCAAGTCGAATCGTCGCACCGCCGCTCCCACAGGGGATATGCGCTTAGCTGAACGGCATTCGGGCAAGCCCGCTCGCCACAAAAGCTCGCCAGCTACAGATTTTGCGTTCACCAGCAGTTGCGTAGATACCTATGCTGCGATGAGGCCCGTGAATCCAACCTCAGCCTGGGGTCAGGCATTCAGGCCCATTGAGCTTCGGATCATTGACCATATTGGCCAGAACCCGCTCGCGCAGCGCAGCCGGCTCACCGGCCAACAACCCCTGCAACACATGCAACGGCGTCTGCGGATTCAGCCAGGCCTCTTGCCCCGCAGCATCGAGGATCAACGGCCGCCGCTGGCTCTGCGCCGCCTGGGTCACCACCGCCGTACTCAGCCACACCTGTTCCTGCACCGGATACGCTTCCCAGATTGCCGCAAAAAACAGCGTCGACCCCTCCCCCGGCGTCAGCCAGTAGGGGCGCTTGCGCTGGGTGCCGCGCCATTCGTAAAAACCGTTGGCCGGCAGCAAGCAGCGGCGCTGGCGGAAGGCTTCGCGGAACATCGGTTGCTCGGCCAGGGTTTCGGCGCGGGCGTGGGCTGGGGTGCGGGAAAGGTCGGTCAGCCAGGGCGGCGTCAGGCCCCAGCGGGCGCGCGCCAGGGTGTGCTGGCCTTCGCTCAAGCGCTGGATCAGCACCGAATCATTCGGGGAGATGTTCCACTGGGCCTGCTGGTCGGCCGGAAAGCCCGGCAAGGCAGCAAACGTAGGGTTCCAGCGAAACAGGGCATAACGTCCACACATGGGGTAACACGACTCTTGGGTAAACCGACCGACAGCCTAACAGACCAATACGTCGGGGAAGCTGTCGGGTTCATCGCCGGGCAGCGGTTGCGCACCGTTGTAAGCGGTAATCAGCTCACGGGCGTAGGCGGCCTGGTCGTTGTCCACTTCCAGCCCGAGCAGGCCGAAAATCGGCAATTCGCCGGTGCCACCGAGCAAATGGCGCCCCACCAGGTGCGCCTCGATGCCTTCGCTGGCGAGCATCTGTTGCAGCAGCTCGCCCTCCATCAGGTTTTCCGGTTCATAGATTCGCTGCATGGGCGTACCTGTCACTCGTTCTCGCTGCGGACCGTGAGCATCCACTCTTCATCGTGTACCTGCAGATCAAAGATAATTGGCCGGCAACACACCGGGCAGTCTTCAATGTATGACTGATCGCCGCCGGAAAGGTCCAGCACGGCCTCGGCCGGTTCACCACAATAAGGACAATCGTACGACTCGGTTTCCAGCATCGCGGTCTCCCAGGTGACTTGTGCGTATAATCGCCGGTCTATTTACAGGGCTATTCACGGCAGAGCCAATATTGCGGCCGCACCCTGATACTTCCTTTACTTACCCTAGCCGTTTCTAACAAGAGAGCATGATGGGCGAATTCGATACCATCCGACCTTACAACGACAGCGAAGTCCCGGCAGTGCTGGCACGTCTGTTCAGTGACAAGGCCTTTCTGGACATCCTGACCCACTTCCGCTTTCCGCGCTTTGCCGGCGCCTTGGGCTGGTTGCTCAAGCCGATGATCGCCCGCAAGCTGCGCCGTGAGTTCGCCGGCGTCACCACCGTGGCAACGCTGCAGGACAAAGTCGAATATTACGTCGACCACACCATTGATCGCGCGACCGACGGCGTCACTTATACCGGCGTCGAGCAGCTCAAGTCCGGCACCGCCTACCTGTTTCTGGCCAACCACCGCGACATCGTGATGGACCCAGCCTTCGTCAACTATGCCGTATACCACGCCGGTCTGCCGACGCCGCGTATCGCTATCGGCGACAACCTGCTGCAAAAGCCGTTTGTCAGCGACCTGATGCGCCTGAACAAGAGCTTTATCGTGCACCGCTCGATCACCGGGCGAAAGGAAAAGATGGCGGCGTATAACCTGCTGTCGGCCTACATCAACCATTCGATCCGCAACGACTGCCAGTCGATCTGGATCGCCCAGGCCGAAGGCCGTGCCAAGGACGGGGATGATCGCACCGAGTCGGCGATCCTCAAGATGTTCCACGTCAGCCGCAAGGACGAGCCGTTTGCCGAGGTGATCCAGTCGTTGAACCTGACGCCGGTGTCGATCAGCTATGAATACGACCCGTGCGACACGGCCAAGGCCCGCGAGCTGTATATCCGCGCCACCACTGGCACCTACAGCAAGGCGCCGGGCGAGGATGATGTGAGCATTGCCTTGGGCATCACCGGCTACAAGGGCCGTGTGCATGTGAACTTTGCGCCGCCGATTACCGAGCGTTTTGAAGACACCAAGCTGCTGGCGGTGGAAATGGACCGGCAGATTCTCGGCGGCTATCGCTTGTTCCCGGTGCACTACCTGGCGTACGCGCAGTGGAGCGACGCCGACCCGCAATTGCAGGTGCCGACAGCGGCCGAGGTGTTCCCGGCTGATGAGTTGGCCAAGGCGAAGGCGGAGTGGGAGCGGCGTTTGAACGAGTGCCCGGCTGAGCACCGGCCGTTTCTGGTGGTGCAGTATGCGACGCCAGTGCGTAATCAATATCGGGTTAAAGCGGGCATCCCGCTGTAAACACCGGAACAAAATGTGGGAGCCGGGCTTGCCCGCGATGACGGTGTGTCAGAATCGAATCTATCGACTGACACACTGCTATCGCGGGCAAGCCCGCTCCCACATTTAGTTTTGCAGTGTTTTTACAAACGGGTGCTGAGCCAAGAAGCGACCAGCGCCAGCCCGAGGCAGGCAAACCCGACGCGGTAAGCCAAGCGATGCGCCCGTTCGGTGCGCACATCCAGAAACAACATCGGTTGATCTATCGCGCGCTCTTCGCTTTGCGCGCTCAGGTCAGCCAGTGCGCGTTGCTCACGCAGGCGGGTAATGAACAGCAGCGCTGCACCCGGGCAGGCTACCAATAAAGCCACAGCATTGATCAGCAGTGCGGGCAGCGCCATCGCAAACCTCAGTGGTACAGTGTTCTGGTATCCATTCAGATACAAACCTGAACGATATTGGCCTCCTGCCGCAGAAACGTTCCATCCCCCATGTACGATCAATGTATCCAGTAATTTACAGCGTCACCTGAACGTCACCTTAACAGGCCACTCTGTTGCCCTTCGAACGTTCGGGAGCTTGTCATGTTGCATGCGCAGAACCAGGATCGGCTGTATCTGATCGCCCAGACCGATGAGCAAGAGGCGCTGGTCGGCGGCTTGGCGTTTAACGTTCAGGATCGCCACTGGCTGGTGTATTGCGCGCTGGGCGGGCACCAGCATGCCGACTTGCCGGAGCTGGACTTGCTCACTGGCGTGAGTGTGCTGGACTTTTATGTCGAAACAGCTGCATGAACGCAACAAGCATAAAAAAGCCGGGCTCATCGCTGAGCCCGGCTTTTTGTTGAACGGTATTACTGCGAGCTGAGCAGTTGACCGATGCTTGGGTCTTTGAACAGGCGCGTCAGGGCGTCGCTCAGGACATCGCTGACCAACTTGGTGTTGGTTTCCTGGTTCGGCGACATACCGAAGCGCTGGTTCAGCGAAGCGCCGTAGCGGCCACTGTAGCGACGGGTACCGGCACTGACGTCGGACTTGAACGTTGCGCCGATGGAGGCTTCAGTCACATACAGGCCATCTTTGGGCGACTGGTATTTCAGCTCGGCCAGGGTGATGGTCAACTGAGGCGCGCCCGGCGAGTTGGCCGGGGTGAAGCCCAGCAGGCGCACGGCGGCTTCAGCCTGGGCTTGCAGCTTGGGCAGCACGTCTTGACCGGTGACCGAAATGAGCGCGGTCTCCGGGTACAGGCCACCGCGCGAACCCAGGGTCGGCGACGGGCGACCATCCACTACACGCACCGACACCGGCTGGCCATGGCCGACAGGCGCCAACTGCGCGGTGATTTTAGGTTGCGGGCTGAGTTGTTGCGGGCTGTTGGCGCAGCCAACCAGGGTCAAACTGGTCACAGTGATCAAACCGAACAACAGGCGTTGCAACATACTCATTTCTCCAGGACTAGATGCAAACAGGCCGCCAGTATAACGGTGCGCACGCGCCACCCACCAGCCATCCTGAACGGCAGCTGAAGGCATGCTGAAATTACAATTTCACATAAATCCGTCATTCCAGTGTCATGGCACACTGGCAACCTTCAAGCATGTAACGTAACAGGTACAAAGCCATGCGCCTTCTCAAGTCATTGTTCATGCCCCGCGCCCGTCATCGCCACTATGCCCTGCTGGACGCCCGCGGCCATTGCCAGGCCTTCAAGCAGTGCAGCTTGCCGCCCGTCGGTGAAGGCTGGGTGGAGGTCGCAGAGACCCACCTGGGCTGGATGCACCGCCCGCTGCCAGCGAGCGCCCGGGTCAGCCCGAAAGTTACGCACGCGCAAACCCGGCATGCGTTGGCCTCCTGACCGAGACACGAATTAAAGTCATAAAACACGCCCATTTCCCTGGCGTTCTTCGCTACAATCTCCCCCCGATTATAAGGACGTCTCCTGATCGGGCCTCGCAGCATCGTTAATGCCTCGGTATTAACCCCCAAATCGCCCACAGAGAGCCGCCCACACAGATCGAGTGAAGCTGGCGCGCTTGCTGTTTTCTTTGCAAACCCACCCGCCTTACCGAATCTGCCAGAGCTGCCATTGCGCTCGGCCACTTGAGTTGTTTGCCCGTTTTGCCGCGTGTCGGCAGAGGTTTGCGGGCCAGGTGCCAGGCTGGGGCAGCCCTTTTTTGAGGTTCACGTCTTCAAAAGAGCGTGAAAAAACGGGTTTTCACAACTTCACAAGAGTGTGGCGAGCAAATGAATAGTTTTGCGTTTGTACAAGCACCATCAGCGTCTGTAACAGCCCAACCACACAGGACCGAGTACTCCTCAAACACCGGAGCTTGAGCCTGTCCGCTACGGATTGGTTGCACAAATCGCACGCGTTGACCATAAGTCGAATTGCCACAGGCGCCCATGAATGCGTTCATAGGCAGATTAGCCCGGCAGGAAGCGTGCGCTGAAGTTGCAAAGAATTGCGAAACGGACATGGCGATCCTGGCCATGGGTAACCTGGGGCAACACGTGAACCGCCCCGTCACTCCTGGCAGCCATGCCGTCAATTTGGTGCTGCAGATTTTGGAGACGCGTTAAATGGCGCATAACGAAGCAGTCGACGTAGTTCTGGTAGGGGCCGGCATCATGAGTGCCACCCTGGCCGTACTGCTCAAAGAGCTCGACCCCGGCCTCAAGCTGGAAGTCGTTGAGCTGATGGATTCGGGTGCCGCGGAAAGTTCCAACCCGTGGAACAACGCCGGTACCGGCCACGCCGGGCTGTGTGAGCTGAACTACACACCGCAGGCCGCCGATGGCTCCATCGACATCAAGAAAGCCGTGCACATCAACACCCAGTTCGAGGTGTCGAAGCAGTTCTGGGCGTACCTGACCAAAAAAGGCACCTTTGGCTCGTCCAAATCCTTTATCAGCCCGGTGCCGCACCTGAGCTTCGTGCAGGGCGAAAAAGGCGTGTCCTTCCTCAAGAAGCGCTTTGAAACCCTCAGCCAGCACCACGCGTTCTCGGACATGCACTACACCGAAGACCGCAGCGAAATGGCCGAGTGGATGCCGCTGATGATGCCGGGCCGCCCGCTCGACGAAAAAATCGCTGCCACCCGCGTGATGAACGGCACCGACGTCAACTTCGGCGCCCTGACCAACCAACTGCTGTCGCACCTGACCAGCGCACCGGATGCCCAGGTCAAGTACAGCAAGCGCGTCACTGGCCTCAAGCGTAACGGCGCGGGCTGGACCGTGAGCATCAAGGACGTCAACAGCGGCAACAGCCGTGAAGTGGACGCCAAGTTCGTGTTCCTCGGCGCCGGTGGCGCGGCCCTGCCGTTGCTGCAAGCCTCGGGCATCGAAGAAAGCAAAGGTTTCGGCGGCTTCCCAGTCAGCGGCCAGTGGCTGCGTTGCGACAACCCAGAAGTGGTCAAGCACCACCAGGCCAAGGTCTACAGCCAGGCCTCCGTGGGTTCGCCGCCGATGTCCGTGCCGCACTTGGACACGCGCGTGGTGGATGGCAAGAAGTCCCTGCTGTTCGGGCCATACGCCGGCTTCACCACCAAGTTCCTCAAGCACGGCTCGTTCCTGGACCTGCCACTGTCAATTCGTGCCGGCAACATCGGCCCGATGCTAGCCGTGGCCCGCGACAACATGGACCTGACCAAATACCTGGTCAGCGAAGTGCGCCAGTCGATGGAGCAACGCCTGGAATCCCTGCGCCGTTTCTACCCCGAGGCGAAAGCCGAAGACTGGCGCCTGGAAGTGGCTGGCCAACGGGTGCAGATCATCAAGAAAGACCCGAAAAAAGGCGGTGTGCTGCAATTCGGCACCGAGCTGGTTGCGGCCAAAGACGGCTCGCTGGCGGCGTTGTTGGGCGCATCCCCGGGCGCTTCGGTGACCGTCTCGATCATGTTGGAACTGATCGAGCGTTGCTTCCCAGAGAAGACGGCCGGTGAGTGGGCAGCCAAGCTGCACGAGATCTTCCCGGCCCGGGAGAAAATCCTCGAGACTGACGCCGAGCTGTACCGCAAGATCAATACGCAGAACAACATCAGCCTGGAACTGGTTGAGCAAAGCAACGAAGCCGAAAGCTACGCTTGAGGACCTGACGCAGAGCGTCACAGGATGCATTCCTACGCAAAGCGTGGGAACCATCAGAAAAACGCCCCTCGGGGCGTTTTTTTATGTCTCGGATAATCAGCTGCGAGCGTTGTCGATCAGCGCGATGTACTCGGCAGCGTTGCGCTGGTCCTTGATCAACTCGACGAACGTCTGGCCATGCTCGTCCTTGCCGTCCAGATCCAGGCCTGCTTGCTTGAAAAAGCCCAGGAAGCGCTCGAAGTCGTCGATACGCAGGCCGCGGTAGGCCTTGATCAGTTTGTGCAGGGACGGTGAAGTCGCATCAACCGGCTCGAAGTCCAGGAACAACTTGATCTGGTCGTCGCCGATCTCGTCACCAATCACCTGTTTCTTATCTTTACGCATTACCGACTCCAGCCTGCAGACATTTACACGGGAGAGGAAGTCTACCTGCCAGACACCACCTTCGAAAACAACCAAACACTCATGTGGGCGCTGGCTTGCCATCGCAGGCAAGCCAGCGCCCACATTGACTGCATTCACATGGATGAGCGTGTGCCGGCTTAATTACTTTGCGCGAACGGCGCCGGTGTGCAGGTCCGCCCAGATATGCCCGTTGGCATAACTGAGGAACTGCACATACACCGTGTCATTGCGCAGCAGGTCGACAATCACGCGGTACTGCGCCAGTGGGTAGGACAAGGTCAGGGTTTTGCTGGTGTCATCGAACACCGGTTTTTTCAGGCTTTTGCTTTCAGCATCAAAATTGAGCACCACCTGGCTGATGGTCGCGCCTTTGTTCAAGGACTTGCCCTTGAGGCGGATCATCAACGGCGACGTCACCGGGATCGGCTGCTGGGTCGATTGCCGCTGGTTGCCCACCACCACCGCGTACTCGGTGACTTGCAGCAGTTGCTGCTGGTCAGGGATGTCGGCGCGCAGGGTGAGGTCGTCCGGCGGCAGGAATTGGCTGTGCATCGGCGCGGGGGCCGCCGCAAGGGGCAGGCTGAGGGTCAACGCCAGGGCGGCGCAGCTGCAAATCAACGCTCTCATTTACACCTCCAAAGGGGCAGCCATGCTAGCACGCAGATCACGCATAAACGGCCGAGATAACCCCTGACACCTCTGGTTGCATTGAATCAAGCCACCATGGTTGAAAGAACGCCTGAACGCTGTAGATTTTCCAGCTCAACCAAAATAACAAGAGTCCCGCCCATGACCACCCATCCTGTTGACGCCATCCAGGCCCATCTTCAAGCACTTACCGCCTTGAGGCGCGATCTCCACGCCCATCCAGAGCTGGGTTTCGATGAGCACCGTACCAGCGCAATTGTTGCTGACTTTCTTCAACAGCAAGGTATCGAAGTCCATCGGGGGCTGGCCGGCACCGGGGTTGTCGGCATCATTGAAGGCGCACAACCCGGCGGGAGCATGGGCCTGCGTGCCGACATGGACTGCCTGCCCATGGTCGAAGCCAATGATTTCGCGCACCGTTCCATCCACCCAGGCCTGATGCACGGCTGCGGGCACGACGGGCATACGGTGATGTTGCTGGCGGCGGCGCGCTATCTGGCGCAGACACGCCGGTTCAGTGGCAAAGTGATCGTGATCTTCCAGCCCGCCGAAGAAGGCGGCGGCGGCGCCAAAGTGATGATTGAACAAGGGCTGTTCAAACAATTCCCAATGGATTCGGTGTATGCACTGCACAACAACCCCGACTACCCCGCCGGGGTCATCGCCGTGCAGCCGGGGCCGGTGGAAGCGGCGGCCGACAGCTTTGAAATTATCGTCACCGGCCTTGGCGGCCACGCGGCGATCCCTCACGCGGCAATCGACCCGGTACTGGCTGCCAGCCATATCGTTGTTGCATTGCAAAGCATCGTCAGTCGCAACCTGCACCCACTCGAGTCCGGTGTAGTGACGGTGGCCAGCCTGCAAACCAGTCAACTTAACGCTAACAACGTTATCCCCGCCCACGTGAAGATGATCGGAACCGCGCGTAGTTTTACCAGCGCCAATCGAGACCTCCTGGAACGGCGCATCGGTGAAATCGCCCAGGGTGTTGCAACCGCGTTTGGCGCCACCGCCAGCTATGACTATCAGCGAGGTTATCCCGCAACCGTCAACCACACTGAGCAGGCGCTGTTTGCCGCTGAGGTTGCACGAAGCCTGGTTGGCGAAGCCAACGTGAGGTGCAACGAACCACTCACCATGGGCGCCGAAGATTTCTCATACATGCTGCAGGAGCGGCCGGGCGCCTATATTTATCTCGGCCAGGGTGGCTCGCCAAGCGAAGGGGTCGGTCATTGCCAACTGCACAATGACCGTTATGACTTCAATGACAGCGTTATTCCACTGGGCGCCGGCCTGTTGGCCTCACTGGTCGAACAAGGGCTACCGCTGAGCTGAAACCCAATCAAATTGTGAGCGCATCCATGCCTGATAGCGTTCCACCTCGGCATCGCCTTCGCGGGGTGCCCAGTCAGCCAACTCGCCCTCGCCTACCGGGCGATACGGCCCGGCTTTGCACTCGAACATCACGCTGTCGGGCTCCAGCACCACCAAGCCATGAAACACGCCGGGGGGCAGGTCAACGCCCGAGCATTCACCGCCCGCCTGCATCACGCGCTTGGCGATGACCTCGCCGGTGTCGCTGAACACCAACACGCCCAGGCTGCCCTTGAGCACCAGCAGGGTTTCCGCCTTGTCCGCGCTCAGGTGCCGATGCGGCGGCACATAGGTGTCAAGTTGCAGGCCAACGGCCAGGCGATGGCACGGCTCTTCCATCTGATGAAAGTTGTGGTGGTGCCGACCACGGGGGCTGGCGGCCGCTTTCTCGGCCAATTCGGTGAACAGGGACTGATCAAGAAAGCGGGCCATGGGTTACATCCCTTTAACGGCGAAGATCCCATTGGCGTTACGCCAGTAGCCTTTGTAGTCCATGCCGTAACCGAAGATGTAGCGGTCGATGCACGGCAGGCCGACGTAATCAGCTTTCAGGTCCGGGCGAGCCTTGCGGTCGTGGTCTTTGTCGATCAGCACGGCGGTGTGCACTTTGCGCGCGCCGGCGTGTTTGCAGAAGTCGATGATCGCGCCCAGGGTGTGACCTTCATCGAGGATGTCGTCGATGATCAGCACGTCGCGGTCGATGAACGAGACTTCCGGCTTGGCTTTCCAGAACAGGTCGCCGCCGGTGGTTTCGTTGCGATAACGGGTGGCGTGCAGGTAAGAGGCTTCCAACGGGAACTGCAGGTGAGTCAGCAATTTACCGGCGAAGATCAGGCCACCGTTCATCACGCAAAAGACCACCGGGTTGGTGTCGGCCATTTCGCGTGTGATGTGAGCGCCGACCTTGGCGATTGCCTCTTCGACTTGCGCTTCGGTGTACAGGCAGTCAGCCTCGCGCATGATTTGACGGATATGCTCGAGATCAGCAGACATGGCGCTCTCCAAGGGGGTGCTGTGGCAAGAAAAGCGGGCAAAGGTACGCATGTGAGGCGCAACGATCAAGCCTTAATGGACTAACGTACTAGATGTCTATAGGACAACACCCTCGGATAGATTAATCTAGGCCGGTTTTTTTGCCCGCCGCCGGAGCTTTTCCCATGCCCACTCGCGAGATCCGCCACCCGCTGATCAGACACAAACTCGGCCTTATGCGCCGTGCCGACATTAGCACGAAGAACTTCCGTGAGCTTGCTCAGGAAGTCGGAGCGCTGCTCACTTACGAAGCTACCAAAGATTTGCCTCTGGAAACCTACGAGATCCCCGGTTGGGCCGGTCCCGTCCAGGTGGAGAAAATCGCCGGTAAGAAAATCACGGTGGTGCCGATCCTGCGCGCCGGCATCGGCATGCTCGAAGGCGTACTCAGCCTGATCCCGGGCGCCAAAGTCAGCGCCGTCGGCGTGGCCCGCAACGAGGAAACATTGCAGGCGCACACCTACCTGGAAAAACTCGTCCCGGAAATCAACGAGCGCTTGGCGATGATCATCGACCCGATGCTCGCCACCGGCAGCTCCATGGTTGCCACCATCGACTTGCTGAAAAAGGCCGGTTGCAAGGACATCCGCGCCATGGTGTTGGTGGCTGCGCCCGAAGGCATTGCTGCCGTCGAGAAGGCCCACCCGGACGTGCAGATCTACACCGCGTCGATTGATGAGCGCCTGAACGAACACGGCTACATCATCCCAGGCCTGGGCGATGCCGGTGACAAGATCTTCGGCACCAAGCAGAAGGACGCGTGAGCATGCAGGATGAATTCAACGACCCGCTTTGGCGCCAGATCCTGTCTGGCGCACAGATGCTCTTCGTAGCATTTGGTGCGCTGGTGTTGATGCCGCTGATCACAGGCCTCGATCCAAACGTCGCCCTGTTTACCGCAGGCTTGGGCACCTTGTTGTTCCAAGTGGTCACCGGCCGCCAAGTGCCGGTGTTCCTGGCGTCGAGCTTTGCGTTTATCACCCCGATCATTCTCGCCAAGCAGCAGTTCGGCCTGGCGGCGACGATGGGCGGGGTGATGGCGGCCGGTTTCGTTTATACGTTCCTGGGCGCTGCGGTGAAGATCAAGGGCACCGGTTTCATTGACCGGCTGCTGCCACCTGTGGTGATCGGGCCGGTGATTATTTCCATAGGCCTGGCCATGGCGCCGATCGCCGCGAACATGGCGATGGGTAAAGGCGGCGACGGTGCCGAACTGATCCCCTACAAGACAGCCATGCTGATCTCGATGCCGGCGCTGCTCACCACGTTGATCGTGGCGGTATTCGGCAGAGGCATTTTCCGCCTGGTGCCGATTATCTCCGGCGTACTGGTGGGTTTCGCCATGGCGTTCTACTTCGGCGTGGTGGACACCGCGAAGATCGCCGCCGCACCGTGGTTCGCCCTGCCCCACTTTACCGCGCCGGAATTCAACTGGCAGGCGATCCTGTTTATCCTCCCGGTGGCCCTGGCCCCGGCGATCGAACACATCGGCGGTGTAATTGCGGTGGGTAGCGTGACTGGTCGCGACTACCTGAAGAAGCCCGGCCTGCATCGCACCCTGCTCGGTGACGGCATTGCCACCACGGCTGCTGGGCTGTTTGGCGGCCCGCCGAACACCACCTACGCCGAAGTGACCGGCGCGGTGATGCTAACCAAGAACTACAACCCCAAAATCATGACCTGGGCGGCAGTGTTTGCCATCAGCCTGGCGTTTATCGGCAAGTTCGGGGCGCTGCTGCAGAGCATCCCGGTGCCGGTGATGGGCGGGATTCTGTGCTTGCTGTTCGGCTCGATTGCCGCTGTGGGCATGAACACGCTGATCCGCCACAAGATCGACCTGGGGGAGGCGCGCAATCTGGTGATTGTGTCGGTGACGTTGGTGTTCGGGATTGGCGGTGTGCTGGTGGGTACGGGCACCGGCCCGGATGATTTCGGCCTCAAGGGCATCGCCCTGTGCGCGGTGGTAGCGATTGGTTTGAACCTGCTGCTGCCGGGTAATGATGGTTGGAAAAACAAGAAGCCGGATGAGCCGCTGCTCTAACTGACCCAACGCAAATAAGTGTGGGAGCTGGCCTGCCAGCTCCCACACTTGTTTTTCAGCGCAGGTTAAAGCTCCCCGAGCCCATCAATCAGCGCCTGGTTCTGCTCTGGCGTACCAATGCTGATCCGCAAGAACTGGGCAATCCGCGCCTGCTTGAAGTGCCGCACGATCACACCCTGCTCACGCAACTTGGCTGCCAACCCGGCGGCATCGTGCTGCGGGTGACGGGCAAAGATGAAGTTGGCCGCCGACGGCAACACTTCAAAGCCTTTACCCTCCAGCTGTGCGACCAGCTTGTTACGGCTGTCGATCACCAGCTTGCACGTCTTCTCGAAATATTCACGGTCCTCGAACGCCGCTGCCGCGCCGACAATCGCCAGACGGTCCAACGGATAGGAGTTAAAGCTGTTCTTGACCCGCTCCAGCGCCTCGATCAGGACGGGGTGACCCACCGCCAGGCCCACACGCAAACCGGCCAGTGAGCGCGATTTGGACAGGGTCTGAGTCACCAGCAGGTTCGGGTAACGGTCCACCAGGCTGATAGCGGTTTCACCGCCGAAGTCGATATAGGCTTCATCGACCACCACCACTGAATCCGGGCTGGCCTTGAGGATCTGCTCCACGGCGTCCAACGCCAGCACACAGCCGGTGGGCGCGTTCGGGTTGGGGAGGATGATCCCGCCGTTAGGCTTGGCGTAGTCCGCCACACGGATATGGAACTGCTCATCCAGCGGCACCGGGTCGGACGTGATGCCGTAGAGGCCACAATAAACCGGGTAGAAGCTGTAGCTGATGTCCGGAAACAGCAGCGGCAAGTCGTGCTGGAACAGGCCGTGGAAAATGTGCGCCAGGACCTCATCGGAACCGTTGCCGAGGAAGACCTTGCCAGCGTCGATAGCGTAATACTTGGCCACGGCCTGCTTGAGCAGGTCACTGTTGGGGTCCGGGTACAGGCGCAAGTTGTCGTTCAACTCGGCCTGCATCGCCGCGAGCGCCTTGGGCGACGGGCCGTAGGGGTTCTCGTTGGTGTTGAGCTTGACCAACTTGGTCAGCTTCGGCTGCTCGCCGGGCACGTAAGGCACGAGGTCCTTGACGAAGGGGCTCCAGAATTTGCTCATGTCTTATTTCCCCTCTTCAAGGATGCGGTATTCGGCGCTGCGAGCGTGGGCGCTCAGCGATTCACCACGGGCCAGCACCGAAGCGGTCTTGCCCAGTTCGGAAGCGCCTTGTGGCGAGCAGAAGATGATCGACGAACGCTTCTGGAAGTCATACACCCCCAGTGGCGACGAGAACCGCGCGGTGCCGGAGGTCGGCAACACGTGGTTGGGGCCGGCGCAGTAGTCGCCCAGGGCTTCGCTGGTGTGGCGGCCCATGAAGATCGCACCCGCGTGGCGAATCGACGGCAGCCAGGCTTGTGGGTCGGCAACGGACAATTCCAAGTGCTCCGGCGCGATACGGTTGGCCACTTCGATGGCCTGTTCCATGTCACGCACCAGAATCAGCGCACCACGGCCATTGATCGACTTTTCGATGATCTCGGCGCGGTCCATGGTCGGCAGCAACTTGTTGATGCTGGCGGCGACCTTGTCGAGGAACGCGGCGTCAGGGCTGACCAGGATTGCCTGGGCGTCTTCGTCGTGCTCGGCCTGGGAGAACAGGTCCATGGCGATCCAGTCCGGGTCGGTCTGGCCGTCACACACCACGAGGATTTCCGAGGGGCCGGCGATCATGTCGATACCGACCTGGCCAAACACGTGGCGCTTGGCGGTGGCTACATAGATATTGCCGGGGCCAACCACTTTGTCGACCTTCGGCACGCTCTCGGTGCCATAGGCCAGGGCCGCGACAGCTTGAGCGCCGCCGATGGTGAACACGCGGTCCACACCGGCAATGCACGCGGCCGCCAGCACCAGCTCGTTGATTTCACCGCGCGGGGTTGGCACCACCATGACCACTTCGGTCACGCCCGCCACCTTGGCCGGGATCGCGTTCATCAGCACCGACGATGGGTACGAGGCTTTACCGCCGGGCACGTACAGCCCAGCGCGGTCCAGCGGCGTAACCTTCTGGCCCAGCACCGTGCCGTCGGCCTCGGTGTAGCTCCAGGAATCCTGCTTCTGTTTTTCGTGGTAGCTGCGCACCCGTGCTGCCGCGACTTCAAGGGCTTCACGCTGTGGCGCAGTGATGCGCGTCAAAGCCAGCTCCAGACGCTCGCGCGGCAGGATCAGGTCTGACATGGACGCCACGTCGAGGCCATCGAACTGGCGAGTGAAATCCACCAGCGCCGCATCGCCGCGCTCGCGCACGGCCTTGATGATGTCGAGCACCCGCTGGTTGACCGAGTCGTCGGACACGCTTTCCCAGCTCAGCAGATGATCCAGATGATAGGCGAAATCCGGGTCGGCAGCGTTGAGTCGGGCAATTGCAGTGGACGTGGTCATAGCGAGGGCCTCATAGGATTGGCAAAAATACTCAGGCGCCGAAAGTTAGCAGTCGATCCGCTTGGGCACCTGAGAATTCTGGCTATGAGGCGGATAGACGGGCGCGGCCTAGGGCCGCGCAGGTGAGTCAACCGCGGTGTCGAGACTCCACTGCCTTGCGCAGGGTGTCGATCAACGCCTGGATTCGGGCGTGTTGCATCTTCATTGAAGCTTTGTTGACGACCAGACGGGAGCTGATGTCGGCAATAAAATCCTGGGGTTCGAGACCGTTGGCACGCAGGGTGTTGCCGGTGTCGACCACGTCGATGATCTTGTCGGCCAGGCCGATCAGCGGGGCCAGTTCCATCGAGCCGTAGAGCTTGATGATGTCGACCTGACGGCCCTGCTCGGCGTAGTAACGTTTGGCGACGTTGACGAACTTGGTTGCCACGCGCAGGCGGCCCTTAGGTTCGACGTCACCGACGCGGCCGGCGGTCATCAACTTGCACAGGGCGATACGCAGGTCCAGCGGCTCGTACAGGCCCTGGCCGCCGTATTCCATCAGCACGTCTTTACCGGCCACACCGAGGTCGGCCGCGCCATGTTCAACGTAGGTCGGCACGTCGGTAGCCCGAACGATCAGCAGGCGAACGTCGTCCTGGGTCGTAGGGATGATCAGCTTGCGGCTCTTGTCCGGATTCTCGGTCGGCACGATGCCCGCTTCAGCCAGAAGCGGCAAAGTGTCGTCAAGGATGCGGCCCTTGGACAGTGCGATGGTCAACATGGGAAACGTCAGTCCTTCATCAGGCTATTGCTGTCCGGTCGCAAACGGCGCCAGACACAGATCGAGGCCATTACAGCCTCGATTTGAAACAAACCATTTAACAACAAACACCTTCCTGTGGCGAGGGAGCTTGCTCCCGTTGGGTCGCAAAGCGGCCCCCAAGAGCGGGACTGCTGCGCAGCCCAGCGGGAGCAAGCTCCCTCACCACAGTAAAGGTATTTGCAGTTCCGGGGACTAGCCCGGTACGCGGCGGATCTTGGCGCCGAGCATCTGCAGTTTTTCTTCGATGCACTCGTAACCACGGTCGATGTGGTAGATGCGGTCGATCAGGGTATCGCCGTCAGCGCACAGCGCCGAGATCACCAAGCTGGCCGAGGCACGCAGGTCGGTGGCCATGACTGGCGCGCCCTTGAGCTTCTCGATGCCGGTAACGATGGCCGTGTTGCCTTCGACCTGGATCTTGGCGCCCATGCGGTGCAGTTCATACACGTGCATGAAGCGGTTTTCGAAGATGGTCTCGATCACGGCACCGGTGCCTTCGGCAATCGCGTTCAAGGAGATGAACTGCGCTTGCATGTCGGTCGGGAACGCCGGGTACGGAGCAGTACGCACGTTGACAGCTTTTGGCCGCTTGCCGTGCATGTTCAGCTCGATCCAGTCGGAACCGGTGGTGATTTCAGCACCCGCTTCCTTGAGTTTTTCCAGGACGGCTTCAAGGATGGTCGGATCGGTGTCCTTAACCTTGACGCGACCACCGGTCACGGCGGCAGCCACCAGGTAGGTGCCGGTCTCGATACGGTCGGGCATCACTTTGTAGGTGGCCGAGTGCAGGCGTTTAACACCCTCGATGGTGATGGTGTCGGTGCCGGCGCCGGTGATGTTGGCACCCATGGCGATCAAGAAGTTGGCCAGGTCGACCACTTCAGGCTCGCGCGCGGCGTTTTGCAGCACGCTGCGACCGTTGGCCAGGGCAGCGGCCATCATGATGTTCTCGGTACCGGTCACGCTGACGGTATCAAAGAAGAAATTGGCACCGCGCAAGCCGCCTTCTGGCGCCTTGGCCTTGATGTAGCCGCCTTCGACGTCGATGGTGGCGCCCATGGCTTCAAGGCCACGGATGTGCAGGTCGACCGGACGCGAACCGATGGCGCAACCGCCAGGCAGCGCCACTTCGGCTTCACCAAAACGGGCAACCATCGGGCCCAGTACCAGGATCGACGCACGCATGGTTTTCACCAATTCGTACGGAGCGATCAGGGTCTTGATAGTGCGCGGGTCGATTTCGACAGACAGCTTCTCGTCGATCACCGGCTCAATGCCCATGCGACCGAACAGTTCGATCATGGTGGTGATGTCGTGCAGGTGCGGCAGGTTGGCCACAGTCACCGGGCCATCGCACAGCAGGGTCGCTGCCAGGATCGGCAAGGCGGAGTTTTTCGCACCGGAAATGCGGATCTCGCCATCAAGGCGGACACCGCCGGTAATAATCAATTTATCCATAAGAATCTCGACGCCTTGGGGGCTCAGGTGCGCTCGGCCCAGGCCGCGCGGCTGAAAAATTTCATAGTGACCGCGTGGATGCTGCCATCGGTGATCCACGGGTTCAAATGGGCATAGATCTGCTGTTGACGCTTGACCGGGCTCAGTGCCGCCAGTTCATCGCTAATCACATTCAGCTGGAAGTTGCAGCCTTCGCCTTCAACTTCAACCTGCACTTGTGAAGGAAGGCTATTCGACAGCTTTTCTTCAAGGAAGCTCTTAACTTCGTAGGCCTGCATGCTCAACCTCTATCGGCGCCAAGTGCGCACGGGTCGCACATCATACAAAAAAGCCCCGCGCCTGCGAACCCCGCATAGCAGGACTCTGACGGGGGGCCTCTTTAATAATGTGTATTAAGGATGCGCCAACAGTTCGGTAATACCGGAAACCTCGGCAATTTCGCGCATGTGCTCGGGCAACGCACGGATGCTGAACGGCTTCTTGACCGCTTCAGCATCGCGCATGAAACACAGCAACAACGACAGACCGACGCTGCTGGACTTGGTCACCGCCGAGCAATCAAGCACCAACGCAGGCGCGTTGCTGCTGTTGATCAGCGCCTGGCCCTGCTTGCGCAGGTCAGGCCCGGAGCGGTAATCGAGCACGCCACTGAGAAACAACTCACCGGCGTCGCCAAGACGAACAGCCGACTCTGTCATTGCGCAGGCTTCCCAGCTTGTTTGTCGGTTTCTTCCTTGGCCTTGGCGACTTCACCGGCCCAACCATTGATGGTTTTGTCCAGGTTGTTGCCATTGCGCTGCATCGCGTCAGCGAACTGATCGCGGAACAGCTTGCCAATGTTGATGCCGTTGATGATCACGTTACGCAGTTTCCACTCGCCGCTGATCTTCTCCAGTGTGTACTGCACAGGATAAACTGCGCCGTTGGTGCCCTTAACGGTCATGTTAACGCTGGTGCGGTCACCCGACTCATCCCCGGCCGGAGCAACGGTAATACCCTGGTTGTTGTACTCCAGCAGGGCGTTGCCATAGAACTGGAACAGGCCCTTCTTGAAGTTTTCCTGGAATGTTTGCATCTGCGCAGGCGTAGCTTTGCGTGAATACTTGACCGTCATGATGCTGCGGGAAATGCCTTCGGCATCGACCACTGGGCCCACAATGGTATTCAGCGCATCGTAGAACTTCGTTGGGTCTTGCTTGTACTGCTCTTTGTTGGCAGTCAGGTCAGCCAACATTTTGTTGGTCGTGTCCTGCACCAGATCGTGCGCAGAACCCGCCGCGTTGGCCATCATCGGCAGTGCTGCAAGCAGCACCAGCAGGCCACGTCGCAAGGTAGAGATCATGAACAGATTCCTCATTTGGCGTCTTTATTGACCGTATTGAGCAGGAATTTACCGATCAAGTCTTCAAGCACCAACGACGACTGTGTGTCGTGGATTGTCGAACCATCCTTGAGCAAGGCTGTTTCCCCGCCCACGCTGATACCGATGTACTTCTCGCCCAGCAAACCAGCAGTGAGGATAGATGCAGTGGAGTCAGTCGGCAGATTATCTACCTTCTTATCGACTTGCATGGTCACTCGGCCGGTGAAGCTGTCGCGATCCAGATCGATTGCCGTGACCTTGCCGACGGTTACACCGGCCATGGTCACTTTGGCTCTGACAGTCAAACCGGCGATATTATCGAAGTACGCGTAAAGTTTATAAGTATCGGCGGTGGGGCTGGCCGACAGGCCGCTGACTCGCAGGGCCAACAACAGTAAAGCCAGGATGCCAGCCAGCAAGAAAAGGCCGACACCGATTTCCACAGTGCGGTTTTGCATCAGAAATCTCCAAACATCAAGGCGGTCAAAATGAAGTCAAGGCCCAGTACCGCCAGCGAGGCGTACACAACGGTCTTGGTGGTGGCGCGACTGATCCCTTCTGAAGTGGGCTCACAGTCATAGCCTTGGAATACGGCGATCCAGGTCACTACAAAGGCGAAGACGATGCTCTTTATGATGCCGTTGAGCACGTCGCCGCTGAAAGTCACGCTGTTTTGCATGTTGCCCCAGTACGAGCCGTCATAGACGCCCAACCAGTCAACCGCCACCCACGAGCCGCCCCAGATACCGACCACGCTGAAGATCATCGCCAGCAGAGGCAGGGAAATGAAGCCGGCCCACAGGCGCGGGGCAACAATGTATTTGAGCGGGTCCACGCCGATCATTTCCAGGCTGGACAACTGCTCGGTGGACTTCATGTTGCCGATCTCGGCGGTCAATGCAGACCCTGCGCGCCCGGCAAACAGCAAGGCGGTGACAACCGGGCCAAGTTCACGCAACAGCGTCAGGGCGACCATCTGCCCCACCGCCTGCTCCGAACCGTAGCTGGAGAGGATATTGAACCCCTGCAAGGCCAGCACCATGCCGATGAAAATCCCGGACACCACGATAATGACCAGGGACATCACGCCGATCGAGTGCAATTGCTTGAGCAGCAGGCCAAAACCGCCGCCGATGCCGCCGCGACCGAGCAGTGCGTGAAACAGAAAAATGGTCGAACGCCCCAGCACTTCGACCAGATCGATGCCGGAGCGACCGAAAAGGCGAACCTTCTCGAGTAAAGATGTCTTGCGCATCAGCGCTTCCCCAGAAGATCTGAGCGGTAGTCCGCTGCCGGAAAATGAAAAGGCACCGGGCCATCGGGATCGCCGGTCATGAATTGGCGAATACGCGGGTTATCAGCGTTCATCAGTTCTTCAGGCGTGCCCTGCCCCAGCACCTGACCATCGCCTACTACATAGAGGTAGTCGGCAATGCTCGCGGTTTCGGCCAGGTCGTGGGACACCACGATACTGGTAATCCCCAACGCGTCGTTGAGCAGGCGGATCAGGCGTACCAGCACGCCCATGGCGATCGGGTCCTGGCCTACAAAAGGCTCGTCATACATGAGGATTTGCGGATCCAGCGCGATGGCACGCGCCAACGCGACACGACGCTTCATGCCGCCGGACAATTCGTCAGGCATCAGGTCGATGGCGCCGCGAAGGCCGACGGCCTGCAGCTTCAGCAACACAATGTCACGAATCATCTCATCGGACAGTTGCGTGTGCACCCGCAGCGGAAACGCCACGTTTTCGAACACATCGAGGTCAGTGAACAGCGCGCCACTCTGGAACAGCACGCCCATATGCTTGCGCGCATCGAACAGATCGCTGCGCGACAGGGTCGGCAGGTTCTGGCCGTTGACCCACACTTCGCCGGCGCTAGGGCGCAATTGCATACCCATCAGGCGCAACAGGGTGGTCTTGCCGCAACCGGAAGGCCCCATGATGCCCGTGACTTTTCCGCGGGGAATGCGAATATCGACGTTATTGAAGATGCTGCGCGTCCCGCGCTTGAAGGTAAGGCCCTTCAGCTCGACCGCGTAGGCGTTATCGGCACTCATCTAATCTCCTTGGGATGCAGCCTTTCACTCAGACACCATGTTTGCGACATTCGTTTGCGACAGATGCGCAATAAATAGTTAGCCACATGGGTTGGGCGGACCGAACTGGCGGCGAACTATATCACTGCTGGTACAGCGCCCCCAAGGCCGGAACAGCGCTCGTTCAGATTCGGGACAGGGAAAAAACGTTGCTGTGCACTAATCTTAGGTACTTGCAGAATAAACCCTGACGAACTTGCGTGAGGGAATTGATCATTACCGCTATAATCGCCGACTTTTCGTCAGGCTATACGATTTCAGACATGAGCCAATCCAGCGACCTTATTCAATCCGCACAACGCACCATCCGCCTCGAGCTTGAAGCCGTAGAAGGTTTGCTGGCCCATATCGACGCGGATTTCGTACGCGCCTGCGAAATGATTCTGGCCAGCAAGGGCCGCGTTGTCGTGGTCGGCATGGGCAAATCAGGCCATGTCGGCAACAAAATCGCCGCCACCTTGGCAAGCACCGGGACCACGGCTTTTTTCGTGCACCCGGCCGAGGCCAGCCACGGCGACATGGGCATGATCACCAAGGATGACATTATCCTGGCGCTGTCGAACTCCGGCAGCACTAATGAAATCGTGACCCTGCTGCCACTGATCAAACGCCTGGGCATCCAGATGATCAGCATTACCGGCAACCCGGACTCGACGCTGGCCAAGGCCGCCGAGGTCAACCTGAATGTTCACGTGGACCACGAAGCCTGCCCGCTGAACCTGGCACCGACCTCCTCCACCACCGCAGCGCTGGTGATGGGCGATGCCTTGGCAGTGGCGCTGCTGGAGTCACGCGGGTTTACCGCCGAGGATTTCGCATTTTCCCACCCGGGTGGCGCCTTGGGCCGCCGCCTGCTGCTGAAAGTCGAAAACGTCATGCACTCCGGTGATGAATTGCCTCACGTCCCGCGCGGTACCCTGCTTAAGGACGCCCTGATGGAAATGACCCTCAAGCGCCTGGGCATGACAGTCATCCTGGAATCCGATGGCCGCCTGGCCGGGGTGTTCACTGACGGCGACTTGCGCCGTACCCTGGACCGTAACCTCGACATTCAAACGGCTACGATCGACGAAGTCATGACCCCACGCGGCAAGACCGCACGCCCTGAAATGCTGGCGGCCGAAGCGCTGAAGATCATGGAAGACCACAAGATTCTTGCGCTGGTGGTCGTCGACGGTGACGATCACGCGGTCGGCGCCCTGAACATGCACGACTTGCTGCGTGCGGGAGTGATGTAAATGTCCAGCGACCTGTTGCAACGCGGTAAAAACATCAAACTGGCGATTTTCGACGTCGACGGCGTACTGACCGATGGCCGCCTGTACTTTCTCGAAGACGGCAGCGAGTTCAAGACGTTCAATACCCTCGATGGCCAAGGCATCAAGATGTTGATGGCTGCGGGCGTGCAAACGGCGATTATCAGCGGTCGAAAAACACCGGTTGTGGAACGCCGCGCACAAAACCTGGGGATTCCTTACCTGTATCAGGGCCGCGAGGATAAACTGGTGGTTCTGGACGAGCTTCTTGGACAGCTCAACCTAAGCTATGAGCAGGTCGCCTACCTGGGCGATGATCTGCCTGACCTGCCGGTCATTCGCCGGGTGGGCCTGGGCATGGCCGTCGCGAACGCCGCGGCATTTGTGCGCGAACACGCCCATGGCATCACTACCGCACGTGGCGGTGAAGGTGCTGCCCGCGAGTTCTGCGAGTTGATCCTGCGTGCCCAGGGCAGTCTTGAAGCGGCCCACGCCGCCTACCTATAGAGCTTTTTATGCTGAGCAAAAAGATTCGCAAATTTCTGTTATTCGGGGTGATCGCCGCGCTGTTCCTGGCGGTGGGCTACTGGAATATCAGCCCGGAGCGCTTTCTCGACAAGCCTGTAGTGGCCGTCGACGAGAGCGCTATCGCCTATTACGCCATCAACGCCCACACCATACAGTTCCTGCCTGACGGCAAGGTTCAGTACGAAATGACCGCCGATAAAGTCGAAAACCTCAAGGCCACGGACGTCAGCCTACTGACCAACCCCGACCTGAACCTCTACCGCGGTACCGAGTTCCCATGGCATGTCACCAGCAAGCGCGGTGAGGTGAACAAGGGTGGCACCCAGGTAGAACTGATCGACTCGGTCCGCGTTGCACGCACCGACGATAAGAACCGCGACACCATCATTACCAGCAGTCGCATGACCGTTTTCCCACAACAGCAATATGCGCAGACCGAGCAAGACGTTAGAATCGACGGCGCTGGCGGTGTATCGACTGGCAAGGGAATGAAAGCGTATTTGAAAGAAAGCAGGATACACCTGCTATCGAACGTAAGAGGACAGTATGAGGCTCGTTAAAACCCTCCCTATTTTGCTCGGTCTGGGCGCAGCACTGGGAAGCGTGAGCGCCTGGGCTCTGCCGAACGATAGCCAGCAACCGATCCACATTCAGGCTGACGATGCGCAGCTGGATGACAAACAAGGTGTGGCCACCTACACCGGCGGCGTGATCATCACCCAAGGCTCGATGAAAATCACCGGCAACACGGTGACGCTCACGCGTACCCCGGCCGGCGATATTGACGTGGTGACGTCGGTGGGCAACCTGGCCTATTTCGAACAGAAGCAGGCGCCCGCCGATACCGCCCCGATGAAGGGCTACGGCAAGACCATCCAGTACCACGCCCAGCAGAACCGCATTGTCCTGATCGATCAGGCCAAAGTGGTCAGCACCGATGGCAACACCACGGAAGGTGAAAAAATCACCTATGACACCGTGAAGCAGATCGCTCAGGCCGGCCGCGCCAATGGCAGCAAGGTCACCGCACCTCGCCCGCGTATCGACATGGTTATCCAGCCGAAGCAGAAAGCTGACGCGAAGAAGGCGAACTAACGAATGGCAACCCTGAAAGCCCAGCATCTGGCCAAGGCCTATAAAAGCCGTCAGGTCGTACGCGACGTGAGCCTTTCGATCGACAGTGGCCAGATCGTCGGCTTGCTTGGCCCGAACGGTGCCGGCAAGACCACATGCTTCTATATGATCGTCGGGCTGGTTCAGGCGGATCAAGGGCGCGTACTGATCGACGACTTGGACGTCAGCCATCAGCCCATGCACGGTCGTGCACGTGCAGGTATCGGCTATCTTCCCCAGGAAGCGTCGATCTTCCGCAAACTGTCAGTGGCCGACAACATCATGGCGATCCTTGAGACCCGCAAGGAACTCGACCGTGATGGCCGCCGCAAGGAGCTGGAAAGCCTGCTGCAGGAGTTCCATATCAACCACATTCGCGACAACCTCGGCATGAGCTTGTCCGGTGGTGAGCGTCGCCGTGTGGAAATCGCCCGCGCCCTGGCCACTGCGCCTAAGTTCATCCTGCTGGACGAACCGTTTGCCGGCGTCGACCCGATCTCGGTCGGCGACATCAAACAGATCATCTATCACCTCAAGGCCAAGGGTATCGGCGTATTGATCACCGACCACAACGTCCGTGAGACCCTCGATATCTGTGAAACAGCTTATATCGTCAACGATGGCCAGCTGATCGCCGAAGGCGATTCAGCCACTATCCTGGCCAACGAACTGGTCAAGGAAGTGTACCTGGGCCATGAGTTCCGCCTGTAAGCACTGTGGTGTCTGGCCATTCGCCAAGGCGCGCGGGAGTCAATAAAAACCTCGTTTTTTTTATTGCTACCGCGCTCTAGGCAAAGCCCCCGATATCAGGCATATAATTTGCTTATGTTTGGCGCTCACGCGCCCTGTCGTGGATGGCGCATTGCGCCGGCGAATAAGGTGTTAAGCCCCTGCCATGAAACCATCGCTAGTCCTGAGAATGGGCCAGCAGCTGACGATGACACCGCAGCTGCAACAGGCCATCCGCCTGCTCCAATTGTCGACCCTGGACCTGCAACAGGAAATCCAGGAGGCCCTGGAGTCCAATCCGATGCTCGAACGCCAGGAAGAAGGCGACGACTTCGATAATGCAGACCCGCTGGCCGACAACATCGAGCAAAAACCCAACGCCGACGTGCAGGAACCCTCTTATCAGGAAACCGCCCCGACGGTGGATAACCTTGAGGAAGGCGAATGGAACGAGCGCATTCCCAACGAGCTTCCCGTGGACACCGCGTGGGAAGACGTCTACCAGACCAGCGCCAGCAGCCTGCCGAGCAATGATGATGACGAGTGGGATTTCACCACCCGTACGTCCGTCGGCGAGAGCCTGCAAAGCCATTTGTTGTGGCAACTGAACCTCGCGCCGATGTCGGACACCGATCGCCTGATCGCCGTCACCCTGATCGACTGCATCAATAACCAGGGCTACCTGGACGAAACCCTTGATGAAATCCTCGAGGCCTTCGACCCGGAACTGGACATTGAACTGGACGAAATCGAAGCCGTCCTGCACCGCATCCAACAATTCGAGCCCGCCGGTATCGGCGCTCGCACGCTCAGCGAGTGCCTGCTGCTGCAACTGCGCCAACTGCCGGCCAAGACCCCTTGGCTCGCTGAGGCCCAGCGCCTGGTCACCGACTACATCGACCTGCTGGGCAGCCGCGACTACAGCCAGCTGATGCGCCGCATGAAGCTCAAGGAAGACGACCTGCGCCAGGTCATTGAGCTGGTACAGAGCCTCAACCCTCGCCCGGGCTCGCAGATCGAGTCCAGCGAAGCCGAATACGTGGTTCCCGACGTGATCGTGCGCAAGGACAACGAGCGCTGGCTGGTGGAATTGAACCAGGAATCGGTGCCGCGCCTGCGCGTCAACCCGCAATACGCAGGCTTTGTGCGCCGCGCCGACACCAGCGCCGACAACACCTTCATGCGCAACCAGTTGCAGGAAGCGCGCTGGTTCATCAAGAGCCTGCAGAGCCGCAACGAAACCCTGATGAAAGTGGCCACCCAGATCGTCGAGCACCAGCGCGGCTTCCTGGAATATGGCGACGAGGCCATGAAACCGCTGGTGCTGCACGACATCGCCGAAGCGGTGGGCATGCACGAATCGACGATTTCCCGGGTGACCACGCAAAAATTCATGCATACCCCACGGGGTATTTATGAGTTGAAATACTTTTTCTCCAGCCACGTCAGCACCTCCGAAGGCGGCGAATGCTCGTCCACGGCGATCCGCGCGATCATCAAAAAACTGGTTGCCGCGGAAAATCAGAAAAAGCCGTTGAGTGACAGCAAGATCGCTGGTTTACTGGAGGCACAAGGCATTCAGGTCGCCCGTCGAACCGTCGCCAAGTACCGCGAGTCCCTCGGGATCGCGCCTTCCAGCGAGCGTAAGCGTTTGATGTGACGGGCGGGCCATAGCGTTCCAGTGGCGGGTATTCCTACCCGCCGCTTTATGCACTGGCAACGAAGGAGAAGCTGTATGCAAGTCAATATCAGTGGACACCAACTGGAAGTGACCGAACCGCTGCGCGCCTACATAGGCGAAAAGCTCAAAAGAATTGAGGGGCATTTCGACAAGATCACCAATGTGCAAGTCATCATGACTGTCGAAAAGCTGAAGCAGAAAATCGAAGCCACCTTGCGTATACCCGGCGGGGAAGTCGTCGCCAATGCTGAGCATTCAGATATGTATGCCGCCATTGACGACCTGACCGACAAGCTGGATCGCCAAATCAAAAAGCATAAGGAAAAGCAGCAGAGCCTTCTTCAGGGCACAGGCCGCTAACACTCCCCACCCATGATCCGACTTGAAACCATCCTGACCCCCGGCCGTTCTCTCGTGAACGTGCCGGGCGGCAGTAAAAAGCGCGCCCTAGAACAAATTGCCAACCTGATCGGCCGCGAAGTGCCCGAACTGGATACGCAAGCTGTGTATGAGGCACTTATCGCCCGTGAAAAACTCGGTTCAACCGGTTTTGGCAACGGTATCGCGATTCCTCACTGCCGCCTGCAAGGCTGTGAAGCCCCAGTGAGCGCCCTGTTGCACCTCGATGCACCAATTGATTTCGACGCCATCGACGGCGCACCGGTCGACCTTCTGTTCGTTCTGCTGGTCCCGCAAGCCGCCACCGATGCACACCTGGAACTGCTCCGGCAGATCGCCAGCATGCTCGACCGCAAGGAAGTACGCGACAAACTGCGCAGTGCCAGCACCAACGAGGCGCTCTATCAGGTTGTCCTGGATGAACAAAGCGGGCAGTAATCATGCGTTTGATCATCGTCAGCGGCCGTTCCGGCTCGGGTAAAAGCACTGCCCTCAACGTTCTTGAGGACAACGGCTTCTATTGCATCGACAACCTGCCTGCGGGCCTGCTGCCTGAACTGGCAGAGCGCGCGCTGATCCACACTGAATTGGCACAACCCCTGGTTGCCGTTTCGATTGACGCCCGCAACCTGCCCAGCCACCTTGAGCGATTCCCGCAATTGCTCGAGGAAGTGCGCGCCAAGCACATTCATTGCGATGTGCTCTACTTGGATGCGGACGAAGAAACGCTGCTCAAGCGCTTTTCCGAGACCCGCCGACGCCACCCCCTCAGCAGCCCGCATCGCTCCCTGGCCGAAGCCATTGAGGACGAGACCACGCTGCTCGGCCCGATCATTGACCTCGCCGACCTCAAGATCAACACCACCAGCCTGAACCTGTATCAATTGCGGGATGCCATCAAGCTGCGCCTGCTGAACCAGCCAGAGCCCGGTACCGCTTTTCTGGTCGAGTCGTTTGGCTTCAAGCGCGGCATGCCGGTGGACGCCGACCTGGTCTTTGATGTGCGTTGCCTGCCTAACCCTTATTGGAAGCCAGAACTGCGCGAACAGTCGGGGCTGGATCAGCCTGTGGCCGAATACCTGGCCGCGCAGCCGGATGTAGAGGAGATGTTCCAAGACATCTCCAGCTACCTGCTCAAATGGTTGCCGCGCTTTGCTGCGAGCAATCGGGCCTATGTCACCATTGCCATTGGCTGTACCGGCGGCCACCATCGCTCCGTCTACCTGACCGAACGCCTGGGCCAGGTGCTGCAGCAAACCCTCAAGAACGTCCAGGTTCGCCACCGCGACCTTAGCTGAAAGGACCACCCCGCGATGCCCGCTCTGGAAATTGAAATCATCAACAAGCTGGGCCTGCACGCTCGCGCTTCCGCTAAATTCGTCGGCGTTGCCGGACAATTTCCTTGCGAGATCTACGCCGGGCGCACGCCGGAGTCCATGGTCAACGGCAAGAGCATCATGTCGATGATGATGCTGGCCGCCGGCAAGGGCACCAAGATTCACCTGAAGACGCAAGGCGAGCAGGAACAGGAAGCGATGGATGCCTTGGTGGCGCTGATCAATAACTACTTCGACGAAGGTGAGTAAACCCACCCTTTGAGAGGGATGTGAGGCTGCAACAGCCTCACCCCAGAGCTGTATCCATCACCATCATTAAACAGAACCCGATGCACAACCCCAAGCTGGCAAGCTTTTCGTGACCATTGCGGCGCGATTCGGGGATCACTTCGTGAGTCACCACCAGCAACATCGCACCAGCCGCAAGCGCGAGGCCCAGCGGCAACAAAACTTCCGCCAGGCTCACCAGCCACGCGCACAACACAGCGAACACCGGCTCTACCAACCCTGACGCGGCGCCGATCAGGAACGCTTTGACCCGCGACATCCCGGCCCCGGCCAAGACCAGCGCAATCACCAAACCTTCCGGCACGTCCTGCAGGGCAATGCCCATGGCCAGGCTATCGGCATCCGGCATGCCGCCACCTGCGGAGACACCCACCGCCATGCCTTCCGGAATGTTGTGGGCAATGATGGCGAACACAAACAGCCAGATGCGGGGTGGGATCACCGGTTTATCCGGCGTGCCCACCAGCATTTCCGGGCTGGCGCCGGAGACCTTGCGGTCGACCAGGTACAGCCCGAACGCTCCCAGCATGATCCCAAAGCTGATCAAGCCGCTGGCGCCCCAGGGCGAAAGCCCCAGGCCTTCAGCGGCAGTGATACCCGGCACGATCAGCGAAAAGGCAGTTGCTGCCAACATCACTCCAGCACCAAAGCCCAACAATGTATCGCTGAGCGCTACCGGCATCCGACGAATCACCAGCACCGGCACCGCGCCCAGCGCCGTGCCGAGCGCGCAGATCGACCCGCCCTGCAAGGCACGCAGGATGCGCGGTTCAAGGTCCAGCCAGGCCAGCCCGTGGGCCACCAGCAATGCAGTACCTGCCAATAGCAGCAGTGAGCCAAACGCATAACGAAACATTCGTCCGCTGCTGATCGCCAGTATTTCAGTGCCCATAGTCGGCCTTAGGTCGTGTTATAGGGTCAATATCAGGCCAAGGCGGCCTGGTAGCGTGCGGCGACTTCCGGCCAATTAATCACGCTGTAGAAGGCGTTGATGTATTCCGGACGACGGTTCTGGTAGAGCAGGTAGTAGGCGTGCTCCCAGACGTCCAGACCGAGGATCGGCGTATTGCCGTTCATCAGCGGGCTGTCCTGGTTGCCGCTGCTTTCGACCACCAGGGTCTTTTGTGGGGTAACGCTCAGCCAGGCCCAACCACTGCCGAAACGCGTCAGGGCAGCCTTGGTGAAGGCTTCCTTGAAACTGTCGAAACCACCCAACTGTTCCTCGATCGCTTTGCCCAGCACGCCCTCAGGTTTACCGCCGCCTTTGGGCGACATCACCGCCCAGAACAGCGAGTGGTTAGCGTGGCCGCCACCTTGGTTGATCACTGCGGCACGCAGTTTTTCCGGCAACTGCTGGGCGCTGGACACCAACTTCTCAACCGGCCAGCCCGCAAACTCAGTGCCCTCAACCGCCGCATTCAGGTTGTTGATGTAGGTCTGGTGATGCTTGGTGTAGTGGATTTCCATGGTTTGCGCATCGATATGCGGCTCCAGGGCATCGTAGGCGTAAGGCAGGGCAGGCAAGGTGTAGGACATATCAATGTGCTCCGTAATAAGGACTGTTGCGGATCGACGCATCCGTTTGCACCGCAGCGCCACCCAACAAGCGATGGGTTCGCGGGTACTCGCCGTGATCGCTGATGAAGTTCAACAGTTCGACGTAGGTCTTGCTGCTCTGGCGCAGCGCCGCCTCGCGCAATTGCCGGCTCAGGCGCGGGTCCTGCAGGGTCTGCAGCAGGCGCTGATGGATAGCACACAGGTACTCCGCGCTTTCCTCAGGCTGGTTCAGGCGCAGGTGCAGGTCCGCCAGGTTGTGATGGGAAATGACGCAAGCCGCCACTGCTTCGTCGGCATCCGCCCAACGCTCGAATAACACTTGAGCCAGGGCCAGGGCTTGCAAATAGGCCTCGCGAGCGTCGACCAGTTCGCCCTGCATAAAGCAGCGATTGGCCCGTTCGATCGTGCGTTTCCAGTGCTCCATGGTGAGCCTCCAAAGCAGAGTCGGTGATTACACGCCGCCCGCCGTAAGCTTTTCCGGATCCAGCAGGATCTCCAGTTGGCTACGTGACAAGTCAGTGTGCTCGAGAGCGACATCAATTACCGGACGGCCTTGCTGATAGGCCTTCTTGGCGATTTCAGCGGCTTTTTGGTAACCAATGATCGGGTTGAGTGCGGTGACCAGGATTGGGTTGCGCGACAGCGCTTCCTTGAGCTTGGCTTCGTTGACCTTGAAGCTGGCGATGGCCTTGTCGGCCAGCAAGCGGCTCGAATTGGCCAGCAGTTCAAGGCTGCTGAGCAGGTTTTGGGCGATGATCGGCAGCATCACGTTCAGCTCGAAGTTGCCGGATTGCCCCGCGACAGTAATCACCGTGTCATTGCCGATCACTTGGGCCGCGACCATGGCAGTGGCTTCCGGGATCACCGGGTTGACCTTGCCCGGCATGATCGAAGAGCCCGGTTGCAGGCCTTCCAGCTCGATTTCACCCAGGCCTGCGAGCGGTCCGGAGTTCATCCAGCGCAGGTCATTGGCGATTTTCATCAGCGAGACGGCGGTGGCTTTCAACTGGCCGGACACGGCAACGGCTGTGTCCTGGGAGCCGATCAATGCGAACAGGTTCCTGCCCGGGATGAATTTCACGCCAGTCAGGTTGCTCAGTTGCTGGCTGAAACGCGCGGCGAATTCCGGGTGTGCGTTGATCCCGGTGCCGACCGCCGTGCCGCCCTGAGCCAGGGCCTGCAAGCTCGGCAGCAAGTCCTGCAAGTGACCGATATTGGCCTTGAGCTGCTGCGCCCAGCCGTTGAGCACCTGGCTCATGCGCACCGGCATGGCGTCCATCAAGTGGGTGCGGCCGGTCTTGATGAACGGATGCACTTGCTCGGCCTTTTGCTCGATCACCTGCACCAAGTGCAACAGCGCCGGCAGCGTTTGCTCATGCAGCACCAAGGCGGCACTGACGTGGATGGTGGTGGGAATGATGTCGTTGCTGCTTTGGCCGCAGTTCACGTGGTCGTTAGGGTTGACCGCCTCGCCCAACAAACGTGTGGCCAGGGTCGCAATCACTTCGTTGGCGTTCATGTTGGAGCTGGTGCCGGAGCCGGTCTGGAAGATATCCACCGGGAAGTGCGGCATGTAATCGCCCTCCAGCAAGCCCTGGGCGGCATCGACAATGGCTTTGCCCTGCCCTTCGCTGATCTGCTTTAGGTCGACGTTGGCCTTGGCCGCAGCGGCTTTGGCCAGGATCAGGGCGCGGATGAATTGCGCCGGCATGCGCTGGTTGCTGATCGGAAAGTTGTTCACCGCGCGCTGGGTTTGTGCGCCATACAAGGCCTCGGCCGGTACTTGCAGTTCGCCCATGCTGTCGCGTTCGATACGGGTGTTACTCATCGGAAGATCCTTGCACCAGGTCAGAAACAGAAATGGAAGGCAGCAATTCGCAGGTCGCCAATTGCCAGGCAAAGGCCTGCCAGCGCTTAAGGCGGCAGGCACAGTGGGAGAGGTTTTCCAGGTCGCGCAGCGGGCGCCACGCCTGGTCCAGGCACATGGAGCGCCAATGCCAGGGCAAGGCGATATCGCGGGCGGTGTCGATCAGCAGGCGCAATGAGGTTTCGGCGATCGTCCACGGATGGGTCGCGGTGCAACACGCCAGGTACCGACCCTCATTGAGGTAATGTTCGATCAGGCGAGGTTCATTGGGATCGAGGCCGCAGCGAATCTGACGACTCATCCAGCGCCAGCTTTCCAGGTACGGATCCTCATGCAGGACAGAACTCATGATCCACACTCATTCGATAATGATATTTATTATTAAATGATATTGAGAATCAAAACAAGTGCAGCACATTAATCCACCTGTGACTCGGCCATAAAAAAAGGCACGCCATCTGTACGATGGCGTGCCTTTTTTTGAGCGCGAGAGTGATTAGCTGCCGGCGACAGTCATCCGCTCGATCAACACCGAACCGGTGCGAATGTTGCTGCGCAGTTCCAGGTCGTTACCCACGGCAACGATCTGCTTGAACATGTCGCGCATGTTGCCGGCGATGGTGACTTCCTGCACGGCGAATTGAATTTCGCCGTTTTCTACCCAGAAACCCGCCGCGCCGCGGGAATAATCACCGGTGACCATATTCAGGCCACTGCCCATCAGTTCGGTCACCAGCAGGCCACGGCCCATACGACGCAGCAACGCCGCCTGGTCTTCGTCGCCATGGGTCACGAACAGGTTGTGCACGCCACCGGCGTTGGCGGTGCTTGGCAGGCCAAGCTTGCGGCCAGCGTAAGTACCGAGAACGTAGGAGACCAACTCGCCCTTTTCGACAAACGGTTTGGCATAAGTGGCCAGGCCATCACCGTCGAACGCCGAACTGCCCATGGCGCGCATCAGGTGCGGGCGCTCATCAATGGTCAGCCACTCAGGAAACAGTTTCTGGCCGATTGCGCCCTCAAGGAACGAAGACTTGCGGTAGAGGTTGCCGCCGGAAATCGCGCCCAGGAAGCTGCCGAACAACCCGCCGGCCAGCTCTGCCGAAAACAGCACCGGCACTTCACAGGTCGGTACCGGGCGCGCGCCCAGGCGGCTCGCCGCACGCTGGGCTGCGCGCTGGCCAATGCTGACCGGGTCAGCCAGCAATTCGCCTTGGCGGCTCACGTCATACCAGTAATCACGCTGCATCTGGCCATCGGCCTCGGCAATCATCACACAGCTCAAGCTATGGCGAGTGGAGGCGTAACCACCGATAAACCCGTGGCTGTTGCCATACACGCGGCAGCCCTGATGGGTACTCAAGGTGGTGCCGTCAGCATTCTTGATGCGAGGATCAGCATCAAACGCTGCCGCTTCGCAGATCAGCGCCTGCTCGATAGCCTGTTCAGGCGTGATGTCCCAAGTGTGAAACAGATCGAAATCCTTCAAGTCCTTGGCCATCAGTGCCTTGTCAGCCAAGCCTGAGCTTTCATCTTCGGAGGTGTGCTTGGCAATCGCCAACGCAGCGGCGACCGTCTCGCGAATCGCTTCGGGCCCGCTGGCCGACGTACTCGCCGAGCCCTTGCGCTGCCCTACATACAAGGTGATACCAAAACCCTGGTCGCGATTGAATTCGACGGTTTCCACTTCCCGCTGGCGCACCGACGTCGACAGCCCCTGCTCCAGCGACACCGCCACTTCACAGGCGCTGGCCCCCTGGCGCTTGGCCTCGGCAAGGATCTGCTCGACTTGTTCCTGCAGTGCCGGTAACGCTTGCGGACCGACGCTTTGGGCTGCACTCATGGTTTTCTCCACTCAAATTCTGCTTTCGGTTAAGGCCATCGAGCGACCGGGCCGGACAAGCGGCCCCCGACTGGTTATCATGGCGGCGTTTCTTTGCGGACTGCCACCATGGTTGATTCTTACGACGACTCCCTCGATGGGGAGAAAAGCAAAACCCAGGTCAAACGCGAGCTGCATGCTCTGGTTGACCTTGGCGAGCGCCTTACAACGCTCAAGCCTGACTTGGTTGCAAAACTGCCACTGACCGACGAAATGCGCCGGGCCCTGGCTGATGCACCTAAGCACACCGCGAATATCGCGCGTAAACGGCACATCATGTTTATCGGCAAACTGATGCGCGATCAGGACACTGACGCCATTCTGACCCTGCTCGATCAACTCGATGCCTCCACTCGCCAATACAACGAACGTTTCCACAACCTGGAACGTTGGCGTGACCGCCTGATTTCGGGCGATGACGCTGTATTGGAGAAGTTCGTGTTGGACTACCCGGACGCGGACCGCCAGCAACTGCGCTCCCTGATCCGTCAGGCCCAGCACGAACTGGCGCAAAACAAGGCTCCGGCCACCAGCCGTAAAATTTTCAAGTACATCCGTGAGCTGGACGAGACTCAACGCGGCCTGCGCTGATCCTCTTCCCCGGGTGGCGTTCTGCGCCACCCGAAGCTCCACCTTTTACGACCCCGTGCCACCCACGGTGATCGCATCAATCTTCAAGGTTGGCTGACCAACGCCGACCGGCACCGACTGCCCATCTTTACCGCACGTGCCCACGCCGCTGTCCAGCGACAGGTCGTTACCGACCATCGACACCTTGCTCATGGCTTCTGGCCCGTTACCAATCAACGTTGCCCCTTTGACCGGCGCGGTAATCTTGCCGTCTTCGATCAGGTACGCCTCGCTGGTGGAGAACACAAATTTGCCGCTGGTGATGTCCACTTGGCCGCCGCCGAGGTTGGCGCAGTAGATCCCGCGTTTTACCGAGGCAATGATTTCCGCCGGGTCGCTTTCGCCACCGAGCATGTAGGTGTTGGTCATACGCGGCATCGGCAGGTGCGCGTAGGACTCGCGGCGGCCGTTACCAGTACGCGCCACGCCCATCAGGCGGGCGTTGAGCTTGTCTTGCATGTAACCCTTGAGCACACCGTTTTCAATCAGCGTGGTGCACTCGGTCGGCGTGCCTTCGTCGTCGATGCTCAGCGAACCACGTCGACCGGCCAGGGTGCCGTCATCGACAATGGTGCACAGCTTGGACGCGACCATCTCGCCCATGCGCCCGCTGTAGGCGGAACTGCCCTTGCGGTTGAAGTCGCCTTCCAGGCCGTGGCCCACCGCTTCGTGCAGCAAAACCCCAGACCAGCCCGAGCCCAGTACCACCGGCAAGGTACCGGCTGGCGCCGGAATGGCTTCAAGGTTGACCAGTGCCTGGCGCAGCGCTTCGCGGGCGTAGCCCATGGCGCGGTCTTCAGTGAGGAAATAACGGTAGTCGGTGCGCCCGCCGCCGCCATGGCCACCGCGCTCGCGGCGACCGTTCTGCTCGACGATCACACTGACATTGAACCGCACCAGCGGCCGTACATCCGCCGCCAACCCGCCGTCGGTGGACGCCACAAGAATGCGCTCCCACACACCGGCCATGCTCACGGTGACTTGCTGGATACGCGGGTCGAGGGCACGGGTGGCCGCATCGATACGCTTGAGCAAGTCGACCTTTTCCGCACGGCTGATCACTTCCAGAGGGTTATCCGGCGCGTACAACTGAGCCACATCCTGGGTGCTGAATGCCTGCACCGTGCCGTTCTGGCCGGCGCGAGAGATTAAGCGTGCCGCACGCGCCGCCAGGCCCAGGGCTTCAAGGGTAATGGCGTTGCTGTAGGCAAACCCGGTCTTCTCACCAGATTGCGCGCGCACGCCCACACCTTGATCAAGGTTGAAGCTGCCTTCCTTGACAATGCCGTCTTCGAGGGCCCAAGACTCGGAAATCTGCCCTTGGAAATACAGGTCGGCCGCGTCGATACCTGGCCCGGCCAGATCGCCGAGCACGGTTTGCAAGCTTTCGATGGTCACGCCACCGGGTGCCAGGAGGTGTTCACTGACTGAGGACAACAACTCGCTCATAGGTTTGGCCTTAAATTCATCGTTCCGAAGCAGGCCGCTGCGCGCCCTGCGAGAAAAAGCGCCGATGGTTGACCACCGGCATGCGCGCCCGTATCGACGCCTGTTCACTGCTATCGCGTTCGGCCAACAACACCGCTTCGCCTTGATCCTGTTGTGTCAGCACGCGCCCCCAAGGGTCGACAATTGCTGCGTGGCCAAAGGTTTCCCGTGGGCCTGGGTGTACGCCGCCTTGGGCGGCTGCCAGCAGGTAGCACTGGGTTTCGATGGCTCGCGCACGAATCAGCACATCCCAATGTGCAGCGCCGGTCACCGCCGTAAAGGCCGAGGGCGCGGTAATCAATTCAGCCCCCGCCGCACGCAATTCGCTGTACAACTCGGGGAACCGCAAGTCGTAGCATACCGTCAGGCCCAAGCGCCCCACCGGCGTGTCCGCCACGACAACATTGCCACCGAAAGCATAGTCGTCGGATTCGCGATAACGACCTCGAGCATCCGCCACGTCGACATCGAACAGGTGCAGTTTGTCGTAACGGGCGACGATTTCACCCCGATCATCGATCAAGAGCGAGCAGGCGTTGGATTTGGCGTTCGGTTGGTCCTTAGGCGGCAACGGCAATGTGCCGGCCACTATCCATAAGGTGAGGTCGCGGGCGGCCTGTTTCAACCACGGCAGGATCGGGCCTTCGCCCAAGGCTTCGGCGCGACCAATGTCGGCGACGTCACGACGGCCCATGGCGGCGAAGTTTTCCGGCAGTACCGCCAGCTTCGCACCGCCCGCCGCCGCTTGCTCCAGCAAGCGCCGGGCCTGAGCCAGGTTGGCCAGGACGTCACTCTGGCTGACCATTTGAATTACCGCAAAGGACATAGGCCAACACTCCGTAAAGGGCATGCGGCCATGCTACTCCACAGGCTCTCAGTTTGGTTTTTCAAATGGCTTGTCGAAGGTGATTTTTGGATCCTTCCATGGACCTTGCACCTTGTATTGCACACTGGCGAAGCGCGACACACGGTCGCCGATCAACTTGTCGATCAGGAACAGCGCGCCACCAATGGCCGGCGCACCGACAATCAATGCGGCAATCGGCAGGTTGTTGGTCACCGGCAATGTGACCAGCAACTTGGCGTCGACCCGGTCGGCCACCAGGTCCAGCGTGCCATTGAGCTCAAGGTTAGTGGATGGCCCGGTCATGGTGATCGGCTCACGGGTCACGAACACGCCATTACTGGCCGCCAGCAAGCCTTTGACCCGGTCATAGCTCAAACCTTTGCCGAGCAAGTCCGAGAAGTCCAGGCGCAAACGGCGACCGATGGAGTTGAAGTTGAGCAAACCAAATACCCGCAGGGCCTGGGCGCCGCCTTCCACTTCAACGAACTGGCCTTTGCGGAATGCAGCGTCCAGGCTACCGGAGAAACGCTTGGGCCCGACCCAGGCTGGCGAACCCGGCCAGCGACCGTCCACGTCCAGATGGAAGTCTTCACTCGTCACGGTCGGCGCAAAGCCCCAGCCCTTGAGCACATCGGCGATGTTCTTGCCATCCAGGCGGCCTTTGTACCAACTGCTGCTGTCACCCGGCGCGCCTTCCCAACCACCGGCACCCTTGAGCTGCATGCCTTTGAGGCCCAGGTCCAGGTTGTTGAAGGCCAGGCCCTTGGCGGTTGGGCGGATCTTCAGCGACCAGGCACCTATCAGATCAGGCCCCTGGAACAATTGATCGATGGCGATATCCAGTGCCGGAATGTCTTTGGGATCAATATCAGCCAACGGGTCCGGCGCGTTCTCATTCGCCTGCACCGTCGGGTCCACCGCCGGCAATTTCACGTACTGCAAGTTGATCGCAATAGGCGCACCCTTGGCATCCGGCAGGTTCACCGCGCCTTTGGCTTGCTGGCTGTCAAACTGCAAACCCCACGCAGCCGGCTTGCGACCCAGTTGCAAGTTGACCCGATCAAACTGGGTACCGAAGCCAGTCAACTTGCCCACCTTGAAATCAGCGCCACTGAGCAGTTGCTTGGCACTGCCGCCCGGATCATTGCCGGCGTAGCGGTTTACCAGTTTTTTCCACGGGTCGATGTCCAGCTCCGACAGCACGCCGCGAATACGTAGGCCTTTGCTAGCTGGCAACAGGGCAGCGCCATCGCCAAGGAACAATTCCCCACGACCGTCATTGAAGTTGTCTGGAGGCGAGGCAAAGGTAAAGCTCGCCAGCTCGCCGTAATCAAACCAGTAGCGCCGCTCGGCGCCCTGCAAGGTCATACGGAACACGCTGTCACGGCCCTGACTGGCAGGCATGCCAAACGGTGCCGGCAGATCCACTGCTACGCCCTTCATGGTGGAGCTGACCATCAGTTGGCTGTCGGCGCCGTCCAGGGTCAGTTGCAATTGGTAAGGGATATCACCGGACACCGGCAGCGGCTGGCTGACTTTTAACCAATCCGTCAGGCGCTTGACCGTGACCTGGCCCTTGGCGCTGACGCGCGTACTGATTTTGCCCGGTTTGCCATCGGCAAAAATCTGCGCAGTGATCGGCCGGTCGAACGCCTGGGCCGAGATGTTCTGGCCACTCAGGCCTTTGGCGCTGTCGAAGCGGAAATTGCCTTTGAGCTGGGTCAGGTCCAGGGTCGGCTCGGCCAATTGCAGGCGGGACTTGTCGGTCTGGAAGTCCACCACGATCTTCGGATCGGCGCCTTTGACCAGCGCAATGTCCAGGTCCAGTTTGCCTTGCAGGTCGCCCTCGCCCTTCCAACCGGCGAAGGTCGAACCGGTGCCTATCGGCGCTTCCTGGAGGATCTTCAAGCCATCGCCCAAGCCGCCAGCAAACCCACCGGTAATCAGCAGGTGGCTGTCTTGGCCGGAAGGCGCATGAGGAATATTGACGTAGATGTCCTTGACCTTGGTGTCGAGTAACTGGCCCTTGCTCGCCAGGATACGCACACCGCTCTCCTCGACAAACACTTCGCCATTGACCTTACTTACGTGCGGCCAACCCGGCTGGAACGCCAGTTCGGCATCATGCACCTTGAAGAACAAGCTGATATTGCGTGCAGCCGGCAGCGCGTCGTGGTTCAGCGAGCCTTGGTACTGGAAGAAACCTTCGTCAACCGCGCCTTTGAGAATCGCCGTGCGCAGCCACTCATCCAAGGACGGGCTTAACACGGCCGGCAAATACTTGGCCGTGAAGCGCCCGTCGCCATCGACCATGCCGACCCGCAGGTCCATGTAGTCTTCCTGGCTGTGGTCGAAATGCAGGCGAATCAGGAAGTCCGCAGCGACCTTGCCCTCTTCGCCCAGCACTTTGATGTACGGTGCGATCAGGGTGAAACCTTCCTTATCCAGCTTCCATGTCAGGCGCGCATTGGCCTGGATGTACTGCCATGGCTTGGCGAAGATCGGGTCCAAGTGCAAGGAAAAGTCCTTGCTGTCCATGCGCAACTCGCCGTGGCCCAGGTCGCCGCTGATGCTGCCGGACACGTTCCGCGCAGCCGGTGCGCCGAAGTAGGCATTAAAGCCGATACGCTCAAGGTTGGCGGCAAAGCTGACCTTTTGGTCAGTGGTGTCCTGGGGACGCAAATCCACCAGCACGTTACGCAGCACGCCAGTGGCCTTCAGGTGTTCAATGGTCTTGGCAACGCCTTCCGGCAAGGGCGCCAAAGCATTCAGCAGCGGCGTGATCGGGGTCAGGTCGAGGCGGTCGGCCTGCAGCTTCCAGACTTCCAGAGCGGTATCGGTGGCCAGGCTCTGTTGCAATTGCAGGCGTGATTCCCAGCGCGTCTCACCGATGTTCATCGCCAGCGAATCAAACAGCACTTTAAGGCCGGTATCACTGCGTTGCAGGTAAGCCGTGAGGGCAAGGTTTTCGATATGCACCGGTTTGCGGTCAGCGTAGCTGCCCTTCACCTGAGGCGAGTTGAGGCGCACCACGGCATTTTGCACGGTACCCTTGGCCCAGTCGAGCCAGAACTCACCGCCCGCCTTGAATTGCGAAAGCTTCCATTGCTGGGTCAGCTTGGCCGGGATCCATTTGGCCCAGTCGCTCTGGGGAAGGCTCAGGTAGGCCTGGACTTGCGCGTCTTTCCATTCGCTCGCGCGGATACGCGTGCGCAGGCTCACGGCCAGTGGCTGGCCGTCCGGCAAGGTCAGGCGGGCGTCGAGGCGTTGGCGCGTGGCGCCGGTGTGCAGGCTAAGGCCCACGTATGTCAGGGTCAGCGGCGCCTGAGCGAACGGTTGCAGCGTGACCTGGCTATCGAGCACCGACACGCGCTTGACCATCTGCATGCGTGTCAGCAACTGCTCCGGGTCCAGCGGCTGATCATCTTGTACCGGCAGGCCTTGCAGCGCCCAGTGGCCGTCCTTGTCTTCCTTGACGCTCAACTGCAACCCGCTGACTTCCAGGTGGGCAATGCGCACCTCGCGCGCCATCAGGCTGGCCCAGATAGCCGGTACCACTTCAACCTGGTCCAGGCGCAAGGCACTGCTGCCCTCGCCGACCATCACATCGTGGGCCAGCAATATCGGTGCGAAACCGCTCCAGCGCCCTTCCAGGCTACCGATGCGCACAGGCATATCCACCGCGGCCTGGGTCTTGGCTTCGATTTCGGCGCGGTATTCGGCCACCAACGGGGTGAGTTCACGACCCAGGCTCACGTACACCGCCGCCAGTACCAGCAACAAGGCGCACAAGCCCAGGCCCCAGCGGGTCAAAGCGGCAAAAAAGCGTTTCAGACGCTCCATGTCAGGCGACCCTCAAGGCAATTAGCGGACGGCAGATCAAGGTCTGCCGGTCTCGAAGAAAGAAAGCGATTGGGGATCAGAGCAGCACCACGTCGTATTGTTCCTGTGAATACATGGTTTCGACCTGGAAGCGAATGGTGCGCCCGATAAAACCTTCCAATTCGGCGACGTTACCAGACTCCTCGTCCAGCAACCGATCGACCACTTTCTGGTTGGCGAGCACTCTATAACCTTCGGCCTGATAGGCACGCGCCTCCCGTAAGATTTCGCGGAAAATCTCGTAGCAAACCGTTTCCGGGGTCTTCAACTTGCCCCGCCCCTGGCAGCTGCTGCAAGGCTCGCAGAGCACTTGTTCGAGGCTTTCGCGGGTACGCTTGCGGGTCATCTGCACCAGGCCAAGCTCGGTGATGCCGATGATATTGGTCTTGGCGTGATCGCGCTCCAGCTGCTTCTCGAGGGTACGCAGCACCTGACGCTGATGCTCTTCGTCTTCCATGTCGATGAAGTCGATGATGATGATGCCGCCCAGGTTGCGCAGGCGCATCTGGCGGGCAATCGCGGTAGCCGCTTCGAGGTTGGTCTTGAAGATGGTCTCTTCAAGGTTGCGATGCCCCACGAACGCACCGGTGTTGACGTCGATGGTGGTCATGGCTTCCGCCGGGTCCACCACCAGATAGCCGCCGGACTTGAGCGGCACCTTGCGTTCCAAGGCTTTCTGGATTTCGTCTTCGACGCCATACAGGTCAAAAATCGGCCGTTCACCAGGGTAATGTTCCAGGCGATCGGCAATTTCAGGCATCAGTTCGGCGACAAACTGCGTGGTGCGCTGGAAGGTTTCCCGCGAGTCGATGCGAATTTTCTCGATCTTCGGGCTGACCAGATCGCGCAGGGTGCGCAGGGCCAGGCCCAAGTCTTCATAGATGACGCTGGGTGCGCCGATGGTTTTGATCTGCGCGCCGATCTGATCCCAGAGGCGTCGCAGGTAACGGATGTCCATAAGGATTTCATCGGCGCCGGCGCCTTCTGCGGCGGTGCGCAGGATGAAGCCACCCGCTTCCTTGATGCCCTCGGCAGCCACGCAGTCGCTGACCACCTTTTTCAGGCGCTCGCGCTCGGCTTCGTCTTCGATCTTCAAGGAAATGCCGACGTGAGCAGTACGCGGCATGTACACCAGGTAACGCGAAGGAATCGACAACTGAGTCGTCAACCGCGCGCCCTTGGAACCGATGGGGTCCTTGGTGACTTGCACCACCAGGCTCTGCCCTTCGTGCACCAACGCACTGATGCTTTCGACCGCAGGGCCTTCGCGCAGGGAGATTTCCGAAGCATGGATGAACGCGGCGCGGTCCAGGCCGATATCGACGAATGCAGCCTGCATCCCCGGCAACACGCGCACCACTTTGCCTTTATAAATATTGCCGACAATGCCGCGCTTCTGCGTGCGCTCGACGTGCACTTCTTGCAGAACACCGTTCTCTACCACCGCCACGCGCGATTCCATCGGCGTGATATTGATCAGAATCTCTTCACTCATGGCTGGGTCTCGTTCAGGCGTTTTCACAATAGTGACCGATCGCTTAAGGCTTGGCGCGCAAGTAAGGCGTTCAGCGCGCGGTAAGGTTTTGCCAACAGGGTATGCCGAATTGCTCGAGCAGTTGCGCGGTTTCGCACACCGGCAGGCCAACCACGGCGGAGTAACTGCCATTGAGCCCGGCGACAAACACCGACCCGAGCCCTTGGATAGCATAGCCGCCAGCTTTGTCCTGAGGTTCGCCACTGTGCCAGTAGGTCGTAGCCTCCTCGACAGAAATCCCGCGAAACAGTACGCGACTGCTTACACATCGGGTTTCGCAGCGCTCGCCGTCGGTGAGCGCAATGGCCGTGAGCACTTCATGTTCACGCCCTGCCAAAGCCATCAACATGGCCAAGGCATCCGCTTGATCCATCGGTTTGCCGAGGATATGACCCTCCACGATCACAGCCGTGTCGGCGCCTAAAACGCAGGCGCCCGCCGTTTTTTCAAGCGCAGCAAAACCCGCCGTGGCCTTGCCGCGCGCAAGGCGCTCGACGTAGGCAACAGCAGATTCGTTTGTAAGAGGCGTTTCATCAATGGCGGCGCTGACCACGGTGAAGGGCACACCGATCTGGGTCAGCAGTTCACGCCGCCTTGGGGAACCCGAGGCCAGATAAAGCAAATTCATTGCAGACTCTCCCTGTAGGGTTCGATAACCAGGCAGAGCCTCGCAATCCATTCAATTGATTTTATAGCGACGAAGTAACCCACGCAGACCAAAACTGACCCATGGCCACAGCAATGCACTGACCAGCGCAGGCAGCACCAACGCCAGGGTTGGCTGGCGGTTACCGGTCAAGGCGCTGAGCCACAGTTGCACCAACTGCGCCAGGCCGAAGATCACCAGGATCACCAGGCACTGCTGCCACATCGGGAACATGCGCAAGCGCTGCTGCAACGACAGCACCAGAAAAGTAATCAGGGTCAGGATCAACGCATTCTGACCGAGCAAAGTGCCATAGAGCACGTCTTCCGCCAAGCCCAGGCACATTGCGGTGACCATTCCGACTTTATGCGGCAAGGTCAGCGACCAGAACGCCAGCAGCAGGGCCAGCCATAAAGGACGCAGGACTTCCATGAATTGCGGTAACGGCGAAACGCTGAGCAGCAGGCCGACGGCGAAGGTCAGCCAGACGATCCAGCCATTGTGCGAATGAGTACCGGCCATTATTCCTCCCTCTGCCGTGTGGTGGCCGGGGCTGCGGCCGCTGGCCGGGCTGCCGGGGTGGTAGCAGCAGGCGGTTTAACCGCCGGAGTTGCAGCAGTTGGCGTCGTCGCGGGTGGCTTGGCCGCAGCCGGTTTGGCCGGGCGAGCGTTGTGGGCCGCAGGTTTGACTGGCGTTGCCACTGGCGCTGCCGGGGCGGCCACAGGGGCTGGTGGCCCCACGAACGCAGGTTTTGGCACCGTGGCAGGAATGGTCGGCGCAGCGCCGTTCTGCTTGTCTTCCGCTTCCTGCGCCTGAGCGGCGTCGTTGGCACGCTCTTCCGGCGTGCGGTTGTCGCTGAAGACCAGCAGCAGGTAACGGCTGCGGTTCAAGGCGGCAGTCGGCACGGCACGTACAATGGCGAAGGGCTGGCCGGAATCGTGGATCACTTCCTTGACCGTCGCCACTGGGTAACCCGCCGGGAAGCGCTGGCCCAAGCCGGAGCTGACCAGCAGGTCGCCTTCCTTGATGTCGGCAGTGTCCGCCACATGACGCAACTCCAGACGCTCCGGGTTACCGGTGCCGCTGGCAATGGCGCGCAAGCCGTTACGGTTCACCTGCACGGGGATGCTGTGAGTCGTGTCCGTCAACAACAATACACGCGAGGTGTAGGGCATCAACTCGACCACCTGCCCCATCAGGCCACGGGCATCAAGCACCGGCTGGCCGAGGACCACACCGTCGCGCTCACCTTTGTTGATGATGATGCGGTGGGTAAACGGGTTAGGGTCCATGCCGATCAACTCGGCCACTTCCACCTTCTCGTTGACCAGTGCGGAGGAATTGAGCAACTCACGCAGCCGAACGTTCTGCTCGGTGAGGGCCGCCAGCTTTTGCATGCGCCCCTGCAACAGCAGGTTTTCAGTCTTGAGTTTTTCGTTCTCGGCGACCAGCTCAGTGCGGCTGCCGAATTGGCTGGCCACGCCCTGGTAGAGACGTTGCGGCAGGTCGGTGATCCAGTAAGTCTGCATCAACACCAGCGACATCTGGCTGCGCACGGGCTTGAGCAGTGCAAAGCGGGCATCGACCACCATCAGCGCGACCGAAAGCACGACCAGCACCAATAAGCGCACGCCCAATGAGGGGCCTTTGGCGAAAAGCGGTTTAATAATCCGCTCCTCCCAGGCAAATGTTCTCTTTATTCATACGGCATCAAACCGGCCTGGATGCAGATTGAAGAAGATAAACGCCAACAGGCAGCACTGCAAAGTGCTGCCTGCGGGCGAAGCATGAACCATCCAAGCGATCTTATTCGCTGGAGAGCAGGTCCATGGTGTGTTTATCCATCATTTCCAGTGCACGGCCACCGCCACGGGCGACGCAGGTCAGCGGGTCTTCGGCGACGATCACCGGCAGACCGGTTTCCTGAGCCAGCAGCTTGTCGAGGTCGCGCAGCAAGGCGCCACCACCGGTCAGCACCAGGCCACGCTCGGCGATATCGGAAGCCAGTTCCGGAGGCGATTGCTCCAGTGCGCTCTTCACGGCCTGAACGATGGTGGCCAGGGACTCTTGCAGAGCTTCCAGCACTTCATTGGAGTTCAGGGTGAAAGCACGTGGAACGCCTTCGGCCAGGTTGCGACCGCGAACATCAACCTCGCGAACTTCGCCGCCCGGGTAAGCGGTGCCGATTTCCTGCTTGATGCGCTCGGCGGTGGATTCGCCGATCAGGCTGCCGTAGTTACGACGTACATAAGTGATGATCGCTTCGTCGAAGCGGTCGCCGCCTACACGCACGGATTCGGCATACACCACACCGTTCAGGGAGATCAGGGCGATTTCAGTGGTACCACCACCGATATCCACCACCATCGAACCGCGCGCTTCTTCAACCGGCAGGCCAGCACCGATCGCAGCAGCCATTGGCTCTTCGATCAGGAACACTTCACGGGCACCGGCGCCAAGGGCCGATTCACGGATGGCACGACGCTCAACCTGGGTGGACTTGCACGGAACGCAGATCAGCACACGAGGGCTGGGCTGCAGAAAGCTGTTTTCGTGAACCTTATTGATGAAGTACTGCAGCATCTTCTCGCAGACGCTGAAGTCGGCGATCACGCCATCTTTCATCGGACGAATGGCAGCAATATTGCCTGGTGTTCGGCCGAGCATACGCTTGGCCTCGGTGCCAACGGCAACGACACTTTTCTGATTACCATGGGTCCGAATGGCCACAACCGATGGCTCATTCAGAACGATACCGCGCTCGCGCACGTAAATAAGGGTGTTGGCAGTGCCCAGGTCAATGGAAAGATCGCTGGAAAACATGCCACGCAGTTTCTTGAACATGGGGAAAGGACCCTAGGCAACGCGTGGGTAAAAAAGTGCGGCAAACTCTAACAACGACAGGGATTTTGGGCAAGGCGCCAATGTGCTAAATTGGCCGACTTTCTGTGCACCAACCCCCACAATCGCGGCCTTATGACCGTAGAAATGCGGTAGTGTTCCGACAATCTAACACACGGACGCCCTCCGTTCTGTTTTCCACTGGAGAATCCCATGGCGCTTGAACGCTCCGACGTGGAAAAAATCGCTCACCTGGCCCACTTGGACCTGGTTGAAGCCGATCTTCCACAGACCACCGCAGCCCTGAACAGCATTCTCGGGCTGGTCGACCAAATGCAGGCCGTCAATACCGACGGCATCGAGCCCCTGGCTCACCCACTGGAAGCCAGCCAGCGCCTGCGCGCAGACGTTGTGACCGAGCGTAATAATCGCGAGGCCTACCAGTCCATCGCGCCAGCGGTCGAAAACGGCCTGTACCTGGTTCCGAAAGTCATCGACTAAAGGGAAAGAGCCTGCAATGCATCACATGACTCTGGCCGAGATCGCCCGCGGTCTCGCCGACAAAAAGTTTTCTTCCGAAGAGCTGACCAAGACCCTGCTTGCGCGCATCGCCGAGCACGATCCCAAGGTCAACAGCTTCATCAGCCTCACCGAAGAACTGGCCCTGAGCCAGGCCAAGGCCGCCGATGTGCGTCGCGCCAATGGTGAGAATGGCGCACTGCTGGGCGCACCGATCGCCCACAAAGACCTGTTCTGCACCCAGGGCATTCGCACCAGCTGCGGCTCGAAGATGCTCGACAACTTTAAAGCGCCCTACGACGCCACCGTGGTGTCCAAGCTGGCTGCCGCCGGGGCCGTGACCCTGGGCAAGACCAACATGGACGAGTTCGCCATGGGTTCGGCCAACGAGTCGAGCTACTACGGCGCGGTGAAAAACCCGTGGAACTTGGAACACGTGCCAGGCGGCTCGTCGGGTGGTTCGGCGGCGGCCGTTGCCGCGCGCTTCCTGCCGGCGGCTACCGCGACCGACACCGGTGGCTCGATCCGCCAGCCCGCCGCGTTCACCAACCTCACTGGTTTGAAGCCGACCTACGGTCGCGTTTCCCGTTGGGGCATGATCGCCTACGCCTCCAGCCTCGATCAGGGCGGCCCATTGGCACGCACTGCCGAAGACTGCGCAATATTGTTACAAGGTATGGCAGGGTTCGATAAACAGGACTCCACCAGCATCGATGAGCCCGTGCCGGACTACAGCGCCAGCCTGAATACGTCGATCAAAGGCCTGCGCATCGGCGTGCCGAAAGAGTATTTCAGCGCCGGCCTCGACCCGCGTATCGCCGAGCTGGTCCACAACAGCGTCAAGGAACTGGAAAAGCTCGGCGCCGTGATCAAGGAAATCAGCCTGCCGAACAACCAGCACGCGATTCCTGCGTACTACGTGATCGCCCCGGCTGAAGCCTCCTCGAACCTGTCGCGTTTCGACGGCGTACGTTTCGGCTATCGCTGCGAAAACCCGAAAGACCTCACCGACCTGTACAAACGCTCGCGTGGCGAAGGCTTCGGCAGCGAAGTACAACGCCGGATCATGGTCGGTGCCTACGCCCTGTCGGCCGGCTACTACGACGCGTACTACCTCAAGGCGCAAAAAATCCGTCGCCTGATCAAGAACGACTTCATGGCGGCCTTTGAAGAAGTCGATGTGATCCTCGGCCCAACCACGCCAAACCCGGCCTGGAAGATCGGCGCCAAGACCGGCGACCCGATCGCCGAGTACCTGGAAGACCTGTACACCATTACCGCCAACCTCGCGGGCTTGCCGGGCTTGTCCATGCCCGCCGGCTTCGTCGATGGCCTGCCGGTCGGCGTGCAATTGCTCGCCCCGTATTTCCAGGAAGGCCGCCTGCTCAATGTGGCGCACCAGTACCAGTTGAACACCGACTGGCACACTCGCACCCCTACCGGCTTCTGAGGAGAACACTATGCAATGGGAAGTTGTGATCGGGCTGGAGATTCATACCCAGCTCGCCACCCAATCGAAGATTTTCTCCGGTAGCGCCACCACGTTCGGTGCAGAACCCAACACCCAGGCCAGCCTGGTTGACCTGGGCATGCCCGGCGTATTGCCGGTGCTGAACCAGGAAGCGGTGCGCATGGCGGTGATGTTCGGCCTGGCGATTGACGCCGAGATCGGCCAGCACAACGTGTTCGCGCGCAAGAACTACTTCTACCCGGACCTGCCCAAGGGCTACCAGATCAGCCAGATGGAGCTGCCGATCGTCGGCAAGGGCTACCTGGACATACCGCTGGAAGACGGCACCATCAAACGTGTCGGCGTGACCCGCGCGCACTTGGAAGAAGACGCCGGCAAGAGCCTGCACGAAGAATTCCCAGGTGCCACCGGTATCGACCTGAACCGCGCCGGCACGCCGTTGCTGGAAATCGTGTCCGAGCCGGACATGCGCAGCACCAAGGAAGCCGTGGCCTACGTCAAGACGATCCACGCGCTGGTGCGCTACCTGGGCATCTGCGATGGCAACATGGCCGAAGGCTCGCTGCGTTGCGACTGCAACGTGTCGATCCGGCCAAAAGGCCAGGTCGAGTTCGGCACCCGCTGCGAGATCAAGAACGTCAACTCGTTCCGCTTCATCGAAAAGGCGATCAACAGCGAAGTGCGTCGCCAGATCGAGCTGATCGAAGACGGCGGCAGGGTGATCCAGCAAACGCGCCTGTACGATCCGAACAAAGACGAAACCCGCGCCATGCGCAGCAAAGAGGAAGCCAACGACTACCGTTACTTCCCCGACCCGGACCTGTTGCCGGTGGTGCTTGAGGACTCGTTCCTCAATGACATCCGCGCCACCCTGCCGGAATTGCCGCAGCAGAAACGCGAGCGCTTCCAGGCGCAGTTCGGCTTGTCGGTCTACGATGCCAGCGTGTTGGCGTCCAGCCGTGAGCAAGCCAACTACTTCGAAAAAGTCGTGAGCATCGCCGGCGACGCCAAACTGGCGGCCAACTGGGTAATGGTTGAGCTGGGCAGCCTGTTGAACAAACAGGGCCTGGAAATCGACGATGCGCCTGTTACCGCCGAGCAACTGGGCGGCATGCTGCTGCGCATCAAGGACAACACCATCTCCGGCAAAATCGCCAAGACCGTGTTTGAAGCGATGGCCAGCGGCGAAGACAGTGCGGACGAAATCATCGAGAAGCGCGGCCTCAAGCAAGTCACCGACAGCGGCGCGATTTCGGCCGTACTCGATGAGATGCTGGCGGCCAACGCCGAACAGGTCGAGCAATACCGTGCGGCAGACGAAGCCAAGCGCGGCAAGATGTTCGGCTTCTTTGTCGGCCAGGCGATGAAAGCCTCCAAAGGCAAGGCCAACCCGCAACAAGTGAACGAACTGCTGAAAAGCAAGCTCGAAGGCTGATCGCGGTGAAATGGTCCGGGTGGGCTTTCATGCCCAACTCGGACCCCTTGTGGGAGCGGGCTTGTGTGGGAGCTGGCTTGCCTGCGATAGCATCGCCTCGGTGCAACTGAAATACCGAGGTGCCTGTATCGCAGGCAAGCCAGCTCCCACATTTAATTGGGGATTTCCTAAAAATGAAGCGTCTACTCGGCCTCCTGGCCCTGTTCTCTCTGTTGGCCGGTTGCGCCAGCGGCCTCATCGACCCCAACGGCTACGACGAAACCGGCACCGCCTCGTATTACGGCGCCAAGCACCATGGCAACAGAACCGCCAGTGGTGAACCCTTCAACCAGAACGCCCTGACCGCCGCCCATCGGCGCCTGCCCTTCGGCACTCAGGTCAAGGTGACCAACCTCGACAACGACAGGTCCGTGGTGCTGCGCATCAACGACCGCGGCCCGCATACCCGTGGGCGCCTGATCGACGTTTCACGCAAGGCTGCCGAACAACTCGGTATGCTGAGCAGCGGCACTGCACGGGTTCGCGTGCAAGCCATGAGCAACTAAATCAAGGGAGCTTTGGCCATTTCCGCATTAACTGCCCTCTCGCCCTGGAGCCTGATCGAACTGATCAGCGGCCTGGTGCTGCTGATCGTCGGCGCCGAAATCCTGGTGCGCGCCGCCGTGCGCCTGGCAGCCAGCCTCAAGGTGCGGCCGTTGATTATCGGCTTGAGCATCGTCGCCTTCGGCAGTAGCGCGCCGCAGATGACCGTGAGCCTGCAAGCCACCTTGGCCGGCAATACCGATATCGCTGTGGGCAGCGTGATCGGCAGCAGTATCTTCAACATCCTCGTCACCCTGGGCCTGGCTGCGTTGATCATTCCGCTGCGGGTCTCGCGGCAACTGGTGCGCCTGGACATCCCCGTAATGATTTTCGCCGGCTTGCTGGTGTTTACCCTGGCGGCCAATGAAACACTGACACCGTTCGACGGCCTGTTGCTGCTGCTTGCTTTGGTTGCCTACCTCGGCGTGCTGCACTACCAGACCCGCCATTCGCGCCGCCCACGCACGCTGGATACGGTGGCCAGGGCGCCCTGGCTGAGCAGCGCGTTGCTGATGCTCGGCGGGCTGTTGATCCTGGTACTGGCCGGGCATTTGCTGCTGGGTGCGGCAGTGGATGTAGCCAGCGATCTGGGCCTGTCGGAGCGCATCATCGGCCTGACGCTGATCGGTGTCGGCACTTCGCTGCCGTGCCTGGCGACCTCGCTGATTGCCGCGCTGCGCGGCGAGCGGGAGATTGCCGTGGGCAACGTGATCGGCAGCAACCTGTTCAATCTGCTTGGAGTGCTTGGGTTTACCGCGCTGGTGGCCCCCTCGCCACTGTCGGTGTCACCCAACGCCCTCGACTTCGACCTGCCGGTGATGCTCGGCGTGATTGTGTTGTGCCTGCCAGTGTTTTATACCGGCTACCGGGTCACCCGTGCCGAAGGCCTGGTGTTCCTGGGCCTGTACCTGGTGTATGGGCTGCATGTGGTGTCGTTCACCTTTGGCATGCCGCTGGCCACCCAGCTTGAACAATTGATGCTGTATTACGTCCTGCCAGCGCTGGTGGCCTTCCTGTTGTTCACCTCGCTGCAAGCCTGGCGCCGCCAACACAAGAGGGAACCGCAATGACCGATCAGAAAAAAACCGGGGTTGAAATGCGCCGCCAGGTCATGGGCGATGTGTTCGTCGACCGCGCCTTGGGCAACGCCACCGCGTTCACCCAGCCGCTGCAGGATTTCGTCAACGACCACGCATGGGGCAGCGTGTGGAACCGCGAAGGCCTGCCGCTGAAGACGCGCAGCCTGATCACGCTCGCCGCCCTTACCGCCCTCAAGTGCCCGCAGGAACTCAAGGGCCACGTGCGTGGCGCGCTGAACAATGGGTGTACGGTGGAGGAGATTCGCGAAGCGCTGCTGCATTGCGCGGTGTACGCGGGCGTGCCGGCGGCGATTGATGCGTTTCGGGCGGCTCAGGAAGTGATTGAGGCGTATCAGGCAGATAAGCAGTGACTGTTAGATAGCTATCGCAGCGGCGCGGCGACCCGACAAGCCAGCTCCCACACTTGACCGAGTTGCAGCATGAGCATGCGGTCGAATGTGGGAGCTGGCTTGCCTGCGATTGGCCTTCAACCCCACCACAACCTTCAGATCCAACCACCCGCCTGCAACACAAAAATCCCGATATTGGTGGTCACCGCCGCCATCAAGGTAGTAATCACAATAATCGCCGCCGCCAGCTCATGATTACCCTCGGCCGCGCGGGCCATGACAAAACTCGCTGCCGCCGTCGGCGCGCCAAAATACAGAAACAAAATCCCCAGTTCCGGCCCCCGAAAGCCCAGCAGCCATGCGCCCAGCGTCGCGAAGAGCGGCAGGCCGATCATCTTCACCAGGCTGGCACTCAACGCCATGCTCCCGCTTTTGCGCAAGGCCGCCAACGACAAAGTGCCGCCGATGCAGATCAACGCCAGCGGCAAGGTCATGTCCGCCAGGTACTGGCCGGACGACTCCAGCCACCCCGGCAGACCGATCTTGAAGATCGCGAACGGTGCGGCGGCAATCACGCTGATGATCAGCGGGTTGGCCACCACACTTTTGAAGATGCTCCACGGGTCGGACTTGATCACCGGGCTGTACACCGCCAGCACGATGGTCGACAGCGTGTTGTAGAACAGGATCACCAGCGCGGCGAGGATCGCGCCGAGGGAAATGCCATAGTCGCCGTACATGCTGGCCGCCAGGGCCAGGCCGATCACGCCGTTATTGCCGCGAAACGCGCCCTGGGTGTAGATGCCGCGGTCTTCACGCGGGCAACGATAAAGCGCCCAACCCCAGGCCAGGGCAAAGCTGAGCAACGTGGCAACGGCGAAATAGATCAGCAGCCCCGGCTTGAGCGCCGAGTGCAGGTCGGCATGCAGGATGCCCAGAAACAGCAGCGCCGGCATGGTGACGTTAAACACCAGTGACGACGCGGTGTGGATAAAGTTGTCGTTGATCCAGTTGATGCGCTTGAGCAGCACACCGAGGAACAGCATGGCAAACACCGGCGCGGTGATGGTAAGGGTGGTGAGGAAGATAGCCAGCATGCCGGGGAGAACCTTGGTGGGTGTCGTCAGGTGGCTAATGATAAGCCATGCGGCCCGGTTCGTCCGGGCAACACCGATCAAATGTGGGAGCTGGCTTGCCTGCTCCCACAACGTCCGGGTAGGTCTCAGGTAATGGGCGCCGGGTTGAACAAGGTGATGTCGTTATGCAGCTTATGCTGCTCCGCCCACGTCTGCTTCCTGCCGCTGGCCACATCCAGGTAGAAGTGGAACAACTCCCAGCCCAATGCCTCAATGCTCGCACGCCCGGTGGCGATGCGTCCGGCGTCGATATCGATCAGGTCCGGCCAGCGCTGCGCCAATTCCGTACGCGTGGAAACCTTCACCACCGGCGCCATCGCCAGCCCGTACGGCGTGCCACGCCCGGTGGTGAACACATGCAGGTTCATCCCAGCCGCCAATTGCAAGGTGCCGCACACAAAGTCACTGGCCGGCGTGGCGCAAAAGATCAGGCCTTTGCGCTTGAAACGCTCGCCCGGGCCGAGCACGCCATTGATCGCGCTGCTGCCGGATTTGACGATGGAGCCCAGAGACTTCTCGACAATATTCGACAACCCGCCCTTCTTGTTACCCGGCGTGGTGTTGGCGCTGCGATCCGCCTCGCCTTTGGCCAGGTAACGGTCGTACCAGTCCATTTCTCTTACAAGGGCTAGGGCAACTTCTTTGCTTTCAGCGCGCGACGTCAGCAGGTAAATCGCATCACGCACTTCAGTGACTTCGGAAAACATTACCGTAGCCCCAGCCCGCAGCAGCAGGTCCGAGGCGTAGCCCAGCGCGGGGTTGGCGGTGATGCCGGAAAACGCATCACTGCCACCGCACTGCATGCCCAGGATCAACTCCGACGCTGGCACGGTTTCGCGGCGGCGCTGGTCGAGTTTCTTCAAGCGCACCTCGGCCAGCGCCATGATCTGCTCGATCATCTCGGTAAACCCATGGCTGGAATCCTGCAGCCGATACAGCCACGGCTCGCTCAGGTCGACGGAGCTGTCGTTGTCGTGCATCACCTGCCCGGCCTGCAGTTTCTCGCAGCCCAAGCTGATCACCAGCGCTTCGCCGCCCAGGTTAGGGTTGCGCGCCAGGTTGCGCACGGTGCGGATCGGGATATACGCATCCGTCGCAGTGATCGCCACGCCGCAGCCGTAGCTATGGGTCAGCGCCACCACGTCATCGACGTTCGGGTACTTGGGCAGCAACTCCTCCTTGATGCGTTTGACCGCATGGTCCAGCACGCCGGTGACGCACTGCACCGTGGTGGTGATGCCCAGGATATTGCGCGTGCCCACGGTGCCGTCGGCGTTGCGGTAACCCTCAAACGTGAAGCCTTCCAACGGCGCCTGGGCTTGCGGCACTTCCGTGGACAGCGGCAGGCTGTCCAACGGTGGCGCGGTGGGCATGCGCAGTTGGTCTTCCTGCACCCAACTGCCGCGTGGAATCGGCGCCAGGGCGTAACCAATGGTCTGGCCGTAGCGAATAATCTGACCGCCTTCGGGGATGTCTTCCAGGGTCACCTTGTGGCTCTGTGGGATGAAATCCACGGTCACCAGGCCGTCCGGGAACTCGGTGCCCGCCGGTACGCCCTGGTCGTTGACCACGATCACCACGTTGTCGCGCGCGTGCAAACGGATCGAGCGCGGCGAGTCGGCATGTTCAATCAACTGCATTACATCGCCCCTCAGGAATGCGCTTCGGTAAGTTGGGTCAGCTCTGGCCCTTTGCTGGGCGGCTCTTTGAGCACCACACGCTTGATCGGGCCGACGATCACCAGGTAGCTGAATACCGCCAGCAGCGCGTTAGCGCCGACGAACACCAAGGCCCACTTGAACGAGCCGGTGGTGGCGATGATGTAACCAATCACGATCGGCGTGCTGATCGACGCCAGGTTGCCAAACATATTGAACAGGCCGCCACTGAGCCCGGCGATTTGTTTCGGCGAGGTGTCAGACACCACCGCCCAACCGAGTGCGCCAACGCCTTTACCGAAGAAGGCCAAGGCCATGAAGCCCACCACCATCCATTCGATATCCACGTAGTTGCACGCCACGATGCTGGACGACACCAGCAACCCACCAATGATCGGCGCCTTGCGCGCGAACGTCAGGGAATGGCCCTTGCGCAGCAGGTAATCGGAAATCAACCCACCCAATACCCCGCCGATAAACCCGCAGACCGCCGGCAGCGAAGCAATGAAGCCGGCCTTGAGAATGGTCATGCCACGCTCCTGCACCAGGTACACCGGGAACCGGGTCAGGAAGAAATAGGTGATGCCGTTGATGCAGTACTGGCCCAGGTACACGCCGAGCATCATGCGATTGGTCAGCAACTGGCGGATGTAATCCCACTTCGGGCCGTCGATTTTCTGGCCCTTGGCCTTGTCTTGATCCATGTCGACCATCGCACCGTTCTCAGCGATGTACTTGAGTTCGGCCGCGTTGATCATCGGGTGCTGGCGCGGGCTGTGGATAAGTTTCAGCCAGATCAGCGAGAACAGGATGCCGATGCTGCCCATCACGATAAACACGTGCTGCCAGCCGAAGGTATAGACGATCCAGCCCATCAGCGGTGCAAACAGCACCGTAGCGAAGTACTGCGCCGAGTTGAAAATTGCCGAGGCCGTGCCGCGTTCAGCCGTAGGAAACCACGCCGCAACAATGCGGGCATTTCCAGGAAACGACGGCGCCTCAGCCAGGCCCACCAAAAAGCGCAGCATGAACAACGCGACGATGGCGGTGGAGACCCCGAATTCACCCACATAGCCTTGCAGCACGGTGAACAGCGACCAGGTGAAGATGCTCAGGGCATAGATTTTTTTCGAGCCGAACCGGTCCAGCAGCCAGCCACCGGGAATTTGCCCGGCCACGTAGGCCCAACCGAATGCGGAGAAGATGTAACCGAGGGTGACCGCGTCGATGCCGAGGTCTTTTTGCAGGCTGGAACCGGCGATGGCGATAGTTGCCCGGTCGGCGTAGTTGATCGTGGTCACCACAAACAGCATGAGCAGGATCAAATAGCGGACGCGGGTCGGCTTGGTCGCTTGCATGAAGAAGTACTCCCACTAATTATTTTTTTTGCGGGTAATCATTTCTGTTTTAACTGCAGGAGCCGCTTTCTGTGGAAGCTGGCTTGCCTGCGATAGCATCGCCTCGGTCTCATTGAAGCACCAAGGTGACTGCATCGCAGGCAAGCCAGCGCCCACACAAGCCGGTGCCTACCGGGGCGTTTCCTACGAACCGATGTAGCTGGTCTTCACCACGGTGTAGAACTCTTGCGCATAGCGACCCTGCTCGCGCGAACCATAAGACGAGCCCTTACGGCCACCGAACGGCACGTGGTAGTCCACCCCGGCGGTCGGCAGGTTGACCATCACCATCCCGGCCTGGGAGTGGCGCTTGAAGTGGTTGGCGTACTTCAGCGAGGTGGTGGCAATGCCCGCCGACAGGCCGAACTCGGTGTCGTTGGCCATGGCCAGCGCCGCCTCGTAATCCGCTACGCGCACCACGTTGGCCACTGGGCCGAAGATCTCTTCACGGCTGATGCGCATGGCGGCTTCGCTGTCGGCAAACAACGTCGGCGCCAAGTAGTAACCTTCGGTGTCGCAGGTCACCAAGCCACCACCGCTGACCAGTCGCGCGCCTTCGCTTTGGCCGATGTCGATGTACTTCATGTCCTGGTCCAACTGGGCCTGGGAAACCACCGGGCCGATGTCGGTGCCGCTTTTCAGCGCGTGGCCAACTTTGATCGACTTCATGCGCTCGGCCATGGCCGCGACGAACTGGTCGTGGATACCGGCAGTAACAATCAAACGGCTTGAGGCGGTGCAACGCTGACCGGTGGAGTAGAACGCGCTCTGTACCGAGAGCTCGACGGCCTGCTTGAGGTCGGCGTCATCGAGGATGACCTGTGGGTTTTTGCCGCCCATTTCCAACTGCACTTTGGCCTGGCGCGATACGCAACTGACGGCGATCTGACGCCCCACGCCGACCGAGCCGGTAAAGCTGATGCCGTCGACTTTCGGGCTGTTGACCAGCACGTCACCCACCACACGGCCGCTGCCCATCACCAGGTTGAACACACCGGCGGGGAAGCCGGCGCGGGAGATGATTTCGGCCAGGGCCCAGGCGCAGCCGGGCACCCATTCGGCCGGCTTGATCACTACGCAGTTGCCGTAGGCCAGGGCCGGAGCGATTTTCCAGGCGGGGATTGCAATCGGGAAGTTCCACGGGGTGATCAAGCCGACCACACCCAAGGCTTCGCGGGTCACTTCAACGTTGACGCCCGGGCGCACCGACGGCACGTAGTCACCAGACAGGCGCAGGCATTCACCGGCGAAGAACTTGAAGATGTTACCGGCGCGGGTCACTTCGCCGATGGCTTCGGGCAGGGTCTTGCCCTCTTCCCGGGCCAGCAGGGTGCCGAGTTCTTCACGGCGGGCAAGGATTTCGCTGCCGACTTTATCCAGGGCATCGTGGCGAGCCTGGATGCCGGAGGTCGACCAAGCCGGGAAAGCGGCACGGGCGGCGTCGATGGCAGCGTTGACTTGGGCTACGTCAGCCTTGGCGTATTCGCCAATAACATCGGACAACTCCGACGGGTTGATGTTGTTGCAGTAGTCGGCACCGGCCACCCACTCGCCGTTGATGTAGTTTTCAAAACGTTTGGCTTGGGACACACATCTTCTCCTGACGCAAAAGGCCGCTGATCTCTCAGCGGCCTTGTTGATAAGTTACTGCGGACCTTGCTTGTCGATCAGCGCGGCCAGGGCTTCATATTCTTCCGGCAGCAGGTCCGTCAGCGGCGTGCGCACCGGGCCTGCGTCGTAGCCGGCGATTTTTGCACCGGCCTTGACGATGCTCACGGCATACCCGGCCTTACGGTTGCGGATATCGAGGTAAGGCAGAAAGAAGTTGTCGATGATCTTGCCGACGGTGGCGTGATCGTCTTTGGCAATCGCGTGGTAGAAGTCCATCGCGGTTTTCGGGATGAAGTTAAACACCGCCGAGGAGTACACCGGCACGCCCAAGGCCTTGTAGGCAGCGGCGTAAACCTCTGCAGTCGGCAGGCCGCCGAGGTAGCTGAAACGGTCGCCAAGACGACGGCGGATCGACACCATCAACTCGATGTCACCCAGGCCGTCTTTGTAGCCGATCAGGTTAGGGCAGCGCTCAGCCAGGCGTTCCAACAAAGGCGCGGTCAGGCGGCAGACGTTGCGGTTGTAGACCACCACACCGATCTTGACCGATTTGCACACCGCTTCTACGTGAGCGGCAACCCCGTCCTGGCTGGCTTCGGTCAGGTAATGCGGCAGCAGCAGCAAGCCTTTGGCGCCCAGGCGCTCGGCTTCCTGGGCGTACTCGATGGCTTGGCGGGTCGAACCACCGACGCCGGCAAGGATCGGCACGCTGGTGGCGCAGGTATCAACAGCGGTCTTCACCACTTGGGAATATTCGCTGGCAGCCAGGGAGAAAAACTCACCGGTGCCGCCGGCGGCGAACAAGGCGGTGGCGCCGTAAGGGGCCAGCCATTCCAGACGCTTGATGTAGCCAGCCTGGTGGAAGTCACCCTGCGCATTGAAATCGGTCACGGGGAAAGACAACAGACCGTGGGAGAGGATGGACTTCAGTTCTTGTGGATTCATTATTCGAACACCCTGGGCGAAGACTTTCTGTCGAAAGGTTGTTGTTGGTTGTGGCGATGTCGTACGTCATCGTACAACTATAAAACTATTCGTCAACTGCAATTCATCGGGCCTCATCTGCGGCTAAGTGTTTAAACGTGGCTTCTTGACGTAGGACTTTTTTCCTCTATGCTCGACACAACTGTATATACATACAGTTATTAAGGAAGATTCCTACGACATAGCAAGGAGCTAACATGTCAGATCTTGAACTCGCAGCACCCGAAAAAATCCCACCGGCCCTGCGCTTCGAAGGCGGTGAACACACTGCTATCGGCGATGAAACCCTGCTGCGTTTCGTCAAGGACGCCCCGGCGATTCCAGCGCACCAAGTCGAGCTGCACTTGCCCAACGGGCTGGCACTGACCTACGGCCAGGTGATCGCCCTGGGCGGTGACTTCTATGGCATTCCCGGCCAGCCCATCAGCGATGGCGCCTCCCCCGCCGAGCGTGTGCAACGCTTTAGCGCTGCGTTCAATTCGTTGGCTGTGCTGCCAGCCTCACGGGCAGAAGCCGGGAAAATCCTCGCGGTGATGCAAAAGGAGATCAACGCGGTCAAGCAGGCGATCAAGGACGGCAAACAACCCCATGAAGCGTATGACGCGCTGGGTGATACGTTGTCCGAGGAATGGAACCGCATCACCGGCGGTGGCAGTGCGGTGTCGGCCTTGATTCCGCTGGGGCGCTATCTGAAATTGGCGGCAGACAACGCCGACCACTTTGGCGAGTGGGCACTGTCAGCCTATCTGGCCGGCCATACGGCGGCGCTGCAACAGACGGTGGTGGCGCATCAAACCGGCACCGACCAGGCACTGGAATTGGCCTATGCCATGAACAGCTTTGCTGATCATTTTTTGACCGACCTGTTTTCCGCCGGCCACCTGCGCGTGCCGCGTAAACAATTGGCGGCCGTGGTGACGCCAGGGGAACTGGGCTCGCTGATCAGCCGCTTCATGCACGATGAAGACAGCAAGTTTGGGCTCAAGGTGCGCAACGCCAAGGGTGATCAATGGCATGCCTATGGGGATAAACGCTACTTCGATGCCATCGACGCGGACAATCGGGCGATGGTCAAACGTGCGGTGCAGGCGTCGGCAGATGAAATCTTCGAGACCTTTATCAGCGGTGTCGCGCCCTCCCCGGCCAACTTCAAGGCGCCGCTGTATGTGCCGGATTTGAACGCGGCGCAGAACCCGGCGAATAACTTTTCGCCGCTGTTCAAGATGGAAGGCAACAAGGTGCTGCGCCGCAAGGACGTGAATGACCTGAACGACAAGCACTGGACCAATGATTGGTGGGGTTGGAGTACGTACCTGCTGCTCAAGGACTACAAGCCAAACCAACCTGCGAGCTAAGTAGGTTTGATCATTCCCACGCTCTGCGTGGGAATGATCACTGTGGAAGCTGGCTTGCCTGCGATGCGGGCGACTCGACCTGTCAGACAGACCGAAGTGATGCTATCGCAGGCAAGCCAGCTCCCACACTAGATCAGCGCTGCGCTTGTGCCTCTTCATGGGCATGGCGCAGCCGTTCGCGGCTGTTAGTCAGATGCAGGCGCATGGCCGCGCGTGCCGCGTCCGAATCCTGGCGAGCAATCGCCTCATAAATCTCTTCGTGTTCGCGGCTCAGGCGGCCCATGTAGTGCTGCTGGTCATCATGGGCCAGGCGCGCTGAATTCAAGCGGGTACGCGGAATGATGCTGGTGCCCAGGTGAGTCATGATGTCGGTGAAGTAGCGATTGCCAGTGGACAGCGCAATTTCCAGGTGGAACGCGAAGTCTGACGCGACAGCATCGCCAGCGTGGGCGGCGCTTTCATTCAAGGCGTCGAGGGCAGCACGCATGGCGGCCAGCTGTTCGTCGCTACGACGTAAGGCCGCGAGGCCGGCGGACTCCACTTCCAGGCTGATACGCAGCTCCAGAATCGCCAGCACATCACGCAGCGTCACCACCGTGGCCGGGTCAATCCGGAAGCCGCTGGGGCTTGGCGTGTCCAATACAAAAGTGCCGATACCGTGGCGGGTTTCCACCTGCCCCGCCGCCTGCAAACGCGAGATGGCTTCACGCACCACGGTGCGGCTGACCCCATGGGCTTCCATGATTGCGGATTCGGTAGGCAACTTGTCGCCGCGTTTGAGTTGGCCGTCGCGAATCTGCTCGGACAACACCGTGACCAATTCCTGGGCAAGGCTGCGGCGCTTGCGGGGAAGACGAGGGGCGGTGTTGGCATTTTCCATGATGAATCCATCTTTCTCGGCGAACTTGAGCCCGCATCATAGCCCATGGCGGTTGTACGATCACCGTCCGGTCGCGACTTTCACCCACATCCTTCGCGCAAAAAAATGCCCCGACACAAGTCGAGGCATTTTTCAGGCTCACCCTAGGGTGAAAGCCGCTTACTTCACCACTTTCAGGCTCGGCCGGCCGCTTGGACGCGGAGGCTCGGAGTCTGGTGGTGGCACATCATCACCGCCTTCGCCTTCGATCGCTTCGTCGTCCTCGAAAGGCGACTCCAGATCGAACACCATGCCCTGGCCATTTTCCCGGGCATAGATCCCGAGGATGGCACCAATCGGCACGAACAGCGTATGCGGCACACCGCCGAAACGCCCTTCGAAGCTGACAGCTTCATTGTCCATATGCAGGTGGCGCACAGCACTGGGTGATACGTTCAGCACGATCTGCCCATCACTGGCGAAACCCTGCGGCACATCAACCTTGGGGAATTCAGAGTTGACCAACATGTGCGGGGTGCAATCGTTGTCCACAATCCACTCATAGAGCGCGCGGACCAAGTAGGGTCGACTGGAGTTCATCAGCGGCTCCTTAAGCCTTAGCGCATATCGCGTTCGACGCCAGACAGACTCGCCTGGAAAGCCTCACGCGCAAACTGGCGCTCCATGTAATCAAGCAACGGCTTGGCCGGCCGTGGCAGTTCAATGCCCAGGATCGGCAAGCGCCAGAGTATGGGTAATAGGCAGCAATCCACCAAGCTTTGTTCCTCGCTGAGGAAAAAAGGTTTGTCGGCGAACAGCGGCGAAACACCGGTCAGGCTCTCACGCAATTCCTTGCGCGCCTGCACTCGAGCGGCTTCTTTACTGCGTGTATCCAGAATCAAATCCACCAGCCCGCACCAGTCACGCTGAATCCGATGGATCAGCAGGCGGCTGTTGGCACGCGCCACCGGGTAGACCGGCAGCAAAGGTGGATGCGGGTAACGCTCATCCAGGTATTCCATCACCACGGTTGACTCCCACAACGCCAGGTCACGATCGACCAGGGTGGGCAAGCTGCCGTAAGGGTTCACTTCGATCAGTTTCGGCGGATGACGACCCACCTCCACACTGATGATCTCGGCGCTGACACCCTTCTCTGCGAGCACGATGCGTACTCGGTGGGAATAGTGGTCGGCGGGGTCGGAGTAACAGGCCAACCGGTTGGTCACGCCCATGGCGGTCCTCCTCGCTTGTTGAAATTATCGAAAGCTCAAAAACGAGCGCGCCCAGAGAGCATCTCTGCAGTGCCTGGTTCAACCAGAGCGCTACGTGTTCAGAGATGCCGCTGGGCGCGCAAGATTAACAGCAATTGCTTACAGTTGGATCAATGCACATCCTTCCAGTATTCGCGTTTGAGCAGATAGGCGAAAACAAAGAAGAAAGCCAGGTACAGCAATACATAGGTACCGATGCGCTGATGTTCCAGTTTGACCGGGTTGGCCGAGTAGGCCAGGAAGGTCACCAGATTCTTGACCTTCTCGTCAAACTGCTCTTCGTTCAGCGCGCCAGTCTTGGGCACGATGGTCAGTTGATCGCACGCTTCATGAGTCAAAGGCGTACCGGTCAACGGATCATATTGCTTCTTGCCGTCTTCGACGACCTGAACCTGCTTGCATCCTACCACTTGGCGACCCTGCAGGCCGACCAGAACGTTAGGCATACCGACGTTCGGGAAGACTTTGTTGTTGACGCCATAAGGGCGCGCCGGGTCTTCGTAGAAGGATTTCAGGTAACCATAGAGCCAATCGGTGCCGCGAACACGGGCCACCAGGGTCAGGTCGGGCGGTGCAGCCCCGAACCAGGCCTTGGCATCAGCCGGTTGCATGCCGATGCTCATGTGGTCGCCGATCTTCGCGCCGGTGAACACCGCGTGGCTGAGCATCACGTCATGGGGGATGCCCAGGTCATCGGCGACACGCTCGTAGCGCTGAAACTTGGCGCTGTGGCAGCCCATGCAGTAGTTGCTGAAGGTACGCAGCCCGTCCTGCATGGCGGCCTTGTCAGACACGTCGATATCGACTTTTTCCAGCTCGGGGCCATGCTCGGCCGCGAAGGACAGTAGCGGCAGTGCCGCAAGCATCAAAGCAACAAATAACTTTTTCATCAGCCAGTCACCCTTTCCGGAACCGGTTTGGTCTTCTCGAGCCGGGTGTAGAACGGCATCAGAATGAAGTAGGCGAAGTACAGGAAGGTGCAGACCTGCGACAGCAACGTTAATTGCGGCGTCGGCGCCTTGACGCCCGTCCAACCCAGCAGCACGAAGCAGATGCAGAACACCCACAGCCAGATCTTGCTCAACCAGCCCTTGTAGCGCATGGACTTGACCGGGCTACGGTCGAGCCAAGGCAGTACAAACAACAGAGCAATCGAAGCACCCATGGCAACTACGCCCATTAGCTTGTCTGGAATCGCCCGCAAGATGGCGTAGAACGGTGTGAAGTACCAAACCGGGGCGATGTGCTCAGGCGTCTTGAAGGCGTTGGCCTGTTCGAAGTTAGGCTTTTCGAGGAAGTAACCGCCCATCTCCGGGAAAAAGAACACGATCGAGCAGAAGATGAACAGGAACACGACCACGCCGACAATATCTTTCACGGTGTAGTACGGGTGGAACGGAATACCATCCAGCGGGATACCGTTTTCGTCTTTGTGTTTCTTGATATCCACGCCATCCGGGTTGTTCGAACCCACTTCGTGCAGCGCCAGAATGTGCAGCACCACCAAGCCCAGAATCACGATCGGCAAGGCCACCACGTGCAAGGCGAAGAAGCGGTTCAGGGTGATGCCGGAGATCAGGTAGTCACCGCGGATCCACTGGGTCAGGTCGTTACCGATGACCGGGATCGCACCAAACAGCGAGATGATCACCTGGGCGCCCCAGTACGACATCTGGCCCCACGGCAGCAGGTAGCCCATGAAGGCTTCGGCCATCAGCGCCAGGTAGATCAGCATGCCAAACACCCACACCAGCTCGCGTGGCTTCTGGTACGAACCGTAGAGCAAGCCACGGAACATGTGCATGTAGACCACGATAAAGAACGCTGAAGCGCCGGTGGAGTGCAATAGACGCAAGATCGAGCCGTACTCGACATCGCGCATGATCCCTTCAACGGACGCAAAGGCCTCTTCTGCCGACGGCGTGTAGCTCATCGTCAGCCAGACGCCGGTGACGAGTTGGTTGACCAACACCAACAGCGCCAGGGAGCCGAAGAAGTAGAAGAAGTTGAAGTTTTTTGGCGCGTAATATTTGCTGAGATGGTCTTCCCACATTTTGGTAGCGGGGAAGCGCGCATCCACCCAATCCATGAACTTGCTCATCAGGCTTTCTCCCCCTCGTCGACGCCAATGACAATGACACTGTCAGTCTCGTAATGATGCGGCGGAACTGGCAGGTTCAGTGGTGCGGGTTGTGACTTGTAGACGCGGCCAGCGAGGTCGTAGTGGGAGCCGTGGCAAGGGCAGAAATAGCCCCCAACCCAGTCTTTTCCCAGGTCTGCTGGAGCAACTTCGGGGCGGAAAGTAGGCGAGCAACCCAAGTGGGTGCAGATACCGATCAGCAGCAGGATCTCTGGCTTGATCGAACGAATTTCCTTATCGACGTAGGCGGGTTGGTCGGAATTCTTCGAGTCGGGGTCAGACAGCTGACCTTCGATTTTCTTCAAATTCCCCAAGATTTCCTCAGTACGACGAACGATGAAGACCGGCTGACCGCGCCACTCAGCAATCATCTGCTGGCCTGGGTCGATCTTGCTGACATTCACCCTCACCGGTGCACCAGCGGCTTTCGCCTTGGCACTGGGAAACCATGACCCCACGAACGGGACCGCAGCCCCCACCGCTCCTGCAGCACCCACCACGGATGTGGCTGCTACTAAGAAGCGACGCCGGCCTGCATTCACGCCGTCATTGCTCATTCAGTCCTCTCCCATCAGCTTTTTGGCCTGTTAAATCAGGCGTCTACTAAGTGTTGAATCTTTACTTATAAAAATTTTGCCGAATGGTAATGAAAAGCCCCACGTATGACAAGGGAATTGCCCAAGGCTCCCTCCCCAGGCCTTGTAGTATAGGGGGTCTACGGATGTGGCAAGTTGTCACGGCGAAATTTATGCATAAATCGTAGGCAATAAAAAACGCCCAGCTCCGTAAGGAGTTGGGCGTTTTTGTGGAACGTAAAGCGAATTAACGCTTCGAGTACTGCGGACGCTTACGCGCTTTACGCAGACCGACTTTCTTACGTTCAACTTCACGAGCATCGCGAGTTACGAAGCCAGCTTTGCGCAGAGCGCCACGCAGGGTTTCGTCGTACTGCATCAGAGCGCGAGTGATACCGTGGCGGATTGCGCCAGCTTGACCACTTACACCGCCACCGATAACGGTGACGTAGATGTCGAACTTTTCAACTGTCTCGGTCAATTCCAGCGGCTGACGAACTACCATGCGGGCAGTTTCGCGACCGAAGAAGTTTTCCAGAGTGCGGTTGTTGATCGAGATGTTACCAGTGCCCGGACGCAGGAAAACGCGTGCGGTTGCGGTTTTGCGACGGCCAGTGCCGTAATTTTGAGTCGCCGACATAATGAACTATTCCGTTAAAACTTCAGTTCTTGGGGCTGCTGAGCAGCATGAGGGTGTACAGCGCCCGCATAGACTTTCAGCTTGCGAAACATATCGCGACCCAGTGGGCCCTTCGGCAGCATGCCTTTGACCGCGATTTCGATCGGGGCTTCAGGCTTCTTGGAAATCAGGCCTTCAAAGTTGGAAGACTTGATACCGCCTGGGAAACCGGAGTGACGGTAGTACATTTTGTCTTGCGCTTTGTTGCCGGTAACACGTACCTGCTCAGCGTTGATGATCACGATGTAGTCACCGGTGTCAACGTGAGGGGTGTACTCAGGCTTGTGCTTGCCACGCAGACGGCTGGCGACTTCAGTGGCCAGACGACCCAGGGTCTGACCAGCGGCGTCGACGACAAACCAGTCGCGCTGAACTGTTTCCGGTTTTGCAGTAAAAGTTGTCATTCTTTAATAGCCTCAGGGGCCGCCCTGTAAATTAGACGGCGGATCTTACTGAATAGTGCGTACTTTGACAAGTCAAAGGCAGCCGGATACAGACGCTATCGGGGGCTCGGGTCGGCGCGTCCGTTCAACGGCAAGATTCTTCGGCAGGCGGCGCATCACTTCCACTGCAGAAAGAGGTGGGCAATTATGCAGATTGCGAAAAAAAATTCAACCTGCTTTTATGATTGTTTTCCCCGAAGGAGTACCGGATGGATTATCGACAGCTGGGCCGCACCGATCTGAACGTAAGCGCGATAGCCTTGGGCACCATGACCTGGGGCGAGCAGAACAGCGAGGCAGAGGCCTTCGCGCAGATCGAACGGGCCAAGGCCGCGGGGATCAACTTCCTCGACACGGCAGAAATGTACCCGGTGCCGCCCAAGGCCGACACCTATGCCACCACCGAGCGCTACATCGGTAATTACTTCAAAAGCCGCGGCGACCGTGCCGACTGGATCCTCGCCAGTAAAATCGCCGGCCCCGGCAACACCATCGACTACATCCGCAACGGCCACCTGCGCCACAACCGCAAACACATCGTCGACGCCCTGGATGCCAGCCTCAAACGCCTGCAAACCGACTGGATCGACCTCTACCAGCTGCACTGGCCGGAACGCAGCACCAACTTCTTCGGCCAACTGAGCTACAAGCACAAAGACGAAGACGACCTGACCCCGCTGGAAGAAACCCTCGAAGCGCTGGACGAACAAGTCAAGGCCGGCAAGATCCGCCACATCGGCCTGTCCAACGAAACCCCGTGGGGCACTATGAAATTCCTGGCCCTGGCCGAAGCCCGTGGCTGGACACGCGCGGTGTCGATCCAGAACCCCTACAACCTGCTCAACCGCAGCTTTGAAGTGGGCCTGGCGGAAGTCGCCATGCGTGAGCAGTGCGGCCTACTGGCCTACTCGCCGCTGGCGTTCGGCATGCTCAGCGGTAAGTACGAAGGTGGCGCACGCCCGGCAAAGGCTCGCCTGACCGAATACAGCCGCTTCAGCCGTTACTTCAACCCGCAGTCGGAAGCGGCATGCAGCCGTTATGTGGCGCTGGCGCGGGAACAGGGTCTGGACCCGGCACAGATGGCCCTGGCCTTTGTGACGCAACAGCCGTTTGTGACCAGCAACATTATTGGTGCCACGACACTGGAACAGCTGGACAGCAACATTGCCAGTGCTGACCTGAAGCTGTCGAAGGAAGTGCTCGAAGGGATTGAGGCGATTCAGAAGGATCATCCGAACCCCGCGCCTTGATTGATCCCTAAACCCCATCGCGGGCAAGCCCGGCTCCCACATTTTGAACTGTGAACACAGTCAAATGTGGGCGCTGGCTTGCCTGCGATAGAGCCTTACGCAGCACTACAAAACCTTCAAAGCGCCCGCGCGATAATCTCCTTCATGATCTCATTGGTCCCCGCATAAATCCGCTGCACCCGCGCATCCGCCCAGGCCCGCGCAATCGGGTATTCCCACATGTAGCCGCAGCCGCCGTGCAACTGCACGCACTCATCGAGCACCTTGCACTGCAGGTCCGTGGCCCAATACTTGGCCATCGCCGCCGTAGGCACGTCCAGCTTGCCCTCCAGGTGCAACGCCATGCACCTGTCGACGAACACACGGCCAATCTGAATCTCAGTCGCCATCTCCGCGAGCTTGAACCGGGTGTTCTGGAAATCGGCAATCGCCTTGCCGAACGCCTTGCGCTCGCGGGTGTATTCCAAGGTCCACTGCAGCGCCGCCTCGGCCGACGACAGCGCGCCAATCGCCACGGTCAGACGCTCCTGGGGCAACTCCTGCATCAAATACGCGAAGCCCATGCCCGCCTGACCCAACAGATTTTCCTTGGGCACGCGCACGTCCTGGAAGAACAACTCCGACGTGTCCTGAGCCTTCATGCCTACCTTCTCCAGGCGCTTGCCCTTGTCGAAGCCCGGCGTATCGGCTTCCACCAGAAACAGGCTGGTGCCCTTCGCACCGGCCTTGGGATCGGTCTTGGCCACCACGATCACCAACTCGGCGAGAAAGCCGTTGGTGATAAAGGTCTTGGAGCCGTTGATCACGTACTCATCGCCCTCCAACACGGCGGTGGTCTTAACGCCCTGCAAGTCGGAACCGGCCCCCGGCTCGGTCATGGCGATGGCCGTGACCATCTCGCCAGAGATCAATTTGGGCAGGTATTTGTGTTTCAGCGCTTCACTGCCGTAATGCAGGATGTACGGCGCGACGATGTCCGAATGCAGCGAGAAACCGATGCCGGTCAAACCAAGGCGGCTGATCTCCTCGATCACTACCGCGCTGTAGAGAAAGTCCGCGCCCAGGCCGCCATATTCCTCCGGCAAGTGGGAGCAGAGCATGCCCGCCTCCCCTGCCTTGCTCCACAGATCACGGTCGATGTAGCCCTGTTTCTCCCATTGCCCATGGAACGGCGCAGCGTGTTTTTCGAGGAAGGTGCGCACGCTCTCGCGGAAGAGTTCGTGCTCCGAGCTGAACAAGGTTCTGGGGATCATGGGTCACCTGTGGGGATTGTCGGACAAAGACCAGACCACAGAGACTAAGCCGCGAAGGCGTCACGGGACACTGGACACATGCGACAAAAAATAAGACGATCCAGCCGTCTGGTGACCACTTTCCCCTATAAGAATAAATGAAATTATGTCTAACCAAATCTCCACGCCCCTGCGGCGCGTCAGCATTTTGGCCATTGATCGGGTATTCGCTTCAACCCTCATGCAAGCCAAGGATTTCTTCCATCTCGCCAGCCTGCGGTATGGCAAGCAACAAGGCCTGGGCCTGACCCCAGCGTTTGAAACGCGCCTGGTCAGCCCCGACGGGCAATCGGTGCGCAGCTTCAGTGATGTGATCATGCCGGTGGACGGCGGCCTGGAAGACGCCGACATCATCGTCTTACCGGCCTTCTGGGATGACTTCGACGCGCTGTGCACGCGCTACCCGCAAGTGATGCCTTGGCTGCGCCAGCAACACGCCCGTGGCGCCGTGCTCTGCGGCGAAGCCACCGGGGTGTTCTGGCTCGCTGAAGCCGGGCTGTTGGATGGCAAGGAGGCGACCACTTACTGGCGCTTCTTCAATGCCTTCAGCGAACGCTTCCCCAAGGTGCAGCTCAACCAGGACAAGCACCTGACCGACGCCGACAACCTGTATTGCGCCGGTGGCACCACCTCGGCGTGCGACCTCTACATCTACTTGATCGAACGTTTCTGCGGCGCCAACATCGCCCAAGCCGTGGCCCGCGATATTCTTTACGAAGTGCAGCGCAGCTACGCGCCGGGGCGCATCGGGTTTGGTGGGCAGAAGCTGCACCAAGACGTGATCATCCTGCAGATCCAGCACTGGCTCGAAGAGCATTTTGCCGACAAGTTCCGCTTCGAAGACGTCGCCCGGGAACACGGTATGAGCATTCGCAACTTTATGCGCCGCTTCCAGACAGCGACGGGTGACAAGCCGCTGCATTACCTGCAACGCCTGCGCATCGAGACCGCCAAGGGCTTGCTTTCGGGCAGCCGCAAGAGCATCAAGACCATCAGTTATGAGGTGGGTTACGACGATGCGAGCTTCTTTGCGCGGTTGTTCCGCCAGCACACGGAGTTGTCGCCAAACCAGTACCGGCAGCAATTTCAGCAAGCCGCGTAGATACAGCCCCTGACGATGCAAACGACCCTGCCATACCGCAATGGTGCAGGGTCGAACTGAAAACCCCATGCAGCCTTAACCAAGGCCTTAAGCAATACCTGCCTGCAAGACCTCCAATTCCTACAGCTAGACAGGACGAAGACGAACCCGCAACGCCCAGGACCTCTGGCATTTTAAGCGAGGACAAAGTCGCCTATTTCTGCCGAACTGCGCTGCGGATCACGAAGGGCTTTTTCTAAATTCACTTGGCTCAAACTAGGACGGAGACTCAATCATGTCATCCATAGGAAGCAGCTCTTTCAGGTCGGCTGTACAGCCGAACGAGACAGGCGCAATTACATCCAAGGAAAATGAGACTGAACAGTTAAAAAAGGATCGAAAAAAGAAGGAAGAGGAAGCGGCGCCCGAATTTGTTAAGGGGGCGGACGGCGCGATCTACAAGGTGGAGGGTGACATAAAGACGCTCGTAAAACCGGCGCCGCCCACTGAAGACCAGATCACTTTTTAACCAACACCCAAAATAAAAAGGCCCGCAATCGCTGCGGGCCTTTTATATCAATCACACCGCTTACGGCTTATGCCCACGCGACAGGAACTCGTGGGACTGCATTTCCAACAAGCGGCTCAACGTGCGCTGGAATTCAAAGTTCAAGCGACCGCCGGTGTAGAGGTCCTTGAGTTCGACTTCCGCCGAGATGATCAGCTTGACGTTGCGGTCGTAAAACTCGTCGACCATGTTGATAAACCGGCGCGCGATGTCGTCGGTGGTGACGCTCATCTGCTCCACGCCGCTCAAAATCACCGCGTGAAAGATCTTGCCCAGTTCGATGTAGTCGTTCTGGCTGCGCGGGCCGTCGCACAGTTGGCGGAATTCGAACCAGGCCACGTCATCGCAGGTGCGCAGCGCGATGATTTCGCGGTTCTCGATCATCAACTTGTCGTTTTCCACCGCCTGGGTGCATTCCGGCGTGAGCGCACGGAAGCTTTTTTTCAGGCTTTCGTGCGCCGCTTCGTTCAGCGGGAAGTGGAACAGCTCGGCCTGCTCAAGGTGACGCAGGCGGTAGTCGACGCCGCTGTCGACGTTGACGATCTCGGTGTTCTGCTTGATCAGCGCGATGGCCGGCAGGAAGCGCGCGCGTTGCAGGCCGTCCTTGTACAAGCCGTCGGGCACGATGTTCGAGGTGGCAACCAAGGTCACGCCGTTCTTGAACAGCTCTTCCATCAGGGTGCCGAGGATCATGGCATCGGTGATGTCGGAGACGAAGAACTCATCGAAGCAGATCACCCGCGCTTCGTCGGAGAAGCGCTTGGCGATGATGGTCAGCGGGTTTTTCTCGCCCGGCAAGGTCTTCATTTCTTCGTGCACGCGCTTCATGAAGCGGTGGAAGTGCGTACGTACCTTTTCCTTGAACGGCAGCGCTTCAAAGAAGGTGTCGACCAGGTAAGTCTTGCCGCGGCCCACGCCACCCCAGAAGTACAAGCCCTTGACCGGCGTGTGGTCTTTCTTGCCAAACAGCTTGCTGAACATCCCTGGCTTGCTTTGCGAGGCCGCGACCAGGTCGTCGTACAGGCGCTGCAAATGACGCACCGCAGTTTCCTGGGCAGCGTCATGGAAGAATTCAGGACGTTTCAGATCAGCTTGATATCGTTCTAGGGGCGTCATAATTTCGTTAGCAAGGCAACAAAAACGGGCCGTCACTGTAACGACGGCCCTGAAGAATGGCAATCAACCCTTGGTCGGGTTAATCCTCGATGGGGGTCAACGCGACGCGCAGGGCTTCGATGGCAGCATCACGCGATGCCATATCGGCGAAGGTCGCACTGTCGGCCACAGCAGCGCCGTCCAGCCACACGCTGAAGCTCAGCACTTCAGTTCGCACGTCCAGCGCGTCACCACTTTGCAATTGCTTGGTTACCGCACCGGCCGCTTTGCCGTCGGCAAAGTTGCGCGACAGCAGCAGTTGCTCGCCATCGGCCGCCAGCAAGCGGAAGCGGAAACTGCCGTCGTCTTCGCGAAAGCTCACAAAGCGCGCGGTTTTGGCGGTTTTCTTCTTGGTCGCCACCGGCGCCGCAGCCTCATTGACGAATGAACGCAGGCCCACCGCCTCACGCAGCTCGGCCAGGAACGGCGCCGCTACGGCACGGGCCTTCTTGGCGCCGATCAGCAGCAGGTCTTCCATGTCCGAAGGGCGCGACATCAACTGGTGATAACGCTCGCGCGCCTCACCCAGTTGGCTGTCGAGCAGTTGGAACAGACGGCTCTTCGCCTCGCCCCAGCCCAAACCTTGCAACAACTCAGCGCGGAACTCTTCTTCCTGGGCCTTGGTGGCAAACGCCTGGAACAGGGTGAACAGGTGCGAGTTGTCCGGGTCTTTGGCTTCGCCGGGCGCGCGGGAATCGGTGACGATCCGCGAGATGGCGTCTTTCATGTCCTTGGCGCTGGTGAACAACGGGATGGTGTTGTCGTAGCTTTTCGACATCTTGCGGCCATCCAGGCCCGGCAAGGTGGCGACGCTTTCTTCGATCAACGCCTCGGGCATGGTGAAGAATTCTTTACCGTTGCCAAACAGGTGGTTGAAACGCTGGCCGATGTCGCGGGCCATTTCCACGTGCTGGATCTGGTCGCGACCGACCGGCACTTTGTGTGCGTTGAACATCAGGATGTCCGCCGCCATCAGTACCGGGTAGCTGTACAGGCCCATGGTGATGCCCGCGTCCGGGTCTTCACCGGTTTCCACGTTCTTGTCCACCGAGGCCTTGTAGGCATGGGCGCGGTTGAGCAGGCCCTTGGCGGCGACGCAGGTCAGCAGCCAGGTCAGCTCGGGAATTTCCGGGATGTCGGACTGGCGATAGAAAGTCACCCGGTTCACATCCAGGCCACCGGCCAGCCAGGTCGCGGCGATTTCCATACGCGAGCGCTGGATGCGCTGCGGGTCATCGCACTTGATCAAGGCGTGGTAGTCGGCCAGGAAGTAGAAGGAGTCGGCATTCGCGTCTTGGCTGGCAAGGATCGCCGGGCGGATCGCGCCAGCGTAGTTGCCCAGGTGCGGCGTGCCGGTGGTGGTGATGCCGGTGAGGATACGGGTACGAGTCGTCATGGGTAATCGCTTATCAGACTGCTATCAATTCGAGAGGCGCGGCAGCACCAGATCCTTGAGATCGGTCAGCTTGCCATGAAAAAAGTGACCGCATTCTGCCACTTTCAGCAGCTCATGGGGGCGTTTCAAGGCGCCAGACCAGTCGTAGACCAGCTGCGGGTCGACCACTTCGTCGGTTTCCGGCTGGATCAGGGTCAATGGGCAGCCTTGGGGCAGCAGGTCGGTATCGCGCAGGCGCATCACGGCGGCGGCAACCATGAACAGGTTTGCGAGCTTTTCACCCTTGGCTTCCAAACGGCCGCCGAGGCTGGCGGCCACGTAACCGCCAAAGGAAAAACCGAGCAGGGTGATCGGCAGGTCGGGGTGTTTTTCCCGCAGCCAGGTGGCAGCCGCTTCGGCATCGTCCACTTCACCGGCGGCCATATCGTGTGTACCGGCGCTGGCACCGACGCCACGGTAATTGAAACGTAAAGTAATCAAACCGGCATCGCGGGCGGTGCGTTGCAGGGTCGAGACAACTTTATTGAGCATGGTCCCGCCCTGCACCGGGTTAGGGTGGCAGATCAGCGCCAGGCCACGTGGCTCGGGGTGATCAAGGTACAGGGCTTCCAATTGGCCAACCGGGCCATCGATCAAAACGGGGGTTTCACGCATGAGCAAGGAATGAACTCCGTGACCTCTCAAAGGGTCGACTCGTCTAGCTAAAAGTCTGTGCATGGCATCATTGCGAGCTTAATCGCGGTATACAGCGCAGGTTTGAGCCGTTAACGTAAAGCAAAGCCGTTTATAGAGGAAGGACTCGTGGAACACTCGCTCTTAGTTTGGTTGTTGCCGACTCTCGCCTTGGTTGCCGGTGTCGCCATTGGATTCCTGGTTGCCCGTCTGCTGCCGAATGCCGCGCCTAACCGCACGCAGCGTCAGTTGGATGACATTCAGGAACGTTTTGACAGTTATCAGAACGAGGTTGTTACCCACTTCAACAGCACCGCGACCCTGGTCAAGAAGCTCACCCAGAGCTACCAGGAAGTACAGGATCACCTCGCCGATGGCGCCAACCGCCTGGCCCTCGACGACATCACCCGTCAGCGCCTGCTGGCTGCGTTGCATTCCGATGCCCCGCAAACTGCGCGGGAGCGCCTGACCCCACCGCGGGAAAACCAGGAGCCACCACGGGACTACGCGCCAAAAACGCCGAACGCCCCGGGCATGCTGGATGAGCATTACGGCTTGAAGAAGTAAGTCATTTTCAAGCAATAAAAAAAGCCCGGCTGATCGATGATCAGCCGGGCTTTTTGTTGGGCACTCACTTCATCAGCCAACACCGATCAAATGTGGGAGCTGGCTTGCCTGCGATCGCGGTGTGCCAGCTTACACCGCCATCGCGGGCAAGCCCGGCTCCCACATTGATCGAGTTCGGCCTCAGGAGACGAGTTGCTCCTGAAGACGCCCACCCTCGATCCGCACATGCCGCCCATGGAAGCGCTTGAGGCTGCTGCGATGGCCGACGCTGACGATGCTCAGCCCCGGCAACTCATCGATCAAGGCTTGGTACAACGTTGCCTCATCCTCTTCATCCATCGCCGAGGTGGCTTCGTCCATGTACAGCCATTGCGGTGCAAACAACAGCGCGCGGGCAAACGCCAGGCGTTGCTGCTCACCCGGCGAGAGCATGCGTTGCCAGTGGTTGGCTTCGTCCAGACGGCCGACCAAGTGCGGCAAGCGGCAGGTTTCGAGCACCTGTGCATAACGTTCCGGCGGGTAGACGCTGTCGGCCTGTGGATAACTCAGCGCGGCCTTCAGGGTGCCAATCGGCAGATACGGTTTCTGCGGCAGGAACAGGTAACGCGCCGCCGGCAGGCGGATGCTGCCGTGGCCCGCCGGCCACAAGTGCCCCATGGCGCGCAGCAAGGTACTTTTACCGCTGCCGGAACGCCCGCTGAGCATCACACGCTCGCCCGGCTCCACGGTCATGTCGCCATCGGTCAGCAAGTGGCGACCGTCGGCCAAGTCCATGCCCAAGTCTTTCACCACCAGACGCTCGCCTTCCGGGCGCACATCAATGGCCGGGGCACGCTGCTCGTTTTCACTCATGGCCTGGTGGAAGCTGAGCAGACGATCACTGGTCGCGCGCCAGCTGGCGAGGTCAGCGTAAGCGCTGATAAACCAGCTGAAGTTGCCCTGCACATTGCCGAACGCCGAGTTGATTTGCATCAGCTCACCCAGTTCGATCTTGCCGGCGAAATAGCGCGGCGCAGCGACGATGAAGGGAAAGATGGTTGCGATCTGTTCATACCCGGCGGTGAAGAAGGTCAGGCGCTTGGACACTTTCATAATGTCCCAGAAGTTGCGCCAGACCTTGCCGAAACGTGCGCTCAAGCGCTGGTTTTCATTCGGCTCGCCGTTATACAGGGCGATGCTCTCGGCATTCTCGCGCACGCGCACCATGGAGAAACGCAGGTCCGCTTCGAAGCGTTGCTGTTGGTTGCTCAGGCCGATCAAGCGACGGCCGATCAAGTGGGTTATCCAACTGCCGATCCCGGCGTAGACCAGCGCACACCAGAACATGTAACCCGGGATGGTAAAGCCAAACACCTCGATGCTGCCGGAAACGCCCCACAAAATAATCGAGAAGGACACCAGGCTGACGATATTGCGCAGCAGACCCAGGCCCAGGCCCAACGTGTTCGAGGTGAAGTTATTGAGGTCTTCGGATATTCGCTGGTCTGGGTTATCGGTGTAACCGCCCTGCTCCAGCTGGTAGTAGTTCTTGTCGGCGAGCCACCGTGCGAAGTGCTTTTCGGTGAGCCAGGCACGCCAGCGAATGGTCAGCATCTGGGTCAGGTACAGGCGGTATACCGCGCCGAGAATCGCCACGGCGGCAATCCCGCCAAAATAGCCGATCAACTGCCAGAAGGCGGCGGTGTCCTTCTTCTCCAGGGCGTTGTAGAAATCCTTGTACCAGTGGTTGATCCACACCGAGATCGCCACGCTGAACAGCGACAGGCCAACCAGTGCAGCCAGTAGCAACCAAGCCTTGCCCTTCTCTTCACTGCGCCAATAGGGCGTGATCATCGCCCAGGTTCGGCGCAAGAATTGCCCACGCACCGCGTCATTGACCGCGCCATACTCAGCGTTCTGATTCATCGTTCAGGCTCGATAGGGAAAAGATGACAGGCGTTTGAACCGATCATAGACGATCGGTTCAGAGCTCCCTGCGGCCTGAAGCGGATTGTTCAGACTTTGTTCAGCGCCGTACTGGGCGCTTCTGCAGCTTGCGCTGCAAAGTCCGTCGGTGCATGCCCAGGGCGCGGGCGGTGGCGGAGATATTGCCTTCGTGCTCGGTCAGTACGCGCTGGATGTGTTCCCACTGCAGGCGGTCCACCGACATCGGGTTTTCCGGCACCAGGGTATCGAGGTCAGCGTGCTCGGAGAGCAAGGCGGCCAGCACGTCGTCGGCGTCTGCCGGCTTGCACAGGTAGTTGCAGGCGCCGCGCTTGATGGCCTCGACAGCGGTGGCGATGCTGGAGTAGCCGGTGAGGATCACCACGCGCATTTCCGGGTCGAGTTCCAGCAGTTTAGGCAGTAGCACCAGCCCGGAGTCGCCGTCCATTTTCAGGTCGAGCGCGGCGTAGTCCGGCAAATCGGCCTGGGCGATGGTCAGGCCTTCTTCGGCCGAGCCTGCGGTGCTTACGCGGAAACCACGGCGGCTCATGGCACGCGCCATCACGCGGGTAAAGGTGGCATCGTCATCTACCAGCAACAGGTGCGGCAGTTCTTCGCCTTCGACTTGGATCTCGTCACTCATCGATATCTCCTCGTGCGACACGGGGCAGGCGCAGCTCGGTGAGCGTGCCACCTTCCTCATGACTATAGAGCTTCACTGAGCCGCCCGCGCGGGTCACGCTGGCCTTGCTCAAAAACAGGCCGAGGCCGAAGCCTTTGCCCTTGGTGGTAAAAAAGGGTTTACCGATCTGCTCGGCAATGGCCAGCGGCACGCCAGCGCCGTGGTCACGAATACTGATGGTCACGTCTTCGGCATCCCAATCCAGCTGCACGCCCAGCCCTTCGGGGCAGGCGTCGGCAGCGTTGTTGAGCAGATTGAGCAAGGCTTGGGTCAGGTCCGGCGGCGGCGCCATGCGCGGCACGCTGCCCTGGCCCAGCAGGTTGAAGCGGTAACTGGCTTCGGGGCGCATCAGGTGCCAGCGGTTCAGGGCTTCGTCGAGCCACTGGGTCACGTCCTGCATTTCCACCGCCAGGCGGCGATTGGCTTCGGCGGCGCGCACCAGTTGCTGCAGGGTCAGCTTGCACTGCTTGACCTGTTCCTGCAGCACGCTCAAATCTTCTTGCAGGGCCGGGTCGTGATGGTCCTGGGTCATTTCCTTGAGCAGTACGCTCATGGTCGCCAACGGCGTGCCCAGCTCGTGAGCGGCACCGGCGGCCTGGGTGGCGACGGCCAGGAGTTGCTGGTCACGCAGGCCTTCTTCGCGGCGAATGGCGCGTAATTCTTCCTGGCGACGCAGCTCTTCGGCCATGCGCGCGGCAAAGAAAGTAATCACCGCCGCAGACAGCGCAAAGCTCAGCCACATCCCATAAATCTGCAGATTTTCCCTAGCGATAGGGAAGGTCTGCAACGGGTAGAACTGTGCCAGCAGCAAGGTGTACAGCATCAGCGCGATACCCGACAGCACCACCGAGTAGCGCCATGGCAAGGTCACGGCGGCAATGGTCAGTGGCACCAGGTAATACGAGACGAACGGGTTGGTGGAACCACCGGAGAAATACAGCAGCACACTGTGGATAAACAGGTCGCAAGCCAACTGCAGGGCGTATTCCAGCTCGGTCACCGGCCAGGTGGTACGCAGCCGAATGGCCGTAAACACACACAGCACGGTGGAAAAGCCGAGGGTCACGGCCAGCTGCAGCCACGGCAATGGCAGCAGGTCGAACCAATACGCGAGCCCGACGGAACCGGCCTGTGCGGCCAGTACCAGGGTACGAATGAACGTCAGGCGCCAGAGGTTCTGGCGGGTGGCGGAAGTCAGTTTTACGGCGGCGAGCATGAGCTCTCCCGGTGAGCGCTGCAGGCGGATCGCCAGGAGTATAAACGAAGCAGGCCGCCTGGCACGGCGCGTGTGGCTCTTTGACGCAGGCCGAGCGAATGACCGTTCGTCGGCGCCCCCACAACTTGTAGCGAATGTGTAAACCCGAAGAACCCGACAGCACCGTCTACAGTCATACCGAACACGACTATCCCAAGGAGCTTCCATGTCTCGTTTCACTCGCAGTGCAGCCGTACTGACCCTGAGCGCCAGCGCCCTGGCCACCCTCCCGGCGATGGCCGCCGATGAGCTGCATTACAACCAGATATCCCTGCGCGCCGAGGTCAGCCAGGAAGTGGCCCGCGACAAGATGATCGTCACGCTTTATACCGAGTCGCAAAATACCGACCCGGCCAAGCTCGCCGCCGAAATCACCACCACCCTGAACAAGGCCCTTGGCGAAGCGCGCGAAGTCAAAGGCGTGACCCTGCGCCAGGGCAGCCGTAGCAGCTACCCGATCTACGACAACAAGAATCAGAAGATCACCGGCTGGCGTGAGCGCGCCGAGCTGCGCCTGGAGAGTGCGGACTTCCCGGCGCTGTCCAAGCTTACCGGCGAGCTGCTCAATACCCTGAAAATGGAAAACATGGACTTCGCCATCGCCGACAACACGCGCAAGGCCAGCGAAGATGCATTGCTCAAAGACGCGGTTGCCGCCTTCAAAGCGCGCGCCCAACTGGCCACCGATGCGCTGGGCGGCAAGGGCTACAAGATCGTTAACCTGAACTTCAACACCAATGGCTATCCGATGCCTTACGCCCGCAGTGGCGGGATGATGATGAAAGCAGCCATGGCGGATTCGGCGCCGACGCCGGAAGTCGAAGCCGGCACCAGCCAGGTCAACATGAGCGCTGATGGCGTGATCGAAGTACAGATGCAGTGACCTCTACCTGACAAACCTGAACGGCGGTAACCTCGGTGACCGCCGTTTTTGTTTGGGCGGCTTTATAGGCCTGCTACTTCAGGAGTTTCCATGCAAAGTTCTGCGTTCAAACCGCTACTCCTGGCTGCAAGCCTGCTGGCTTTTATGCCGATGGCCCAAGCGGCCAGCACCCTGGTCTACTGCTCGGAAGCCAGCCCCGCCGGCTTCGACCCCAGCCAGTACACCAGCGGCACCGACTTCGATGCTTCCGCCGAAACCGTGTTCAACCGCCTGACCCAGTTCAAGCGCGGCGGCACCGAAGTCGAACCCGGCCTGGCCACGAGCTGGGAGGTATCCAAAGACGGCCTGACCTACACCTTTCATCTGCGCGATGGCGTCAAGTTCCACACCACCGACTACTTCACCCCTACCCGCGACTTCAACGCGGATGACGTGCTGTTTACCTTCAACCGCCTGCTGGATGCCGACAGCCCCTTTCGCAAGGCCTACCCGTCCGAGTCGCCGTACTTCACCGACATGGGCTTGAACACCACGATCAAAAACCTCGAAAAACTCGACGATCACACCGTGCGTTTCAACCTGAACAACGTCGATGCCTCGTTCGTGCAGAACCTGGCGATGAGCTTTGCTTCGGTGCAATCGGCCGAATACGCCGCGCAGCTATTAAAAGAAGGCAAGGCTTCGGATATCAATCAAAAGCCCGTAGGCACCGGGCCGTTTGTGTTCAAGCGCTACCAGAAAGACTCGCAGATTCGCTACGCGGCCAATAAACAGTATTGGAAGCCCGAGGATGTGAAGCTCGACAACCTGGTGTTCGCCATCACCCCGGACGCGGCCTCGCGCTTGCAGAAACTCAAGGCCGGCGAATGCCAGGTCAGCGGCTACCCACGCCCCGCCGACATTGAAGTGATGAAGCAGGACCCGAATCTGCGCGTGCTGCAGCAAGCCGGTTTCAACTTGGGCTTTCTGGCGTACAACGTCACTCACCCGCCGCTGGACCAGCTCAAAGTGCGCCAGGCCCTGGACATGGCCATCGACAAACCGGCGATTATCAAGGCTGTTTACCAAAGCGCCGGGCAATTGGCGCAGAACGCACTGCCACCGGCGCAGTGGTCTTATGACCCCAACATCAAGGACGCGCCGTACGACCCGACCAAGGCGCGGGCGCTACTAAAAGAAGCAGGGGTTGCACCAGGTACCACCATCAATCTGTGGGCGATGACTGTGCAGCGCGCCTCGAACCCCAACGCGCGAATGTCGGCACAAATGATCCAACAGGATTGGGAAAAAGTCGGTATCAAAGCCAATATCGTTAGCTACGAGTGGGGCGAATACATCAAGCGCGCCAAAAATGGCGAGCACGACGCGATGATTTACGGCTGGACCGGCGACAACGGCGACCCGGATAACTGGCTTGGCGTGCTCTACAGTTGTGCCGCGGTCAAGGGCAGCAACTACGCTAAATGGTGTAACCCGGCCTACGACAAACTGGTGCAACAGGCCAAGGTCAGCAGTGACCGTGAGCAGCGCATCAAGTGGTATCAACAGGCACAGAAAATCCTTAAGGAACAAGTACCTATAACGCCTATCGCAAACTCGACGGTTTTCCAGCCTATTCGCAAAGAAGTGCAGAACTTCAAGATCAGCCCGTTTGGCCTGACACCGTTTTATGGTGTCAGTCTAGATAAGTAACAGCGACGCCCCAACCGAGTGCGCCAGACGCCTCGGTCGGGCTTTTTTGGTGCGTCAAATGCACTGAAAAAACCCTCTATATATATGCATTTATGTACAAACTTTCATAAATGCGACATTCCTGTACGTTCGTACCACAGTTTGGCTCTCGCGACGGTTCAGCATCTTGCAATGGGTATGGCGCCTGCATAAGTATCCGCAGGCCGACTCACGAGGTCGCCCTCACCACCAAAAATGACAACAAATCATGAGGCCAACATGCTTAAACACGCAGTCATTCCGCTTTTAGTGAGCGCTGGCCTTATGGCCGCAGCCCCATTCGCCCAAGCGGCGACTAACCTGGTGTTCTGCTCCGAAGGGAGCCCGGCCGGTTTCGACGCCGCCCAGTACACCACCGGAACAGACTTCGATGCTTCGGCCGAAACCATGTTCAACCGTCTGACCCAGTTCGAACGCGGCGGCACCGCTGTTGTTCCTGGGCTGGCCACCAGCTGGGACGTGTCCCCGGATGGCCTGACGTACACCTTCCACCTGCGCGAAGGCGTCAAGTTCCACACCACTGCGTACTTCAAGCCGACCCGTACCTTCAATGCCGATGACGTGCAGTTCACGTTCAACCGCATGATCAACAAGGACGACCCGTTCCGCAAAGCCTCCCCCACCGAGTTCCCGTACTTCACGGACATGGGGATGGACACCAACATCAAGAACATCGAGAAAGTCGATGACCACACCGTCAAGTTCATCCTTGGCACCGTGGACGCTGCTTTCATCCAGAACATGGCAATGAGCTTCGCTTCGATCCAGTCGGCTGAATATGCCGCCCAACTGTTGAAGGAAGGCAGGGCCCAGGACATTAACCAGAAGCCGGTCGGCACTGGTCCGTTCGTGTTCAAGAGCTACCAGAAAGACTCCAACATCCGTTTCACCGGCAACAAGGATTACTGGAAACCTGAAGATGTGAAGATCGACAACCTGATCTTCGCCATCACCACTGACCCGTCGGTGCGTATCCAGAAGCTCAAGAAAAACGAATGCCAGATCACTCTGTTCCCACGTCCAGCCGACCTGAAGACGCTGAGCGAAGACAAAGACCTGAAAATGCCGAACCAGGCCGGTTTCAACCTGGGTTACATCGCCTACAACGTAATGCCGGTGCTCAAAGGCCAGACTGCGCCTAACCCGCTGTCGGACCTGCGCGTGCGTCAAGCCCTGGACATGTCGGTAAACAAGCAGCAGATCATCGATTCGGTTTACCAGGGCGCTGGCCAACTGGCCGTCAACGCCATGCCACCAACCCAATGGTCCTACGACACCACCATCAAAGATGTTCCGTACGATGTGACCAAAGCCAAGGCTTTGCTCAAGGAAGCCGGTATCAAGGACGGCACCGAAATCACCCTGTGGGCGATGCCGGTTCAGCGTCCGTACAACCCGAACGCCAAGCTGATGGCTGAGATGCTGCAGAACGACTGGAAACAGATCGGCCTGAAGGTCAACATCGTCAGCTACGAGTGGGGCGAGTACGTCAAGCGCGCCAAAGGCGGCGAGAACCAGGCCATGCTGATTGGCTGGAGCGGCGACAATGGTGACCCGGACAACTGGCTGAACGTAATGTTCGGTTGCGACTCGCTGGCCGGTAACAACTTCTCCAAATGGTGTGACAAAAAATTCGATGGCCTCGTGAAAGATGCCAAGGCCACATCGGATGTCGCCAAACGCACCGAGCTGTACAAGCAGGCGCAACATATCCTCAAAGATGCAGTCCCGTTGACACCTATCGCGCACTCGACGGTGTATCAACCCATGCGCAACACCGTGCAGGACTTCAAGATCAGCCCGTTTGGCTTGAACTCCTTCTACGGCGTGAGCGTAAGCGGCAAGTAAGGATTAGTAACGGCGACGCGTCATAACGTCGCCGTTATTGCATCCGCCTGGACCATAGGAAACAGACCACATCCGAAACGTTGCCGTCCTACAGCAATGAGCCGCGACCTGTGCATCCGTTACCTACAAGGTCAATCCGTTTTGGCGTATTTACTGCGAAGTCCGAGACCCATAACGTCGTAGGACAGCAGAAGCACCAAGCACGGAAAGGCACTTGCTGTGTGTGGGATCAGTGATGTCTCCCAGGCAAAAGCCTGGGTGATTGCTCGCTGATGACAACAACAAACAAGGATTGGGATCGTCATGCGCCATACCACCGTTCTATCCGCAATTTTTGGCACCAGCCTGCTGGCTGTGGCTACGATGGGCCAAGCCGCCGACAAGAAGAGCCTGGTGTTCTGCTCTGAAGGCAGTCCGGCAGGGTTTGACACCGCGCAATACACCACCGCCACCGACAACGATGCCGCCGAGCCGCTGTACAACCGCTTGGTTGAATTCGAAAAGGGCTCAACCAATGTGGTACCTGGGCTGGCAACCAAGTGGGATATTTCCGAAGACGGCCTGACTTACACCTTCCACCTGCGTGAAGGGGTGAAGTTCCACAGCAACAAGGAGTTCAAGCCGACGCGCGACTTCAACGCCGACGACGTGCTGTTCACCTTCAACCGTATGCTTGACCCTGAATACCCGTTTCGCAAGGCCTACCCCACCGAGTTCCCGTACTTCACCGGGATGAGCCTGAACAAGAACATTGCCAAGGTCGAGAAAACCGACCCTTACACCGTGGTGATGACCCTGAACACGGTCGACGCCGCGTTCGTACAAAACATCGCCATGAGCTTTGCCTCGATTCTGTCGGCCGAGTACGCCGAGCAGCTGCTTAAAGAAGGCAAACCGAGCGACATCAACCAGAAGCCGATCGGCACTGGCCCGTTTGTGTTCCAGCGCTACCAGAAAGACTCGCAGATTCGTTATGTGGGCAACAAACAGTACTGGGACCCGAGCCGCGTGAAGCTCGACCAGCTGATTTTTGCGATCAACACCGACGCATCGGTGCGGGTACAGAAGCTCAAGGCCGGCGAATGCCAGATCACCCTGCATCCGCGCCCGGCCGACGTCGACGCTCTCAAGGCCGACCCGAATCTGCAATTGCTGACCAAGCCGGGCTTCAACCTCGGCTACATCGCCTACAACGTGCGCCACAAACCCTTCGACCAGCTCGAAGTGCGCCAGGCGCTGGACATGGCGGTGAACAAGCAGAGCATCCTCAACGCCGTGTACCAGGGCGCCGGTCAGCTGGCGGTCAACGCCATGCCGCCGACCCAGTGGTCCTACGACGACACCATCAAGGACGCCGCCTACGACCCGGAAAAAGCCAAGGCACTGCTCAAGGCTGCCGGCGTGAAGGAAGGCACCGAGATCACCCTGTGGGCGATGCCGGTGCAACGGCCGTACAACCCCAACGCCAAACTGATGGCCGAGATGCTGCAAAGCGACTGGGCCAAGATCGGCCTCAAGGTCAAGATCGTCAGCTACGAGTGGGGCGAATACATCAAGCGCACCAAGAACGGTGAGCACGATATCAGCCTGATCGGCTGGACCGGCGACAACGGTGACCCGGACAACTGGTTGGGCACCCTGTATAGCTGCGACGCCATCGGCGGGAACAACTACTCCATGTGGTGTGACCCGGCGTACGACAAGCTGATCAAGCAAGCCAAGGTCGTCACCGACCGCGAACAAAGGACTGTTCTGTACAAACAGGCGCAGCAACTGCTTAAAACACAGGTGCCGATCACGCCAGTCGCCCACTCGACGGTCAACCAGCCGTTAAGCGCCAAAGTTGAAGGGTTCAAAGTCAGCCCCTTCGGCCGCAACGTGTTCTCGGGCGTCAGTATCACCCCATAAGAAAATAACCGGATTTGCAGGGAGCGAAGTTAGCTCCCTGGCAAACGTGCAGCCTTTTGTTGGTAAATTTCCTACGGCAAACGTTTGCAAGGCTTGAACGAGTTACACACCCAATAGCCGGTTCACCTAAAAAGACCGGCATTAAAAAGAGAACCAAAGGAGCTTCACCCATGAAACTGAGCAGCAAAGCGCTTCTGGCCTTGGCCATCAGCAGCATCACGGCAACCGCCTTCGCTGAACCTCAAAGCCAGGACTTCGTTCCTACCACATTGGCCGGCACCAGCGCCCAAAGCGAGGCCAAAGGCTTTGTCGACGGTCAAAGCCTGGGCGGTACTACCCGTAACTGGTTCTCCAGCGAGCGTAAATTCCGTGGCCAGCGCTTCTCTTACAAGAAGCACGGCGTGACAGAAACCGACGCGAACCGTACGAACTGGCTGCAAGGCACCATCCTTAACTACTCCTCGGGCTTCACCCAAGGCACCGTGGGCGTGGCGACCGAAGTGGCGGCTTACAACGTTGTGGCCCTGGACCGCAGCAAGCGTGACATCAAGGGCGGTTCCAACCGTACGCTGGCTGACTCCGACGGCGATGCCGTAGGCCAGTGGAGCAAACTGGGCCTGGCCAACGTGAAGTTCCGTGTCTCGAACACCACCTTGACCGCCGGTCGCCAGAACTTCAGCAGCGGCATTGTCGACACCATCGGTAACCGCGCACTGCCTTCAAGCTTTGAAGGTGTGTCGTTCGACAGCCAGGAACTCAGCAACCTGTCGTTCCAGGGCGGTATCTTTGACCGCGTTTCGCCACGTACCGAACAGAGCCTGTCGAAATTCCGCTCCGAGTACGGCAATGGCCAGGAAACCGACAAGGTCAAAACCCTGGGCTTCAACTACCAGCCGTTCAAAAGCCTGAAAACCAGCGTTTTTGCCGCTAACGTCGAAGACTTCTGGAACCAGTACTACTTCGGCGCTACCCACGAACTGGGTGATGCCCAGACTCTGGCACTGACCACCGGCTTGAACTACTACAAAACCACCGACACCGGCAGCAAGAAGATGGGCAAAATCGACAACGACACTTACTCGTTGTCTCTGGGCCTGACTCACCAAGCCCACAGCCTGACCTTCTCCTACCAGGCCGTTAACGGTAACGAGTACTTCGACTACCTGCACGAAACCAACGGCATCTACCTGGCCAACTCCCTGACCTCTGACTTTAACGGTCCGAACGAGAAGTCCTTCCAGGTTGCCTACGGCCTCAACATGGCTGAATACGGCGTGCCAGGCCTGAAGTTCAACATCTACTCGGCTCGCGGCTGGGGCATTGATGGTACTCACTACACCGGCGACGGCGGCGTGAAAGGCTTCGCTTACAACGGTATTCAGTCCCAAGACGGCGAGAAGCACCAGGAATACGGCGTAGGTACTTCCTACGCTATCCAGAGCGGCCCTCTGAAAGCCACCACCATCCGTGGCACCTACGTCACTCACCGTGCCAGCGCCCAACAGGCTGACGGCAACATCCGTGAGTTCCGCCTGGTCACTACCATCCCGTTCAACATCCTTTAATTAGCGCCAGGTAGACGGCGGGTTCATGACGAACCCGCCGTCTACGCTTGTCTGGTTCAATCGATTGCAGAGGGCTCTGAATGAAAATGCTCCCGCTACAAGCTGCCATTGCCGCTGCGCTGTTGAGCGTCGCGATCGGCGTTTCGGCCAAACCGCTGGTGGTCTGCACCGAAGCCAGCCCGGAGGGTTTCGACCCGGTCCTGTACACCACGGCCGTCACCGCTGACGCCGCTGCCGAAACCATGTTCAACCGCCTGGTGGACTTCAAGCCCGGCACCACCGAAGTGATTCCTGCACTGGCCAAGGCCCTGCCGGAAATCAGCGCCGATGGCCTGACCTACACCTTTCACCTGCGTGACGACATCAAGTTCCACACCACCGACTACTTCAAACCCACGCGCAACATGAATGCCGACGACGTGCTTTGGAGCTTCCAGCGCCAGCTGGACCCGAACCACCCTTGGCATAACAAGTCCGCTGTGGGCTACCCGTACTTTGAAAGCATGGGTTTCAAGGAACTGCTCAAGAGCGTAACGAAGACCGACGACCACACCGTTGTCTTCACCCTGACCCGTCCTGAAGCACCGTTCCTGGCCGACCTGGCCATGGCGTTTTCCTCGATCCACTCCGCCGAATACGCCGACCAGTTGCTCAAGTCCGGCAAGACCGATGACCTGAACGCCAAGCCGATCGGCACCGGCCCGTTCATCTTCACCCGCTACGCCAAGGACGCCCAAGTGCGCTTCAAGGCCAACCCGGATTACTTCCGTGGCAAGCCGCCAGCTGACCCGTTGATCCTGGCCATCACTACCGACAGCAACGTGCGCCTGCAAAAGCTCAAGGCCAACGAATGCCAGATCGCGCTGTATCCCAAGCCCGATGACGTGCCGAGCGCCAAGGCTGATCCAAACCTGAAAGTCGCGGAACTGGCGGCCATGACCACCAGCTACACCGCCATGAACACCACCCACAAGTACATGAGCGACGCGCGGGTGCGTCACGCGATCAACATCGCGTTCGACAAGAAAGGCTACAACGAATCCCTGTATGGCAAAGGCAACGCCATCGACGCCACTGGCCCGTATCCACCGACGCTGCTGGGTTTCAGCGACAAGCTGAAGAACCCGCCACGTGACCTGGACAAGGCCCGCGCCCTGCTCAAGGAAGCCGGCGTACCGGAAGGCACCGAGTTCACCCTGTTCACCCGTAACGGCGGTGGCCCGACCAACCCTAACCCAATGCTCGGCGCCCAGCGCATGCAGGCAGATCTGGCTCAGATTGGCCTGAAGGTCAACATCAAAGTCATGGAATGGGGCGAAATGCTCAAGCGCGCAAAAAACGGCGAGCACGACATGGTTTCCGCCGGCTGGGCTGGGGATAACGGTGACCCGGATAACTTCCTCACGCCAAACCTGAGTTGCGATGCAGCCAAAAACGGCGAAAACTACGCCCGCTGGTGTAACAAAGAGTTTCAAGACTTGATCGATAAGGCACGCGCCATCGAGGAACCCTCGAAACGGGCTGCACTCTACGAACAAGCCATGGACGTTTTCGAGAAGGATCAACCCTGGATTCCCATGGCTTACCCGAAAATGTTCACCGCCATGCGCAAAAACGTCGAAGGCTTTACCCAAAGCCCTCTGACTACAAATAACTTCGCCACCACCCAGGTGAAGTAATAAGAGACGCTCGGCACCGTCGACATTGACGGTGCCGAACCTGCCTAACCGGCTGATTGAGGTACACAACAAGATGTTTAGCTTTATTGCCCGCCGATTGGGGTTACTGATCCCCACGTTTTTCGGCATCACGTTGCTGACGTTTGCGTTGATTCGCATGATCCCCGGCGACCCTGTCGAAGTCATGATGGGCGAACGACGAGTCGACCCAGAGATGCACGCACAGGCAATGGAACGCCTCGGCCTTAACAAGCCGCTGTACGCGCAATATTTTGACTACGTAGGCAAGCTCGCCCAGGGCGACCTCGGTGAATCCCTTCGCACCCGCACCAGCGTGTGGACCGAATTCACCGCCCTCTTCCCCGCGACCCTGGAACTGTCCATGGCCGCCCTGTTGTTCGCCGGTATCCTGGGCCTGTTGGCCGGGGTGATCGCGGCCTTGAAACGAGGATCCCTGTTCGACCATGGGGTGATGGGCATCTCCCTCGCGGGATATTCGATGCCGATCTTCTGGTGGGGCCTGATCCTGATCATGTTCTTCTCGGTAAGCCTGGGCTGGACCCCGGTTTCCGGGCGTATCGACCTGCTCTATGACATCGAGCCACGCACCGGCTTTATGCTGATCGACACCTTGCTGGCTGACGAGCCGGACGCTTTCTGGGATGCCTTGCACCACCTGATCCTGCCGGCCATCGTGCTCGGCACCATCCCGCTGGCGGTGATCGCCCGGATGACCCGTTCATCGATGCTCGAAGTACTGCGCGAAGACTACATCCGCACCGCCAAGGCCAAAGGCCTGTCGCCGGCGCGCGTGGTGTTCGTACACGGCCTGCGTAACGCGCTGATCCCAGTACTCACCGTGGTCGGCCTGCAAGTCGGCACCCTGCTGGCCGGTGCGGTCCTGACCGAAACCATTTTCTCGTGGCCCGGCATCGGCAAATGGCTGATCGAAGCCATTGGCGCGCGAGACTACCCGGTGGTGCAAAACGGCATCCTGCTGATCGCCTGCCTGGTGATCCTGGTGAACTTCGTGGTGGATATCCTCTACGGCTTCGCTAACCCACGCATCCGTCACCAGCGCTGAGATCATGACCATGACCCCATCTACACAAGCGGTAGCAGTCGATCAAAGCCTGCTGTACCCGTCCCCTTACAAAGAATTCTGGCAAGCCTTCTCCAAGAACAAAGGTGCGGTTGCCGGCCTGCTATTCATGACCCTCATCGTGTTTTGCGCGATCTTCGCCCCGTGGGTTGCGCCGCATAACCCAAGCGAGCAATACCGCGATTTCCTGCTGACCCCGCCGTCGTGGCTGGAAGGCGGGCAGATCCAGTTCCTGCTCGGTACCGACGAGCTGGGCCGTGACCTGCTTTCGCGCCTGATCCAGGGTTCGCGCCTGTCCTTGCTGATCGGCTTGTCGTCGGTGGTGATGTCGCTGATTCCAGGCATCCTGCTAGGCCTGTTCGCTGGCTTCTTCCCGCGCCTGCTTGGCCCAACCATCATGCGCTTGATGGACATCATGCTGGCCCTGCCGTCGCTGCTGCTGGCTGTCGCCATTGTCGCGATCCTCGGCCCTGGCCTGATCAACACCGTGATCGCTATCGCCATCGTGTCGTTGCCATCCTATGTGCGTCTGACCCGTGCTGCAGTGATGGGCGAACTGAACCGCGACTACGTGACGGCCGCCCGCCTCGCCGGCGCCGGCCTGCCACGCCTGATGTTCATCACCGTGCTGCCTAACTGCATGGCGCCGCTGATCGTACAGGCCACTTTGAGCTTCTCTTCGGCGATTCTCGATGCCGCGGCCCTGGGCTTCCTTGGCCTTGGCGTACAACCGCCAACCCCTGAGTGGGGCACCATGCTGGCTTCGGCCCGTGACTACATCGAACGCGCCTGGTGGGTCGTGAGCCTGCCGGGTCTGACCATTTTGCTCAGCGTGCTGGCAATCAACTTGATGGGTGACGGCCTGCGCGATGCGCTGGACCCGAAACTCAAGAACGCCGCCTGAGGAGATTCCCATGTCACTGTTAGAAATCAAGAATCTCAATGTGCGCTTCGGCGACAAGACCGCCGTGCCGGTGGTCGATGGCCTCGACATTTGCGTCGACAAAGGCGAAGTACTGGCGATCGTTGGCGAGTCGGGCTCGGGTAAATCCGTGACCATGATGGCGCTGATGGGCCTGATCGAGCACCCCGGGATCGTCACCGCCGACGCGCTGAACTTCGACGGCAAGGACATGCTCAAGCTGAGTAACCGTCAGCGCCGCCAGATCGTCGGCAAAGACCTGGCGATGGTGTTCCAGGACCCGATGACCGCGCTGAACCCCAGCTACACCGTGGGTTTCCAGATTGAAGAAGTGCTGCGCCTGCACCTGAAAATGTCCGGCAGACAAGCACGTAAACGCGCTATCGAGCTGCTCGAAAAAGTTGAAATCCCAGGCGCCGCCAGCCGTATGGATGCCTACCCGCACCAACTGTCCGGCGGTATGAGCCAGCGTGTGGCCATCGCCATGGCGATTGCCGGCGAGCCGAAACTGCTGATCGCCGACGAACCGACCACGGCCTTGGACGTGACCATCCAGGCGCAGATCATGGAGCTGCTGCTGGCCCTGCAGAAAGAGCAGAACATGGGCCTGGTGCTGATCACCCACGACCTCGCCGTGGTGGCCGAAACCGCCCAGCGTGTGTGCGTGATGTACGCCGGCCAAGCCGTGGAAGTCGGCCAGGTGCCGCAGTTGTTCGACATCCCGGCGCACCCGTACAGCGAAGCGCTGCTCAAGGCAATCCCGGAGCACAGCCTGGGCGCCACGCGCCTGGCCACGCTGCCGGGCATTGTTCCCGGTCGTTATGACCGGCCGCAGGGTTGCCTGTTGTCGCCGCGCTGCCCGTATGTGCAGGAATCCTGCCGTGCCCAGCGGCCTGGCCTTGACCCGAAAAGCAACAGCCTTGCGCGCTGCTTCTACCCCTTGAACCAGGAGGTGGCGTAATGGCCGTCGTTCTTACCGCCCGCGACCTGACCCGTCACTACGAAGTGTCCCGTGGCCTGTTCAAGGGCCACGCGCTGGTACGCGCGCTTAATGGTGTGTCGTTTGAGCTGGAAGCCGGCAAGACCCTGGCGGTCGTTGGCGAATCCGGTTGCGGCAAATCCACCCTGGCCCGCGCCCTGACGCTGATTGAAGAACCGTCGTCAGGCTCGCTGAAAATCGCCGGCCAGGAAGTCGCCGGCGCCAACAAGGCCCAGCGCAAGCAATTACGCAAAGACGTGCAGATGGTGTTCCAGAGCCCGTACGCGTCGTTGAACCCGCGCCAGAAAGTCGGTGATCAACTCGGCGAGCCGCTGCTGATCAACACTAATCTGTCCGCCGCTGAACGCCGCGAGAAAGTCCAGGCGATGATGAAGCAAGTGGGCCTGCGCCCTGAGCACTATCAGCGCTACCCGCACATGTTCTCCGGTGGCCAGCGTCAGCGCATCGCATTGGCCCGCGCCATGATGCTGCAACCCAAAGTGCTGGTGGCGGATGAACCGACCTCGGCGCTGGACGTGTCGATCCAGGCCCAGGTGCTCAACCTGTTCATGGACCTGCAGCAGGAATTCAACACCGCCTACGTGTTCATCTCCCACAACCTGGCGGTGGTGCAACACGTCGCCGACGACGTGATGGTGATGTACCTCGGCCGCCCGGTGGAAGTCGGCCCCAAGGACGACATCTACGCCCGCCCTCTGCACCCGTACACCCAGGCGCTGCTGTCGGCCACCCCGACCATCCACCCGGACCCGAACAAGCCGAAGATCAAAATCGTCGGCGAACTGCCCAACCCGCTGAACCCGCCACCTGGCTGCGCGTTCCACAAGCGCTGCCCGTATGCGACCACGCGGTGCAGCAGCGAGGAGCCGCAGTTGCGTGCCTTGGATAACCGTCAGGTGGCTTGCCACTATGCGGAGCAGTTTGTGGCCTGACCGATAAAAGATGCCTTGGGGGTCAACCCAGGGCATTAAGTGTGTTCTACAAGCCCTTCCCATCAGGTTGCGCATCAGCCTGTTGGGAGGGGCTTTTTTTCGGCTTATCACCGAGTGCTTTCTGTTAACAAACCCCATTAAGTATTCGAAAGCAATCTAATCACCTGTGAGTTCTCACAGTAGCCAGCACGACCTGTTTAACCTTTCATGAGCGCACGACCTTTATCCAACGGAAGGGTATGTACTCATGACAACTTTTACGGTTTTTTTCTGCGGCACCGGCTCAACTAAATTTGATGATAGCAACGCCAATTATTGGAATGGCGAACTCATTTCTACCTTGGCGCAAAATACCCAAAGCCTCAGTAAGGAGTTTGCCGAATGGATCGTCATTGACGGCCCCGGCAGCGGAAACTTGCAAGCAGACGAGATGTTCACTGCGTCAGGTAACTACCTTCAGCTAAAGGGAACAGCCCTGGGTTCCGGTTGGGAAGAAAATGTGGCACACGCTGTCAACATCATGAAGGGAACGGTTTTGTGGCAGCGCTTAAAACTGACCGAGGAAAACTACAACCAACTGCAGAACGCCGGCGTCCCCATTGAAGAAGTCAACGTCACAGGCAGTTGGTATTGGCGCACGTACGATTACGGTACGCGCAAAGTGACGCAGCAACAGCTGCAACAACAAATCATCAAGACCTTTCGAAAAGACGGCATTATTCCGACCCAAGTGAATCTGGTCGGTTGGAGCCGCGGCGGGATCAACTGCCATATGCTGGCCAATGCCATGCTGAATGACAGCGCCTTAAAAAATGTGCCTGTCAACATTTTTGCTGTGGACCCTGTTCCCGGGCTGCTGAACTTCCAGGACAGCAGGGTAAGACTCGGTAGCAACGTCAAAGAGTATGTGGCGTTTTACGCCAGAGATGAGCGCTCCCTGGGGTTCGCCTGTGTTGTTCCAGAATGTGATAAAACTACCCAGGTTCATATTTACCCCATGCCCGGCCGCCATGCGACTTTAGTGGGTAATGCTGCCGCCAATGGGAACGAAGGTGCAAAGGTTTATGCAGAACCCGGCCAGCTTGTTCGCCACTTTGCGGAAACATGCCTGACGCGCTGGGGCGTTCGCTTGGAAAAGAAACTCAACCTCACGCCCGAGCAGATAGAAGAACGGCTCGCAACGATCAAAAATGATCTGGGCGGCTATATGAAAATGCGCAGTACCGTTTACACCACCTCGACCCAAACTGCAGGTGAGCGGAGTATTACAAAGGGCAGTAAGGATATTAAGTTTACTGCCGCAAAGGGCGCCGACTATATCCCAGAGCCAGGGCTTTCAATTGAACACATCCTGAGCAACGACCATTTCAAAGAAATCGGTTGATTCACGCGTGGGGTGAGTTTGGTTGTCGAAAGCCCTTCCGATCAGGTGGCGCATAACCCTGGCGGGAAGGGCTTTTTTCTACGGCGACTCAGGTATCGCTGTCACCTTGCGTGTCATCGTCGTCTGGCGGGACTTGCTGGTCGTCATCGTCCTTGGAGCCACCCTGATCTTCGTCACCCGCTTCGGATTCAGACTTGGCCAACTGCAACCCTTTCCCCTGCGTCGTCTGCACCGCCGAAAAGCCCGCCTGGCTGCCCTGCGCCGGGTTATGCGCCCAGGCCGTCGACATCCCCAACGACAACAGCACCAACACCTTTAGCAACAGCACAACTCGTTGAAAAATACTCATGGTCGATTTCCGTCCAGTCAGTAGATGAATCCTGCACGACAGCTGTTTACCGTCGCCCAGTAAGAAGCTAGTCCCAATGCCCGGTTTGCGCCAGGCTTCAGGTGTCGCCGTCATCGTAGGTTTCGCTGTCTTCACCTTCGTTGTAGGGGTTTTCTGCGTCCTCCTTGGGAGCAGGTTGGGCTTGTGGTTGCCAACTACCGGAATTGACCTCGTTCTGCTTTTTCTTGGTGACTGGGCCCGTGTCTTTCCACTGGGGCGTTCCCGCATCCGCAAATAGCAGGCCGGAGACCGGCACTGGGGTGTGCGTCCAGGCGTTGGCTACGCCCAAGGTTGCCAGCAGCACCAGTTGGGTAGCACGTTGAATTCTCGGCACGACGGCCTCCTTTTCAGTCGATGGGTGAACTGTTTCAGGCCCCTTTATCAACCTAGTCGCGCATCAGGGTTTTCGCAATTGAGGCCATGCGCCACCCGGCCTGCCGTAAAGGTTACGCACACAACCATTTCCATCCCACCCGTAGGACGATTCTGAAAGTTTTAACTATTCAACGAGTTTATTGCATCTAGCGAACACCCTTCACTAAAGTCTTAGCTCCACGAACTCCTATCGAGAAAAACAAAGTGAAGCCTATCCTTGTCGCCTGTGCACTCATCGCCGTCTTTGTGAATACCACCGCCTGCGGAGGCCTCTACAACACGATTTACAATGACAACTGGGACTATTCCGATCGAAATAAAGATGGACAACTTTCAAGACAGGAATGGAACTTATATATGGATGACCGCTACGTTAAAACAGCAACCGAATTGGGTTACTCGAACAAGTCAGAATTTGATGACGTTGCCTTTAAGGCTGCAGACAAAGATGCTAACGGCTTTATCTCACGCCCCGAATACGACCGTTTTATCAATGAGGCAAAGACCGACAGTTACTTTCCAACTAAACGATAGTCAGTTGAATGCCAGCCTGAGTCGTTTGCGTAGTTGTCGCTGATACGAAACACTCCAAGACGGGCCATACGTAGCGTATGGCCCGCATCGGTTTTTAGTGATGCTCTCGGGTCGCGCGGAATTTCACATCCGGCCAGCGCTCTTCCATCAACGCCAGGTTCACCCGCGTCGGCGCCAAGTAGGTCAGGTGACCACCGCCGTCGATCGCAAGGTTTTCCACAGCCTTGTTGGAGAACTCTTCCAACTTCTTCTTATCACTGCAATCGATCCAGCGCGCGGAGTACACGGTGATCGGCTCGTAAGAGCATTCGACCTTGTATTCCTCTTTCAAACGGCTGGCGACCACATCGAACTGCAGCACACCGACGGCGCCGAGGATGATGTCGTTGCTGCGCTCGGGGAAGAACACCTGGGTGGCGCCCTCTTCCGCCAACTGCTGCAAGCCTTGGCGCAGTTGCTTGGATTTGAGCGGGTCACGCAGGCGTACGCGGCGGAACAGTTCCGGGGCGAAGTGCGGGATACCAGTGAAGCCCAGCGCTTCGCCTTCGGTGAAGGTGTCGCCGATCTGGATGGTGCCGTGGTTGTGCAAGCCGATGATGTCGCCGGCAAACGCCTCTTCCAGTTGCTCGCGCTCGGAGGAGAAGAACGTCAGGGCGTCGCCGATGCGCACGTCCTTGCCGGTGCGCACGTGGCGCATCTTCATACCTTTTTCGTATTTGCCCGAGCAGATACGCATGAAGGCGATACGGTCGCGGTGCTTGGGGTCCATGTTCGCCTGGATCTTGAACACGAAGCCGGTGAATTTCTCTTCGACCGGTTCTACGGTGCGCTCGTTGGCAACCCGGGCCAGAGGCTTGGGGGCCCAGTTCACGACGGCATCCAGCACGTGGTCGACACCGAAGTTGCCCAGTGCGGTACCGAAAAACACCGGCGTCAGTTGGCCGTCGAGGAACTCTTGCTGGTTGAACTCGTGGCAGGCACCCTGCACCAGTTCCAGCTGGTCGACGAAGCGGTCGTACTCGTCACCCAGGTGGTCGCGGGCTTCGTCGGAGTCGAGTTTCTCGATGATCTTGACGTCGGTGCGCTCGTGACCGTGGCCGGCGGTGTAGACAATGATGTAGTCGTCGGCCAGGTGGTAGACACCCTTGAAGTCGCGGTAGCAACCAATCGGCCAAGTGATCGGCGCGGCCTTGATCTTCAGGACCGCTTCGATCTCATCGAGCAACTCGATCGGGTCGCGGATATCGCGGTCGAGTTTGTTAATAAAGCTGACGATGGGCGTGTCGCGCAGGCGGCAAACGTCCATCAGCGCGATGGTACGTGGCTCAACGCCCTTACCGCCGTCGAGGACCATCAAGGCCGAGTCCACTGCAGTCAGGGTGCGGTAGGTGTCTTCGGAGAAGTCTTCGTGGCCCGGGGTGTCGAGCAGGTTGACCATGTGGTCGCGATACGGAAACTGCATGACCGACGTGGTAATGGAAATACCCCGTTGTTTTTCCATTTCCATCCAGTCGGAGGTGGCATGGCGGTCGGATTTGCGGGATTTCACCGTGCCGGCCACCGCGATTGCCTTGCCCATCAGCAGGAGCTTCTCGGTGATGGTGGTTTTACCGGCATCGGGGTGGGAAATAATGGCGAAAGTGCGGCGTTTCGCGACTTCGGCGGCCTGGTGGGTCATGGGAAATCGCCTGGCAGGTGAGTCAAAAAAGGGCGGCGAGTATAGCGCAAACCCAGGGAGCCGGACCACCGTTCAGCCCATTGAGGGTGGCTAAATGCAGCCAAGTGTGGAACCTTTTAAAAGGTAGAGACGTCCACTCCCCTGCTATCGCACTCGGAACAGGGGCTGATAAATCAGCAAGTTAGCCTGACGAGGCTGCGCTCATGGCTTGACCTCATGCCGTCTTACCGGCATTGGCGAGCTGCTTTTCGCGACCACATTTAGAGGCAGCCAGCAATGGCATGCCACGAAGAAATGTGTTCGCCGACAAAAGAAAAAAGGAGTCCGCCTGTGGCTATTCGCTATGGCAAAGGGCTGATAGGTGGAGCGGTTGTCGTCGCTCTCCTGGCCCTGCTGGTCCACTGGATCGGCATCAACACGATCGAACTGTACCGCGACGATTTGTTGTTTTACCTGCAAGCACACCTGATCCTCGTTTTTGTCTCCATGCTGGCAGCCCTCGTTGTAGGGATCCCCGCCGGTATCCTGCTCAGCCGACCGAACATGGTCGGGCGCGCAGAACGCTTCATGCAGATCTTCAACATCGGCAACACCGTCCCTCCCCTGGCCGTACTGGCCATCGCCCTCGGCGTCCTCGGCATCGGCAGTGGCCCGGCCATCTTCGCGTTGTTCCTCGCCTCGTTGCTGCCCATTGTGCGCAACACCTACGAAGGCCTCAAAAACGTTCAAGGCTCGCTGAAAGAAGCCGCCACCGGCATCGGCATGACGCCGCGCCAGGTGCTGTTTCGCGTGGAGTTGCCCAACGCCGTGCCGATCATCATCGGCGGTGTGCGCGTGGCCCTGGCGATCAACGTCGGCACCGCACCGCTGGCGTTCCTGATCGGCGCCAACAGCCTGGGCAGTCTGATTTTCCCCGGCATCGCCTTGAACAATCAGCCGCAATTGCTGCTCGGCGCCGCGTGCACCGCGTTGCTGGCATTGCTGCTCGACGGTCTGGTGACCATGGCCAGCCGCCTCTGGCTGGAACGCGGGTTGCGTCCGTCTTAAGGCTTGGCAAAGGAAATCACATGAAAAAACTGACGTTGATATTAAGCTGCGTCCTGCTGTTTGCAGGCATTGCGCAAGCCGCCGAAAAACCGGTCATCCGCATCGGCGCCCGGGTGTTCACCGAACAGACCCTGCTTGCCGAAATCACCGCCCAGTACCTGCGCACCAAGGGTTACGACACCCGTGTGACCGGCGGCCTGGGCAGTAACCTGGCACGCAGTGCCCAGGAAAGCGGGCAACTGGATATGCTCTGGGAATACACCGGGGTGTCGCTGGTGAATTACAACCATGTAGACGAGAAGCTCGACAACGAGCAGTCCTACGCACGGGTGAAAGAACTCGACGCAAAGAAAGGCCTGGTCTGGCTGTCGCCGTCGAAATTCAGCAACACCTACGCATTGGCGCTGCCAGAAAACGTGGCCAAGGAATTCCCGCAGATCAACAGTATCAGCGACCTGACCCAAGCCCTGGCAGAAAAAAACACAGGCACGCGCCTGGTGGCCCTGGACACCGAGTTCGCCAACCGTTCCGACGGCATGGCCGGCATGGTCAAGCTGTATGACATGAACCTCACGCGCAAAAACACCCGGCAGATGGACGCCGGCTTGGTCTACACCGCGCTGCGTAATGGCCAGGTGTTTGCCGGTCTGGTCTACACCACCGACGGTCGCCTGGATGCCTTCAAGTTGAAGCTGCTGGATGACGACAAGCACTACTTCCCGGACTACACCGCCGCACCGGTGGTGCGCCAGGTTTATCTGGACGCCCACCCGCAGCTGGAAGCTGACCTCAAACCTCTTGCCGCGCTGTTCGACGACGCAACCATGCGCCAGCTGAACGCACGGGTCGACGTCGACCACGAAAGCCCGTCCGCTGTCGCTGCAGATTTCCTGCGCCAACATCCGATCAATCAATAAGAGGAGAAGACATGGAATTCCTGAACGCCTTTTCCCATCTTGATTGGGCACTTGTCCTGCATCTGACCTGGCAGCACATCACGTTGGTCGGCATTGCCGTCATCCTGGCAATCGTCGTCGGCGTACCGCTCGGCGTGCTGATGACGCGCTTCCCGACCCTGGCCGGCCCGCTGCAAGCCAGCGCCACGGTACTGCTGACGGTGCCGTCCATCGCCCTGTTCGGCCTGCTGCTGCCGTTCTACTCCAAGTTCGGCCAGGGCCTGGGCCCGATGCCGGCGATTACTGCGGTATTCCTCTATTCCCTGCTGCCGATCATGCGTAACACCTACTTGGCGTTGACCGGGGTTGATCCGGGTATTCGCGAAGCCGCGCGGGGTATCGGCATGACCTTCGGCCAGCGCCTGCGCATGGTCGAACTGCCCATCGCCGTGCCGGTGATCCTCGCCGGTGTGCGCACCGCCGTGGTGATGAACATTGGTGTGATGACCATCGCCGCCACCATCGGCGCCGGTGGCCTGGGTGTACTTATTCTGGCTTCCATCAGCCGCAGCGACATGTCGATGCTGATCGTTGGCGCCGTACTGGTCAGTCTTCTGGCCATCTCCGCCGACCTGCTTCTGCAATGGCTGCAACGCTCGCTGACTCCAAAAGGACTGCTCAAATGATCGAACTTCAAAACCTGACCAAGACTTTTCAAAGCAACGGCAAAACAGTCTCTGCCGTGAACGACGTAAGCCTGACCGTCAACGAAGGCGAAATTTGCGTATTCCTCGGCCCGTCGGGTTGCGGCAAGAGCACCACGCTGAAAATGATCAACCGCCTGATCAAGCCCACCTCGGGCAAGATCCTGATCAACGGCGAAGACACCACCGACCTCGACGAAGTGACCCTGCGCCGCAACATCGGTTATGTGATCCAGCAGATCGGCCTGTTCCCGAACATGACCATCGAGGAAAACATCGTGGTCGTGCCAAAGCTGCTCGGCTGGGACAAGCAGAAATGCCACGACCGCGCCCGCGAGTTGATGAGCATGATCAAGTTGGAGCCCAAGCAGTACCTGCATCGCTACCCGCGTGAACTGTCGGGCGGCCAGCAACAGCGTATCGGTGTGATCCGCGCGCTGGCGGCCGATGCGCCACTGCTATTGATGGACGAACCGTTCGGCGCGGTCGACCCGATCAACCGCGAGATGATCCAGAACGAGTTCTTCGAGATGCAGCGCGCGCTGAACAAGACCGTGATCATGGTCAGCCACGACATCGACGAAGCGATCAAGCTGGGTGACAAGATTGCGATCTTCCGTGCCGGCAAGCTGCTGCAGATCGACCACCCGGACACCTTGCTGGCGCATCCGGCTGATGAGTTCGTGAGCAGCTTCGTCGGTCAGGACAGCACCCTCAAGCGCCTGCTGCTGGTGAAAGCCGAAGACGCGGCGGACAACGCGCCGTCGGTGAGCCCGGAAACCCCGGTGGCCGAGGCGCTGGAGCTGATGGACGAAACCGACCGTCGCTACGTGGTGGTCACCTGCGCCGAGAACAAAGCGCTGGGTTATGTACGACGTCGCGACCTGCACCGCCAGACCGGTACCTGCGGCCAGTACCTGCGCGAATTCAACGCCACGGCGGCGTATGACGAGCATTTGCGCATCCTGTTGTCGCGCATGTACGAGTTCAACCGTTCGTGGTTGCCGGTGATGGATGCGGAGCGGGTGTTCCTGGGTGAAGTGACTCAGGAGTCGATTGCTGAGTACCTGAGTTCTGGTAAGTCGCGTGGCGGTAAGACCAGCATTGTTTCGCCCGCCGAGACAGCGTTGGCCTGATAGACCGCTATCGCGGGCAAGCCCGGCTCCCACAGGGAAATGCATTCCAACAGATGAATGCAATTCAAATGTGGCAGCTGGCTTGCCTGCGATGAAGGCACCGCAAATCCTCCTGATTTACCCCATCCGGGGAACATCAATCCGTCACACCTGTCGGTTACATAAGTAGCTGCACGAGGTCGCGCGACGAACGCGTGCAAAAACGCGACATTTTTAGTTGATCTATAGCCCCTCACGTCCTAAAGTTCGCGCCGAACGTCCATGCTGGAAACGATCCATCCGGCTCAAGTACTGACGACGAGACAGCAAGGCCAAGGGCAGCGTTTATTCCCATGGCCTTTTTGCTTTCGGCGACATGCCTTGGGAAGTAGGCGAACCAAAGTGGGGATACGGAGGACGTTCATTTGCACCCATTGCTAATTTTAGTTTGCCCTTAGGAGTCCCCAGCATGTCGATCAACGTCGAAGATTATTTCGCGCGCGCCACTTTTGACAAAATGAAGGCGTTCGCCGACAAGCAAGAAACCCCGTTCGTGGTGATCGACACCGCGATGATCAGCCAGGCCTACGATGACCTGCGCGCCGGTTTCGAATTCGCCAAAGTCTATTACGCGGTCAAGGCCAACCCGGCCGTCGAGATCATCGACCTGTTGAAAGACAAGGGGTCGAGCTTCGACATCGCCTCGATCTACGAGCTGGACAAGGTCATGGACCGTGGCGTCAGCGCCGACCGTATCAGCTACGGCAACACCATCAAGAAATCCAAAGACATTCGCTACTTCTTTGATAAGGGCGTGCGCCTGTTCTCCACCGACTCCGAAGCCGACCTGCGCAACATCGCCAAGGCCGCGCCGGGTTCGAAAGTTTATGTGCGTATCCTCACCGAAGGCTCGACCACGGCTGACTGGCCTCTGTCGCGCAAATTCGGCTGCCAGACCGATATGGCCATGGACCTGCTGATCCTGGCCCGCGACCTGGGCCTGGTGCCTTACGGCATTTCGTTCCACGTCGGCTCGCAACAGCGCGACATCAGCGTGTGGGACGCAGCCATCGCCAAGGTCAAAGTGATCTTCGAACGCCTGAAAGAAGAAGACGGCATTCATCTGAAGCTGATCAACATGGGCGGCGGCTTCCCGGCCAACTACATCACCCGTACCAACAGCCTGGAAACCTACGCCGAAGAAATCATCCGCTTCCTCAAGGAAGATTTCGGCGACGACCTGCCGGAAATCATCCTGGAACCAGGCCGTTCGTTGATCGCCAACGCCGGTATCCTGGTCAGTGAAGTGGTATTGGTGGCGCGTAAATCGCGCACTGCCGTCGAGCGTTGGGTGTACACCGATGTGGGCAAATTCTCCGGCCTGATCGAAACCATGGACGAAGCCATCAAGTTCCCGATCTGGACCGAGAAGAAAGGCGAGATGGAAGAAGTGGTCATCGCCGGCCCGACCTGCGACAGCGCCGATATCATGTACGAAAACTACAAGTACGGCCTGCCGCTGAACCTGGCGATTGGTGACCGGATGTACTGGTTGTCGACCGGTGCGTACACCACCAGCTACAGCGCGGTTGAGTTCAACGGGTTCCCGCCGTTGAAGTCTTACTACGTGTAAGCACTTCGCACACAAAAAACCCATGACATGTCATGGGTTTTTTTATGGGTGCCTACTATTAACGGTCTTAGCGGACGTGCCACAAGCGCAGAATATAGAGTGTTGATGTTTGAATTTCGTACCGCATTTCGTAGGGGCCGACCAATAGTCTTCTTACGTCTCGCGGCTCGAACTCTTCAACTCGTTCACCTATACGCGGATGACTCAATAAGCTCGTAGGCGCCTGGAAAAGTGACTGCACTGTGCGCGCCGCCGCGATCCGATTTCGAGGGCTTGCTTAACAAGCAAGCCACGCGGACGATCCATTCGCGCCGCCATCTGATCGACTTTTTGCGCCAAGGCCGTGGGGACGTGAGCTGTCAGTACTTTAGTGTCGGCGCCCATGCATCCTCTCTTCGCAACATCGCGAAATGTCTGATTAAATTTGAATCAGCCTCAATCATGGTGATTTAGGCTTGTGCAGCAACCTCTGCGCGAGGACGTTCATCGCTTAATAGAATTGCTCGATGCTCAAAATCCTTCGCCAAGCACCTGATTTCAGGCTGCACTGCATTCAATAGCGCGATATGCGCCACCCGCAAAAACTTCAAATTGCCGCCCACCAACGCCTTGCGCAACCATGCCAACGCCTCTTCGACCTGGCCTCTATCGGCCAACACTGCCGCATAACTGAACTGCCCGCGAAAATCCCCGCCTTCGGCTGAGCGGCGATACCACTCGACAGCCGCCTCCAGATCCCTTGGGCAATACTCGCCATCTTCCAGATAACGCCCCAGCAGGTTCATCGACTTGGCGTGGCCCTGCTCTGCGGCCAGCCGATAAAACCCCAGCGCTTGCGGTGGGTCTTGCGCGACACCACGACCGGTGGCCAGCAGGTTGGCGTAGTTGTACTGGCCCCAATCTAACCCGGCCTCTGCCGCCAGGCGGTACTCCCGCGCCGCCGCTGCTTCATCGACGGCGCAACCCCAACCATGCTCCAGGCAACGCCCGGCCATGTTGCGTGCCATCAAGTGCCCGCCATTGGCCGCGATCTGGAACCAGCGCAGCGCCAGCGCTTCATCGCGTGCGATGCCGCGCCCTTCCAGCAGGATTTGCCCCAGCAATGCCTGAGCGTCGACCACGCCCTCTTTCGCCGCCATCAGAATCGCCTGGGCTGCACGCACCGGGGAGTCGTCGAGCATGCTTTGCAGTTGCTCAACATTGAGCACTTCTTCACGGCGCACTAAAAAGCCCATCTCAGACCTCGACCCAGCGGCGCAACAAGTTGTGGTAGGTGCCGGTGAGCTGGATCAGCGCCGGGTGGTCAGGGACATCGCGGGTCAGTTGCTGAATCGCGCCGTCCATCTCGAACAGCAAAGTGCGCTGGCTGTCTTCACGCACCAGGCTTTGGGTCCAGAAGAACGAGGCGTAACGCGCGCCACGAGTCACGGCGTTGACTCTGTGCAGGCTGGAGCCGGGGTACAGCACCATGTCGCCGGCCGGCAGTTTGACCCGCTGCAGGCCGAAGGTGTCCTGGATCTCGAGTTCGCCACCGTCGTATTCATCCGGGTCGCTGAAGAACAGCGTCGACGACAGGTCTGTTCGCACGCGCTCGTGACTGCCCCGCGCCTGGCGTACAGCGTTGTCGATATGGAAATCGAAACTGCCGCCCGCTGTGTAGCAATTGAGCAAAGGTGGGAAGACCTTGTGCGGTAACGCCGCTGACATAAACAGCGGGGTTTTCCACAAGCGCTCCAGCATCGCCGCGCCGATTTCCTTGGCCAACGGGTGCCCTTCAGGCAATTGCAGGTTGTGTTTGGCTTTGGCGGATTGGTGCCCGGCGGTGATTTTACCGTCGGCCCACTCAGTGTTTTCCAGGGCTTGGCGAATGCGCAGCACCTCCTCGCGAGAGAACAGGCCGGGAATGTGCAGCAGCATGGGGCAGTACCTGAATGCAGAGAGGCGCCAATGGTATTGATTCTTATCCGCCCTGTAAAACGCGCGAGACGAACGCGTTGGTAAAAACCGTAAGCAAAAAGTGTAAAGAATGTAAATTCAGTGCGAATAGTAATGTATCGCAATTGATAGAAACTCTTATTGATCCTATATTCCGCGGCCTCACAACCTTGGGGAAGGGACACGTCGATGTCGCGCACAATGCTAAAAACACCTGCCAGTTCACCACGTATGTTGGCTTCGGCCATCGGCGTCGCGCTCAGCGCCAGCTCTGCCGCCCACTTGGCGCAAGCAGCGCAAAGCACTGAACAAAAAGGCGAGCGCAACAGCATCTCCCTCGGTGCCACCAGCATTACCGGCCAGGAACAGGACAACACCTCCTACCAGGTGGAAAAAGCCTCATCGCAGAAGTACACCGCGCCACTGGTGGACACCCCGCGCTCGGTAACCGTGGTACCGCAACAAGTGCTCAAGGACACCGCCGCCACCTCGTTGCAGGATGCCTTGCGCACCGTACCGGGGATTACTTTCGGCGCCGGTGAAGGCGGTAACCCACAGGGCGACCGTCCATTTATCCGTGGCTTTGACGCCCAGGGCGACACCTACCTGGACGGCGTACGCGACACCGGCGGCCAAAGCCGCGAGATCTTCGACATCGAATCGATTGAAGTCAGCAAAGGCCCGAACTCCTCGTTCGGCGGCCGCGGTTCGGCCGGCGGCAGCCTCAACCTGGTGAGCAAAACCCCACAAGCGCGCGACTTCACCAACGGCGGCTTCACCTACGGCTCCGACCAGACCCGTCGCTACGTGCTCGACGTGAACCGCCAGTTCCTCGACAACGCCGCGTTCCGTCTGAACCTGATGAGCCACGAGCAGAATGTGGCGGGTCGCGACACGATCAACTATGACCGCTGGGGCGTGGCGCCCTCGCTGACCTTCGGCCTGGGCACACCGACCCGCGTCAACCTCAGCTACTACCACATGGAAAGCGACGACCTGCCAGATTCGGGGATCCCCTACGGCTACGGCTCGCCGACCGCCACCGCCCACGTGCATGACAAACCCAATGACGGCGGCGACAGCAACAACTTCTACGGGCTCAAGAGCCGCGACTTCCGCAAGACCCGCGCCGATATCAGCACCGTCTCCATCGAGCACGACCTGAACGACAACATGACGCTGAAAAACACCCTGCGCCATGGCAGCACCGGCCAGGACTATGTCCTCACCCAACCGGACGACAGCAAGCTCAACGTCAACAAGTTCGGCACTGTATGGCGCCGCGCCAACAGCCGCGTGTCCACCACCACAACCACCACCAACCAGACCGACCTGTTCGGCAGTTTCCAGGCGCTGGGCTTCAAGAACACCTACTCCACCGGCCTGGAATTCACCGGCGAAGAAACCCGCGTGAGCAGCTACACCGTGAGCCCGAACGCCAACCCGACCTGCACCGTGGCCAAAGGGAGCCTGGGCGGCCAGTGCACATCGTTGAGCAACCCGACACCAGACGACGCCTGGACCGGCAGCGTCGCACGCAATTACTACGGCACCAACACCAAAGCCGTCAGCCGCGCCGCCTATGTATTCGACACCATTGAGCTCGACCCGAAATGGCTGCTCAACGTCGGCCTGCGCTACGACACCTTCGACACCGAAGCCAGCACCAATGCCGCCGCCGGGCGCAGCAAAATCAAGGAAGACAGCCAGTTCTTCAATTGGCAGGCCGGCCTGGTCTGGAAGCCGATGGAAAACGGCAGCATCTACGCCTCGTACGCCACCTCGGCTACACCGCCCGGCGGCCTGGTGGGCGAAGGCTCCGACGGCAATCCACTGACTGCTGGTGCCGCCAGCAGCGATTTGCAGCCGGAAGAAACCGTCAACTATGAACTGGGCACCAAGTGGGACCTGTTCCACGATCGCCTGTCGCTGACCGCCGCTGTGTTTCGCACCGAGAAGAAAAACACGCGCATCCTGGTCGACGCCTTCACCTACCAGAACGCCGGTGAGTCGCAGGTCGATGGCCTGGAATTGTCCGCCAGCGGCAAAATCACCGATCAATGGCAAGTGTTCGCCGGCTACAGCTACCTCGACAGCGAACTGGTCAGCGCCGGCCTCAATGGGCGTAACGGCGTAGTCAGCAAAGGTTCGAACAAAGGTAACCAGATGCCGAATACGCCGAAGAACACCTTCAGCCTGTGGACCACTTACGACATCACGTCGAAGCTGACCATCGGTGGCGGTGCGTTCTATGTCGACGACGTGTATGGCGATGTAGGCAACACCGTGTACGTGCCGTCCTACACCCGCTACGACGCCATGGCCAGCTACAAACTGACCAAGAACGTCGACCTGCAATTGAACGTGCAGAACCTCACCGACAAGACCTATTACGACAAGGCCTTCTCGACACACTTCGCCAACCAGGCCGCCGGTCGCACGGCGCTGTTGACCACCAGTTTCCACTTCTAAACGGGGCACTCCTTCAGCCCAAAGCCCCACGCATCGGATGCGCGGGGCTTTTGCGTGTAAAACAGAATTTTTCTCGTTAACCCACGGCATAATGCGCGCCGTGACCTAACTATCCAGCTCAGCGAGGCCGTCAGACGTGTTGAAGAAAACCCTGTTCCAGTTGCACTGGTTCTTCGGCATTACCGCCGGGCTGGTGTTGGCGTTGATGGGGATCACCGGGGCTGCGGTCTCGTTTCAGGATGAGATTCTGCGCGCGCTCAACCCCACGGTATTGAGCGTGCAAAAACGCGAAGCCGGTGTGCTGCCGCCCGCCGAACTGGTGCGCAAGCTCGAAGCCACCGAAGGTAAAACCGTATCGATGCTGTGGGTGGAAAACGAAAGCGGCAACGCCGCGCGCGTGTTCTTCACCCCGCCGCCGGGCGAGCGCCGTGGTCAGATGCGCTACTTCGACCCGTACACCGGCGACTACATGGGCGACGCCGTCGGCCAGGATGTGTTCGATTTCATCTTGCAGCTGCACCGCTTCCTGGCCGCTGGCGACACCGGCCGGCAAATCACCGGCGCCTGCACGCTGATCCTGGTGTTCTTCTGCCTCTCGGGCCTGTACCTGCGCTGGCCGCGCCAAGTGGCCAGCTGGCGTGCCTGGCTGACGCTGGACTGGCGCAAAAAGGGCCGCAGTTTCAACTGGGACCTGCACTCGGTGTTCGGTACCTGGTGCCTGCTGTTTTATCTGTTTGCCGCGCTGACCGGCTTGTATTGGTCCTATGACTGGTACAACCAGGGCGTGACCAAACTACTCTCCGACGCCCCGCATAATGAGCGCATGCGCAAACGCGGCCCGCCGCCCGCAGGCCCGGCGCCGGTGGCCGACTACGCTGCGATCTGGAGCAGCATCTACGCTAACGCCGGCCCTGGTTTGAGCGCTTACAACATCCGTATGCCGGCCGTCACCGGGCCGCCGGCCATCGTCTATTACCTGCTCAAAACATCGCCCCATGACCGCGCGCAGAACCAGATCAACCTCGACCCGGCCACCGGCGAGGTCAAGTCTCACGACCGCTACGCCAGCAAAAGCTTCAAGTCGCAATTGCTCACCAGCGTTTACGCGCTGCACACCGGCAGTTACTTCGGCTTGCTAGGCCGCATCATCCTCACCGTCAGTGCGCTGTGCATGCCGCTGTTCTTTATTACCGGCTGGCTGCTGTACCTCGACCGGCGCCGCAAAAAACGCCATGTGCGCGATGCGCGCAAAGGCCTCGGCGCCAACCACAGCGATGCCCCCGCGTGGCTGATCGGCTTTGCCAGCCAGAGCGGCTTCGCCGAACAGCTGGCGTGGCAGACGGCTGGGCAATTGCAGGCCGCCGGCCTGCCGGTGAAGGTGCAGCCCTTGAGCAACGTCAGCCAGGACGACCTGCGCCAGTCAGAAAATGCACTGTTCGTGGTCAGCACCTTTGGCGACGGCGAAGCCCCCGACAGCGCCCGTGGTTTTGAGCGCAGCGTGCTCGGCCAGGAGCTGTCGCTCAAAGGCCTGAACTATTCGGTACTGGCCCTGGGTGATCGCCAGTACCAACACTTCTGCGGTTTTGCCCGGCGCCTGCACTTCTGGCTGACCAACCAGGGCGGCAACCCGCTGTTCGCCCCAGTGGAAGTCGACAGCGGTGACACCGAGGCCTTGCAGACCTGGCAACAGCAACTCGGCCAGATCACCGGTCACGCGCCGGCAGCAGCCTGGCAGCCCGCCCAGTACGAAAACTGGACCCTGAGCCAGCGCACCCTGCTCAACCGCGACAGCGTCGGCTCGGCCATCTACCTGCTGGGCCTCACACCGCCCTCGCCACACAGCTGGTTGGCCGGTGACTTGGTGGAAATCCTGCCACGCAATTGCACATGGGCCATCGAGCACTTTCTCGCAGGCCTGGGCCTGGCCGGCAGCGACGGCGTGCTGATCGATGGCCTGGCGCAAACCCTCAACCAGGCACTGGCCACCCGCCAACTGCCGGACAACCGCGCGCACTTGGTCGGCCTGCATGCCCAGGCACTGGTGAACGCATTGGTGCCGCTGGGCATGCGCGAATACTCCATCGCCTCGATTGCCGCTGACGGTGTGCTGGAGCTGATCGTACGCCAGGAACGTCACCCCGACGGCAGCCTAGGCCTGGGTTCCGGCTGGCTGACCGAACACGCCGCCCTCGGTTCCAGCATCAGCCTGCGCCTGCGTCGCAACAGTGGCTTCCACCTGCCGGACGCGCCGGTACCGCTGATCTTGCTGGGCAACGGCACCGGCCTAGCCGGCCTGCGCAGCTTGCTCAAGGCGCGCATTGCCGATGGCCAGCAGCGCAACTGGTTGCTGTTCGGCGAACGCAATATCGCCCACGACTACCTGTGCCAGGACGAGCTGCAAGGCTGGCTGGCCAGCGGTGATCTGGCGCTGCTGGACCTGGCGTTTTCCCGCGACCAGGAAGAGAAGATCTACGTACAGGATCGCCTGCGCGAGTCGGCGGATGTGCTACGTCGATGGCTGGCGGATGGCGCCGCCATTTATGTCTGCGGCAGTTTGCAGGGCATGGCGACAGGCGTGGATCAGGTGCTGCACGAGGTGCTCGGCAGCGAGGCGGTGGAGCGCTTGATTGAGCAAGGGCGCTATCGTCGGGATGTGTATTGACTGATCGTTCCCACGCTCTGCGTGGGAATGCATCCTGTGACGCTCCGCGTCACGACCTTAAGAGCGGACGCAGAGCGTCCAAGCCGGCATTCCCACGCAGAGCGTGGGAATGATCGTCTATACGGGCTGCAGTTTTTGCTCGAACACGGAGACTCCATCCAGGTCGCGCAAAATCACCGTCAACTCAGCCGTCTGCCCATCAATCTGCACCTCACCAAAAAACTGAAACCCGGCAAACGGCGAGGTGTTTTGCGCAGGCGGCGCCTTCTCGAACACCACCTCGGGGCCAAAAGTTTTATCCAATGGGTTAGGCCCAAAACTCCCCGCATTTAACGGCCCCGCGACAAACTCCCAGAACGGCTCGAAATCCTGAAACGCCGCCCGGTCCGGGTGATAGTGATGCGCCGCACAGTAGTGCACATCCGCCGTCAGCCACACGTGGTTACGCACCTGTTGCGCGCGCAAAAAACCCAACAATTCGGCAATCTCCAGTTCACGGCCTTGGGCCGGGCCAGGGTCGCCGTTGGCAATCGCTTCCCAACGCGGTACGCCGGGGCTGACCTCGCCGTCGGGCACGCCTAGGCCGATAGGCATGTCAGCGGCGATGACTTTCCATTGCGCCTGGGAGGCCTTGAGTTCGCGCTTGAGCCAGTCCAGTTGCTCACGGCCAAGGAAGGGTTTTTCAGCGCCCAGGTTGTCATCGTTGGGGCCGCGATAACTGCGCATGTCCAGCACGAACACATCCAGCAACGGGCCGTAGCTGAGCTTGCGATAAATCCGCCCGCCGCCGTCGGCGCTTTGCCGGCGCATCGGTGAATATTCCAGCCAGGCCTGGCGTGCACGGCCAACAAGGGTGTTGATATCCCGGGTTTGATAACGCTCATCGAGCTGCTTGCTCGGCGACCAGTTATTGACCACCTCGTGATCGTCCCACTGCCAGATCTGCGGCACCTCGGCGTTGAAGCGGCGCACGTTTTCGTCGAGCAGGTTGTAGCGGTAGTTGCCGCGATATTCATCCAGGGTTTCGGCCACTTTGCTCTTGGCTTCGGTGGTGATGTTGCGCCAGATGCGCCCACCTTCGGTGGTCAGCTGCGCCGGCACTGGGCCGTCGGCGTAGATGGTGTCGCCGCTGTGGATAAAGAAGTCCGGCAGGCGCAGGCGCATGGCTTCGTAGATGCGCATGCCGCCGATGTCGGGGTTGATGCCGAAGCCTTGGCCGACGGTGTCGCCACTCCACACAAAACGGATGTCGCGACGTTGCTGCGGCACACTGCGCAAGTGGCCGAACCACGGCTCGCTGGCGACGCCGGTCTGGGCGTCTTCAAAATGCACGCGGTAAAAGATCGCCTGGTCGACCGGTAACCCAGTGAGCTCGACGCGCGCGGTGAAGTCGGTGCGGCTGTCGGCCAGCGGCGAAATGAATTTGCGCGGGTTACTGAACACGCTGCGGGTGTCCCACTCCACCACCATTTTTGCCGGGCGGTCGCTGCGGCTCCAGATCATCGCGCGGTCGCCCAGCAGGTCGCCGGACTGCACCCCATCGGTGAGTTGCGGCCGGTCTTTGACCGACGCGATCACAGCCGGAGCGAGGCCCGGCAGCAACAGGCCAGCGCCGACGGCTTGCATCACGCGGCGACGGCCGAGGTCGAAGTGGCTCATGCAGGTGCCCTCTGAATATTCAAAAGGGCAACTTAACCATGCCCGGATGAAGCGGTTATGACAGCCCCAGTGTGGGATGCAGCCGTCAACGCATTACTCGGCGACGAAGACTGCGCTGATTTTTCCGCTGCGATAAGCCTCGAATATCTGGCCAATGCTGGATTGGGCATCGCCCTTCGCCGTGAAAATCCCGCCGCAACCTTGGTTGGCAGCGGCGTAACGCTCATCGTCCATCAGCACCTGATGGGCTTTCTTCAAGTTCCAGAACGGAATACCGGCAAACAGGTGGTGGGTGAGGTGGTAGTTATCGCCATGCATACCGATGATCAAGCGCTCAAGCAGCACGGGGAAGCGGTTACGGGTGAGCTCCACCTCTTCGTTGTAGAGACCGAACCTGCCGAAGTGCTCAGAGACTTCGGATAACCAGCCAATCACCTGGAACACCGTGAAATACGGCACCAGCCAAAACAATACATAGGCCCATGGCCCGATGAAGTAGCTGAAAACCAGCAGCAACACCGCGTGAGCAGCCAACAGTTTCAAGCCCTGCGACGGGTTGGCCACAACGTCCCCAGCTCGGTTTTTCACGAGGTAGAGGAAGTAGCGATAGGTATTGGCCAGTGTCAGGCTCTTGAGCAAATGCCCGATCAAGAAATCGAAGCGGTCGGTCGCGTTATACAAGCCCGATTCAATGTAATAGCGATGGTCCGGATCTTTATCGGGGTCACCGAGGTTGTGATGGTGAAGCTGCACATGCGAGCGACGGTAAGCCTCATAGTTTTGAAAGATCGGGTACCCGAGCAGGTACTCGCCGATGATTTTGTTGAGCTTCTTACTTTGGGTCAGCGTCATGTGCGCCGCTTCGTGCAGCAGCGAAGCCAAGGCGCGTTGGCGGGACCCTATAAACAGCAGCGCCAGCGGGTACAGGTAGTGGTAGCGATCGGCAAAAAACACCGCCAGCGCGATAACGGCCACGTCGGCCAATACTGCCAACATCCAATGCCAGTTGTCCTTTTGGTAAAGTGCACGCAGGCGCTGTTTCACTTCATTGGAAGGGTTAAATCTTTTTACGTTACCCATCAGAATTCCTTTTCCTCAACTCGAGGCGCTCAGTGCAATTAACGCTGATGCGCGACACTATGGCAACAAGTCACACCCCACGAGATTGATGGTCACCCATTAATACCCGAAGTAACTTCCGACGTTTATAAATGCTTTGCCTGATCGATTCATTCACATAAGGAGACTGCTTTGATTGGCACCTGATCATCCCACATGACCGGCGACGCTGGCGCGACACCTCCCTCAGTTTTATAACATGCGATTATTACAACTTGGCCAACAACGCCATAAATACACCGACATCCTCAAGATTATTCTTGTTATTAATTGACAGGCGTACGAAGCGATCATGGCCTTGCCCCAACATATAATATGGCGTGTGCGAGGCATAACCTGGCCAGCTGTTCACACCCTGCGTGCGCATATAAGCCACCAGTTCGGTAGCCGAACAGCGATCATGGGTAAATGCAATGATTCCCGCCTGTTGCGTACCCGGGGCGATTACATGGATGTGCGCCGTCTGTGCCAATTGCTGATACAGGTGTCGGTAGACCCCACGCTCAACGCTGTAAGCCACCGATAGACGCTCTTTGATCGCCTGATTCAACCCAACAACGGCCGCGTTATTGCGCTCGGCATATTCATAACGCCGGGCATCATCGGCCCCCAGGCTTACGCCCCCTTGGGCGTCCACACTGGCCCTGCTCAGGTCGGTGAAGCGCGGTTGTGCAGCCGCCAGAAAAGCATCGGACAGGTAGGCAAACCCCGTACCTCGAGGCCCGCAAAGAAACTTCCTGCCCGCAGCCGTCAGCACATCAGCGCCAATCGCCAGCATGTCCAGAGGCAGCAAGCCCGCAGATTGACAGGCATCGACAAAGTAGTAGCACGGGAAATCGCGCAGGATGTGACCCACCGCCTCAACATCATTCACGATGCCGCAGCACGAAGGCACATGCACCACCGAGACCAGCATGACTTGCGCACTCATGTGCTGCGCCAGCCATTGCAGATCCAAGTCGCCATTGGGCAGCAGTGGCATGACGTCAATCACGATACCGTAGCGGCGCTGTAACTCGGACAGCGCGATCAGGTTGCCGGCGTACTCGTAAGGCGTGACCACGACACGCGCACCGGGGGACCAGTTCAGCGCGTTCAGCGCAGTGATCCAGGCCTTGGTAGCACCGTCGAAAAGTGCAATGTTGCGTGGTTTGGCGCCGAGCAACCGAGCGATGTTTTCATACACTTCGCCGTCCAGCGTTGCCGCGTAAGACAGTTCGGTTTCATAGGCGCCGGTTTCATATTCCTCTTGCAGGTAAGTCTGCATCAAACGCAATGTTTCAGAGGAAACGCGCCCCGCGCCTGCCGTATTGAAATGGATCATTAATCAGCCCTGTGCCGTGAACCCATAAAATAGAAACCGCTCGCCAACACGATACACATGGACAATACATAGAACATCGCCTGAGGCGCATAAAACGACAACGCCACGCCACAGAGTACCGGCCCGAGCGCCGCGCCCAAGTTCGACAAGTTCTGCGCGCCGTAATAAACGCCGCGCATATCTTCCGGCGCGATGTAATCAATAAACAAGTACTCCGCCGGTATGATGATGATCTCGCCCACGGTGAAAATAATCATTGCGAGTACCCAGACAACCGGTACCTGTGCGTGAGCGAAGCCCATCAGCCCAACCACAAAGAACAGCATCCCCAGCATCAACATGCGGAACAGGTTGTGCTGATTAATCCGAGAACCGATCAGGTATTGCAGGCTGATAACCACACAGGCGTTGGTGGTCACCAGGTAGTTGATAATTTGATAGGCGTTTTGCGGGTCACTCGTCACGATCAGGTATTGCGACAAGTAGGCCGTGAATTGCCCGAAGACGATCGCACTGAGAATGCCGCCGACGGTGAAACACACCAGCCGGTAGTTCCTCAGCAAATGCATCAACACGTTGGCAAAACTCGTCCCGGCCGCGTCACTCGCCACGGCCGATGGCCGAGGAATTCGCGCCCCAACCAGCCCATACAGTACGACAAAAACCGCCCCGATCAGCGCGGCCGCCGCAAACGGCAGGCCGGGACTGACTTTGGCAAACAGCACACCCAGAAAAGGGCCGATGGCATAGCCGACGTTGGTCAAGGTGTACTTGAGCGAGAACACCCCGCCGCGCTTGTCCGGCGCCACCAGGAAACCTATGCCGGATTTCACCGCGATATCCACCACCGCGTAGGCCAGGTTCACCACCACAATCGAGATGATGAACGGCACTAGGCTGGTGACCTGGAAGGCCACCGCAAACGCGAGCGCGAACACCGTGGCGGCAGCGAGCATGATCCGGTAGTTGGAGAACCGGTCCACCAGAAACCCACCATAGACCCCAAGAACTGAACTGACGATCAACGCCCCGCCGACGGCAAGGCCAATATCGGCCACTCCCAGACCGAACGCCTCAGAGAAGTAAATAACCAGATAGGGCAGCGCCAACGCCCGGGCAATGGTCAAGATAAAGGTCGCCGACAGCAGCAGGATCACTGGCCGGTCATAGACTTTGGCTTGACTCTGGATTACCAGCCCCTCCGAGACTTCTTTCATATCAGCATTTCCCTGTAGACGCTTGGCTCGTGCTCACGCAGCAGCTCAATGCTGTTCTGAATGTTCGCGCGGTTGCTATCGAGGATGAATACATGACCGGGGCTGTTTTCCAGGGAGACGGTTGGCTTGAGCACGCCTTCATCCTGGATTTTTATGCTGTGTACGCCGGGGATCGCCTTCCACGCCGTGATGTCCGGTGTGCGTTTGATCGGCCCTGCCTGGCGAGCAATAAGGAACACACAGCTGGAATGAAAGTAGAGCTTTTTTCGCGGCCGCTGGCGGTAATCGAGAAACGCTTGAGGGTTAACTAGCGAGTCGATCCACAAGCTCAACTGGTTGTGCCCCAAGGCGCGGGTATAGGCCGACAGATCGATGCCGCCCGGCATGCGTGCAGCGGTTTCAAGCAACACGGGCTGATCATCGACGATCATCAATTCGCTATGCCCGACACCGTGCCGGATGCCCAAGGCGTCGAGCACGCAAAAGATGTAACTCGACAGTCGGCTGTAGACGTCGGCATTGTCCACCGGGCACATCAGCTGGTTGTAGTCATGCACCGGCGAGGCACCGATACGGGTGCGGTAAACGCGGATAATTTCACTGACATAGTGCAGGCCATCGACACTCACGGTATTCACGCAGTATTCGATGTCGACATCCTTGGATTTGCTCAGCAACAACTCGGATTTGAAATCGGAGTTATCCAGGTATTGCTGCACCAGAATCGTTTCATTACTTTCCAGAAAGATGTTGCGGCTGGATTTGATGACCTCAAAGGCGTGTTCAATTTCGCTGACTTGCGTGCAAATATGAATATTATCGGAGCCCGCGCTTTTCACCGGTTTCAACACCACCGGCAACATGTTGTGCTCCTTGACCCACTCCAGAATGCTCGGCAGCGAATCTGATTTGAAGTGTTTGATCGAACGCACACCCGCCTGCGACAAGGCCTCATGCATTTGATACTTATCGCGCCAGCGCACGGCGTGGGCCGGATTGTTATGGCGCTCGACATTGAATAGCGCAGCCAGATGCGCAGCCATTTCAACCCCGAACTCACAACCGGCCAGTACGAACTGCACGTTGTACTCGGACAATGCCTGCTGCAGTTCGGCATCCGAACGGTAAAGCAGGTCGTGGATAAAGTCCCCGGTGCGCAACCAGGCTTGGTAAAACCCATTCACTTCGGCGGTCGAGCGCACGTGCACACATTCATACCCACGTGAGATGAACGCGGGCGCGATCAAACTGCCAATCGAATAAGCATCGACGATCAGTACAATATTTTTCTTATAAATCACTGGGCGACCTCCCGCGCTGAAGCGAATTCACGCACAGCGGCCTTAATAATGCCGGCCGCCTTGAGGACATCGGCACGACTAATATTGATGTGCGGCATGAAGCGCATTTCCCGCGCGTTATAAGGCAAGCCGGCGATACCTTGTTGACTCAGGAACGTACTGAATTGCATCGGCGTGACACCCAGCGAAGAAACATCCAGGGTCACCATATTCGTGCCTTTGTAATGCGCAGGCGTCTCATCGATATCGCTGAGCAAACGATGCAGCAAGGCCGCATGCTCATGATCTTCGGCCAACCGCTCAATATTGTTGTGCATCGCGTAAAGCCCGGCAGCGGCCATCATGCCGGCCTGATGAAGATCGCCGCCAAACCACTTACGGTATTTTTTGGCACGCTGAATCAACTCTTTGGAGCCGACCATGATCGAGCCCACAGGTGCGCCCAATGCCTTGGACAGGCACATGGACATGAGGTCGGCGTTTTCCGTGTACGACGTCACGTCAATGCCGGAGGCGATAGAGGCATGGAGGATGCGTGCACCGTCCAGATAACGATAGGCATCGATCGACTTGGCATAACTGAAGACGTCGTTCATCTGCGCCAAGGGAAAGATCGCGCCGCCTTTGCACCCCAGGGTATTTTCAACCACCACCACGCGCGGCAAGGCATAGTTCTGATTCCAGCGGCAGCGGGAGGCGTAGAGCTTTTCCAGGTCACTGACGTCGAACAAGCCGTTTTCATGGGATGACAGCGAAAAGTTGACCCCCGAAAACGCCGACGTCGCCGCGGCCTCGTAATAGTTAATGTGATAGGAGGCATCCAGAAAAATCTCATCACCTGGCTGGGTGAGGGACTTGATAGCCAACTGGTTACTCAAGGTGCCACCCGTGGTGAAGAGCGCCGCTTCCTTCTGGAAGTAATTGGCACAGAACTCCTCAAGCGCACGCACACTCGGGTCTTCACCGAAACATTCATCCCCGACTTCCGCCTGGTAAATAGCCTTGCGCATGCCTTCCGTTGGCTTGGTGACCGTATCGCTTCTGAGATCGATAAACATAAATGCTCCGTTAATAACCTGCGCCAAACGTGATACGGGATGGGTCGTAGAAGTCAGCAAGCGCCTCGAGGACGTTGTCCGGTGACTCCGCCAGGCGGTGCAGGAAATGCAGGTACCAACTGTCACCATAGACCGCCGCAATGCGGCAGGTCAGGCCGGCTTCTCGGGCGCTGCGCAATACTTCAGGTTGGACGCCGTGGAGCATTTCCAGCTCCTCGATCTTCGAGTGGTAACCCCCCTCGAACAGGCGCTTGATCAAGTTGGGATCTTGCGTTGCACAACTCACTGGAACATGGGCGGCCAGTAAATCATCAAGCAACATCAAGTAACGGTTATCCAGTTCTTCACCACGGGGCAAAGCAATGTCGTGCGCTTCGTTATAGACGCCTTTGACCAATCTGACTTTTCGCCCATAACTAATGAGGCGAGGCAAGTCATTGACGGTTCGGTGCAAGTGCGCCTGTACGGTCATACCCACATTGTGATGAGCCGGCGCAAGTTCGGCATACACTTCTAGAATTTTATCGACGGCCGAAGAGTGCTCCATGCTGATCATTACCGGGATATCGTGCTGAGCCGCCGCCGACAAAATAGTCGCAGCGTTGCGATAAGCCGTTTCCTGAGAAATGAGCATGCCCACAGCACTTAAATCAAAGCCCAACTGTGGTTTTAAACCAGCGTCGGCAAATCGTTGAACAGCACTCAGGTACTCGCTGACGAAGCGCTGTACAACCTGCGGGTCGTGATTCTCTTCCCCCACATACTCCACACCAAGCTGATAGCCTTTAGCCGCCAATGTGTGCAACTTACGGTTCAGTTCCTGCGCGTCCGAGGCAATAATGTAGCGATGGGCAGCCTGCTCGAACAACTTGAAAAATAAAGAGTTTTTATTGAATGCGTCACGACATTCCTGATTAAGCACCAACTTCTTAAGCCCTGCACACGCCAGTGTATAAATTTCCTTGGACGGCACTTTTTTCTCCTTACTAACGAGGGTTGCGCAACTACAAGCTTCTTATAAAACAGCACATTTAACGTATTACAAATGCTTCTACTTATATCCATTAACCGCTGCGCTTAGACAAAGCGCTGCCTGCCGGACAAATGCCTTTATTCGGCATAAGACGGGAATATTAATTCATGAGGAAACGTGGGCTGTCGATGCCGAACGGCGCGCTATTAATCAGCTGCGCCGCAGCAGAGGTAGGCGTTCTCACCCCAGCCCTGATACAAAAGAGCGTCGGGGGAGCAAAACAAAGCCGCCCCATGAACAGGCAACCAGAGCAAACAAGTTGCGGGTTCGAAAAGGGTTCAATATCAGAAGTGCTGAAAACAGGACACTGACTGTCACCCGATATCTTTTTAACGCCACCAGCATCCTTGCCTCGTCGATCAATAGGTCACTTTTATGACAGCGTTTATAGCCAATCACTGACAGATGTTCATGCACTTAGATTACCGCCGTGCCACGTTCTGATTTATGATCTTTTTTACCAGATAGGTGGAACTGAATTCATGGATACAGGGTGTGTATGTTTTCCTCAGAACGCTTGAAAGGGATTGATGTGTTCGTCTGCGTCTCGGAGACCGGTAGCTTCAAGGCTGCTGCCGAGAGAATGAATTTGACAGGCTCCGCCATCAGTAAAAGCGTCGCCCGGCTGGAGAGCCGATTGGGCACCCGACTCTTCCAACGCACCACCCGAAGCCTGGCGCTGACAGATGCGGGGACCGCGTTCTACAGCACCTGCATCGGTGTGCTCGCCGACCTTGAAGAGGCCGAGCTGTCACTGCAAATCGAAAATACCGAACCGCGTGGCCGGATTCGAATTGACCTTCCAGGCGCGTTCGGCCGTGCGCAAGTGCTGCCCACCCTCCTGCGGTTTATGCAGGATCATCCGCTGCTGATTCCGCACGTGACGTTCTCCGACGGTTTGATCGACCCGTTCCAGGAGGGAGTGGACGTGGTCGTGCGCATTGGTGGCACAGACATCTGGCCCGAACGCGTGGCGCATCGTTACCTGGCCAGTGAATGGCATACCTTCTGCGCATCCCCGGCCTATTTGGCCAAGCACGGCACGCCTCTCACGGATCAGGACCTGGAGCACCACCAGTGCATCGCCTATGGCTGGGTGGACGGCAACATCACCCCGTGGGGTTTCGCAGGCGCACACCCCGGCGCCATAAAACGCCAGCCAGTACCCGCCCAGTTGGTGATTGGCAATGGAGAGGGGTTGTTGATGGCGGTCATGGCGGGCTGTGGGATCGCGCAACTACCCTCGTGGCTGATTAATCAGCAGCTGGAAGAGGGAACATTGGTGGAGGTGCTGCCCCATTTGGCGACCGAGGGCATGCCGATCAACCTGGCCTGGGTCAAAAGCCGTCAGGCGCTGCCAAAGGTCAGCGCTCTGCTGGATATGCTGACTGCCAGCCTGACGCCAGCGGGCGGCATATTAGGTGGGCTTAGGCGAACGTAACACCGTTGAGATGCCAGGCGACCCCGAGGTCGCCTTTCCACGCCGATGGGCAACTGCGATCACCCAGGCTCAGCTACCACGCCGTAATCCCATTGCCGGTTCGCGCCGTCAGGTCGGTACGGCCGCCAGCTCGACGGCTTCCGGGCGCTTGATCAGCGCGTACACCAACCCCGTCAACAGGCTGCCGGCAACGATTGCCAGCAAGTACAGCAACGCATGGTTCATGGCATTCGGGATCACCAACACAAACAAACCGCCGTGGGGCGCTGCCAGCTTGCAGCCAAAGTACATCGACAGCGCGCCGGTCAAGGCGCCACCGGCGATGCTGGCCGGGATCACGCGCAGCGGGTCTTTGGCCGCAAACGGAATCGCGCCTTCGGAGATAAAGCACAGGCCCAGAATCATCGCGGCCTTGCCGGCTTCGCGCTCGGTCTGAGCGAACTTGCGCCGTGCCAGGAACGTGGCGATGCCCATGCCAATCGGCGGCACCATGCCAGCGGCCATGGTCGCGGCCATCGGCGCACCGCTGGAAGCCGCCAGCAAGCCGACGGAAAACGCATACGCCGCCTTGTTGATCGGCCCGCCCAAATCGACGCACATCATGCCGCCCAACAGGATGCCCAGTAGCACCGCATTGGTGGTGCCCATGGTGCTGAGAAAGTCCGTCAGGCTAGTGAGCAGCCGCGCGACCGGCGGCCCAACCAGATAGATCATCGCAAGACCGGTGAATAAACTCGCCAGTAACGGAATGATCAGAATCGGCTTGAGCGCCTCCAGGCTCTGCGGCAACTTCACCGCACGGGTGATCAGCTTCACGCAATAACCGGCGAGGAAACCGGCGAGGATGCCGCCGATAAAACCCGCGCCCAGAGTACCCGCCAACAACCCGCCAATCATGCCTGGCGCCAGGCCAGGACGGTCGGCAATCGAGTAGGCGATGTAGCCCGCCAGCAGCGGCACCATCAGCATGAAGGCCTGGTCGCCGACGGTCTTAAGGGCGGCGGCCAAGGTGCCTTTTTCTTCAAAGGCATGAATACCGAACACAAACGACAAGGCGATCAACAAACCGCCCGCCACCACCATCGGCAACATGAACGACACGCCGGTGAGCAGGTGTTTGTACACACCGGTTTTTTCTGACTTCTTGGCGACCGCGCCGCTGGCGGCACTTTCCACCGCACCTTCGGCCAAGGCCTTGTTGAGCGTGGCTTCGGATTGTTTGAGGGCAATGCCGGTGCCGCAGCGATAAATCTTCTTGCCGGCGAAGCGCTCGGTGGCGACTTCGATGTCGGCGGCCAGCAACACCACGTCGGCATTGGCGATGGCCTCCGGGCTTAAAGGCGTGCGCGCGCCCACCGAGCCTTGGGTCTCGACCTGTAAGTCGTAGCCCAGGCGCTTGGCGGTTTGCTGCAAGGCTTCGGCAGCCATAAAGGTGTGGGCCACGCCCGTCGGGCAGGCAGTGATTGCAACGATACGCGGCGCGTTTTTAGCGGTTTGCGCAGTCGCCACATAGACCGCAGCCTCTTCGGCGCCGCGACGCAATACCGCGTCCACATCCGCCAGCGCCTGGGCCGGCGTGCTCTGGAACACGCGCTTGCCGACAAACCGCTGCATATCCACCGGCGTGCTGCTGACCAGCAACACCCACTCGGCCTCATCGATCGTGGCCTGGGACAACTGGCGTTCCGGGCGCTGCACGTCCACCACTTCGACGCTGGTGCGCAAGCCTTGGCGCTGCGCAGCAGCGTCCAACAAGCGGGCGCACAGCACACTGGTGACCATGCCGTTCGGGCAGGCGGTAACAATGGCTAACTTCATCACAAACCCTCTTATTGTTCTGTCAGCGCGCGCACGTGGACGCCGCTTTCGAGACGCGCCAACTGCGCGTGATCGCTGATGCCAAACCCGATCTGCGTGACCGCCATCGCCGCAATCGCCGTGGCGCGCCGCAGGGTGGTTTCCGGCAGATCAACACTGAGCAAACCGTGCAGCATCCCGGCCAGCAACGAGTCGCCCGCGCCCACCGTGCTGGCGACGCTGACCTTGGGCGGTGTGGCGTGCAGCGCAGTGCCCGGGCTGAACCAGTTCACACCGTCGGCGCCGTGGGAGATCACCACATGCTCCACGCCTTGGGCGTGCAGGCGTTCGGCGGCCAGGGCCTGTTGCGCGAGGGAATCGGTGGAGCAGTCGAGCGCTTCAGCTAATTCTTCAGTATTGGGTTTGATCAACCACGGGCCAGCCTTGAGACCTGCGCGCAAGGCTTCGCCGCTGGTGTCGAGGGCGACTTTCAAACCGAGGCTTTTCAGGTGCTCCAGCAAGCCTTGAAACCACTGCGCGCTGATGCCACGCGGCAAGCTGCCGGCGACCACCACCGCATCGTGACTCGGCGCGATCAGCGTCAGTTGATTGAGCAACGCCTGCTGGGCCTGCTCAGTGACCTGCGGCCCTGGCGCATTGATGTCGGTGACCCGACCGTCCTGCTCGGCGATCTTGATATTGCTGCGGGTTTCACCCGGCACGCGGATGAACGCATCGGCAAAACCACGCCGGGCGATCAGCGCCTCAAAGGCTTGTGGATTGTCTTCGCCGAGAAAGCCGCCGACGGTGACTTGATGGCCGAGGTCCGCCAGCACTTGGGCGACATTCACACCCTTGCCAGCGGCATGGGTCAGCAGGGTTTCGCTGCGGTTGACTTCACCCGGTGCCAGGTGCGCCAGGCGCACCGTGAGGTCCAACGCCGGGTTCAGCGTCAGGGTCAGAATCTTCGCCATTTACACGGCCTCCACTAGGGCTCGCACTTGCGCAGGCGAACCTACCGCAAGGGCTTTTTGCGCCAGGCCCTGGGCCTCGCTCAGACTGAATTCACGTACCCGCGCTTTCACCTCAGGAATGCTACGGGCAGACACACTCAACTCATCCACACCCAGGCCGATCAGCACCGGCACCGCCAGTGGGTCCGCCGCCAGTTCGCCACACACGCCGACCCATTTGCCATGGGCATGGGCGGCGCGCACGGTGATGTCGATCAGTTGCAGCACCGCCGGGTGCAGGCCGTCGGCTTGGGCCGACAAGGTCGGGTGGCCACGGTCGATGGCCAGGGTGTACTGGGTCAGGTCGTTGGTGCCGACGCTGAAAAAGTCGACTTCCTTGGCAAGTACCGGCGCCAGCAACGCGGCGGACGGCACTTCGATCATGATGCCCAGCTGCAAGTCGGCCACCGGGATTTCCAGGCGCAGGCGCTCGGTCATGTCACGGGCGGCGCGCCATTCATCCACGCTGCCGACCATGGGGAACATGATGCGCAACGGCCGGTTATCCGCCGAGCGCAGCAGTGCACGCAATTGCGCTTCCATGATCTGCGGGCGTTGCAACGTCAGACGAATACCGCGCACGCCGAGGAACGGATTCTCTTCCCTGGCAATCGGCCAATACGGCAAGGGTTTGTCGCCGCCCACATCAAGGGTACGCACCACCAACGGGCGACCGCCGAGGCCGTCGAGTACGCGACGGTATTCGGCTTCCTGGGTGGCCTCATCCGGCGCTTGCGGGTGGGCCATGAAAATCAGCTCGGTACGCAGCAGGCCAATGCCTTCGGCGCCCTGCTCCACCGCAGCGGCGACGCCGGCGCTTTCGCCGATATTGGCGAACACTTCCACGGCGTGGCCGTCGCGGGTCAGGGCCGGCTCATGGCGCTGGGCCGAGGCGGCTTGCAGGCGTTGTTCGCGGGTGTCGCGTTCGACCGTGGCGCGTTGCAAGGTGGCGGCGTCGGGGGCGACGTGCAGGCGACCGCGTTGGCCATCAAGCAACAACGGCGTGCCGGACGCCAGCAGCAACACCGCCGCGCCCGCGCCAACCAAGGCGGGAATGCCCAAGGCGCGCGCGACGATGGCGCTGTGCGCCGTGGCGCCGCCACGGGCGGTGAGAATGCCGGCAACGCGGGCCGGGTCCAAACGGGCGACGTCGGAGGGGCCGACTTCGTCCATCACCAGGATGTAGGGTTCATTCGGCTCCTGGGCGGTGTCGAGGCCACACAGTTGCGCCAGCACCCGGCGGCCAATGTCACGCAAATCGGCAGCGCGCTCGGCGAGCAAGGCATCCTGCAACGACTCCTGCTGCTTGGCGGCGGCTTCGATCACGCTCATCCACGCGGCTTCAGCGCTTTCGCCTTGCTTGAGCCGGGTGTCGACTTCGTCGGTCAGTTCCGGGTCGTCGAGCATTTCCTGGTGGGTGATGAAAATTTCGCGAATGGCTTTAGATTGACTGCGCTCGATCAAGCCTTGGATATCAGCGCGCACATCGCTGAGCGCGGCGTGCAAGCGCTGGCGTTCAACCGCTGAAGATTCGCCGCGCAGTGGGTAGTCGAAGACTTGCTGAACCTGGATATGCGCAGGGCCAATGGCGATGCCCGGTGCGGCGGCGATGGCCTGGACCTGGCTGCCGGCCTGCGGCGCGCTGATCACCGGTTCAATATCGAATGTTGCCGGTTGGGCACTGACGGTCGGCAGCGCTTCGACCTCTTCACCAAGGCCTTCTTCGACCGCCGCCAGCAACGCCGGCAGTGCATCGCCGGCAATCGTCGGCTCAGCGACAAACTCCAGCACCTGGCCGCGACGCGCGCCAAGGCTCAGCAGCTTGCTCAGGCTTTTCACCGACACGGCGCCCACCGGGCCATCTATGACGCGCACGCGGATATCGCCGTCAAAATTTTTCGCCAATTGCGCAAGGATCTTCGCCGGCCGGGCATGCAGGCCGTGGGCGTTGGCCAGGGTGATGCGCGCACTCGGCCAGTCCGGCGGCAGTTCGCCGCCGAGCACTTCGAGCACCGCACGGCTGCTAGTGGCGCGGCCGAGTTCCTGGCCGCGCCCTTCAATCAGCAACGCGCATAGGCGTTCCAGCAAGGTCTGGTGCGCTTCGCCGAGGCTGGCCAGGCAGAACAAGCCATTGAGTGGCTGGCCGAGGTAGCGCATCGGTTTGTCCGGCGTCACGAACGCAAGGCCCGGGCGCTTCACGGTCTGCTCGCTGTGCAACCACCACAGGCCATCGCCCAGCGGCAGCGCGTCAACTTGTTGCAACACGGCGGCAAAGCCGTTGCTCACACAGTCAGCCTGGCGCAGCAGGCGTGCACCTCGCCAGACCAGCTCTTCAAAATCATCGGCGGACACGCCGAGGCTGATCATCTGTGCATCCAGCGCCAGTTCCTGCGGCGCACCTTGCAGCAGTTTCAGCAAGGCTTCGGCGGAACTGGCACGTCGCAGCGCCTGGCCCAGGTCGGTCTCGCCGAGGGCGCGGGTCAGCAATTGCAGCAGGCGCAGGTGTTCATCGGATTTGGCCGCGATGCCAATGGCCAGGTAGACGATCTGGCCGTCGCCCCAGTCCACCCCTTCGGGGAACTGCAGCAGGCGCACGCCGGTAGAAAACACTTGGTCGCGGGTTTGCGGGGTGCCATGGGGGATGGCAATACCTTGGCCGAGAAAGGTCGAGCCTTGGGCTTCACGGGCTTGCAAGCCACTGAGGTAACCCTCGGCGACCAGGCCATCGGCCACCAATTTGTCAGCGAGCAGGTGCAAGGCAGCAGATTTATCCACAGCCACCTGGCCCATGGATATCTGCTCTACAGTGAGCTCAAGCATGCCGTTCTCCTAGTTAGTGCGGTGTGCGCACTAGGTATTGTTTTGAATAAATCAGCGTACGGGCGTTCATAAATAACTGACTAAGTGGTCAATTGGCAGTAGCCACTCAGCGGCGAACATCGTAAAAATACGCCTGCTGAAACGTTTAATCTAGAATTTATGGCAGATTACGCGTTAATTGCGCAAGCTTGAAGGACCACTCGGCACTTGAGCTCAGACAATAGTCGTGTGCAGTAATCGGTTACGATCGGACAAAATGTCGGGGCAGGCTCTAAAAAACAAGGAAATCCCGGTTTGAAACTCAGTGATATCGCACGTCTGGCCGGTGTGTCCGTTACCACCGCAAGCTACGTCATCAATGGCAAGGCCGCACAGCAACGTATCAGCCCCGCAACCGTGGAGCGGGTACGGGCGGTGGTCGACGCTCATGGTTTTACTCCAAACCCCCAGGCGGCCGGGCTGCGCAGCCGGCATACACGCACCTTGGGCTTTATCCTGCCGGACCTGGAAAACCCCAGTTACGCACGGATCGCCAAGCTGTTGGAACAAGGCGCGCGAGCACGCGGCTATCAATTGCTGATTGCCAGCTCCGATGATGAAGCCGACAGCGAGCGTCAGTTGCTGCAACTGTTCCGCGCGCGGCGCTGCGATGCGTTGTTCGTCGCCAGCTGCCTGCCGGCCAGCGATGACAGCTACCGCGAGCTGCAAGCCAAAGGCCTGCCGGTGATTGCCATCGACCGGGTGATGGAGCCGGGGCAATTCTGCTCGGTGGTCAGCGACGACCGCCAGGCCTGCCAGCAATTGACCAGCAGCCTGCTGCAACCGGTGCCCAAGGAGATCGCATTAATAGGTGCACGGCCCGAGCTGAGCATCAGCCAGGAGCGTGCCGCCGGCTTCCGCGAAGCCCTGCAAGGGTTCACCGGTGACGTCATCATCGAAGAGGGTGAAGCCTTCAGCCGTGATTGCGGCCGACAGCTGATGGAGCAACTTCTCCAGCAACTGGGGCATTTGCCTGACGCACTGGTGACCACCTCCTACGTGCTGCTGCAAGGCGTGTTTGACGCGTTGCACGACTTCCCGCTCAAATCCCGACCGCTGCGCCTGGGCACCTTTGGTGACACCCAATTGCTGGACTTTCTGCCGTTGCCGGTCAACGCCATGGCCCAGCAACATCAGCTGATTGCCGACACCGCACTGCGCCTGGCCCTGGCCGCCATCGAAGAAGAACAGTACCAACCGGGCGTGCACGCCATCGGCCGGACCTTCAAGCAGCGTATTCACGAGGCTTGAGCGTGGAACTGATCGACACCCACACCCACCTGGACTTCCCGGACTTCGACATTGATCGCCGGGAAGTGCTGGAGCACAGCCGCCAACTCGGCGTGCAGCGCATGGTGGTGTTGGGGGTGTATCAGCAAAATTGGCAACGGCTGTGGGACCTGGTGCAAGCAGATGAAGGCTTGTTCGCCGCCTTCGGCCTGCATCCGGTGTACCTCGATGAGCATCGCCCCGCCGACCTGACCGCGCTGGGCGAATGGCTTACCCGCCTGCACGGCCACCGCCAACTGTGCGCCGTCGGCGAGATCGGCCTGGATTACTTTCTCGAACAGCTGGACCGCGAGCGCCAGCAAAGCCTGTTTGAAGCCCAGTTGAAACTGGCGGTGGACTTCCAGCTTCCGGCCTTGCTGCACGTACGCCGCAGCCACGCAGCAGTGATCGCGACCCTCAAGCGCATCCGCCTGCCACGCGGCGGCATCATTCATGCGTTCGCCGGCAGTGTTGAGGAGGCTCGCGAGTACATCAAGCTCGGCTTCAAGCTGGGCCTGGGCGGCGCGGCCACCTGGCCCCAGGCGCTGCGCATGCACAAAGTACTGGCCCAACTGCCCCTGGAAGCCGTGGTGCTGGAAACCGATTCGCCGGACATGGCGCCCGCCATGTACCCGGGCCAGCGCAACAGCCCGCAACACTTGCCGGACATCTGCACCGCCCTGGCTGAACACATGGGCATCAGCCCTTTATTGTTGGCCGAGTCGAGTACGCGCAACGCGTGCGAGCTGTTCAATTGGTAGCGTGTTGACCGCCTGCAAGTCCAACGTCAGTCGTTGCCGGTGACGGGCATAACGCAGCACCAGAAAGTGCACCAGCACCACTACCAATGAAATATTCAGCTGCCCGATCACACTGATCAGCCCTACCCACTCGGCCACCAGCGCCACGACCATCACCACGCAAGTCAGCACGATCATGCTCGGGCGCACCATCGCCCAGTGGTCCAACGACTTGAACTGGCGCTGTTGTTTGGGGCAGTTCAACTGCAAGATGCGCTGACAGTAAGGGCATCCAAAGGGCTCATGGATAGCAATGGCGTTCAGCTGCCAAGGCTTGAGTGAAAACGTGATGTCGCAATGGGCGCAGTGCCCTTTGACGCCGATAACAGCGGTCATCGCCGTGCCTCCCTTGGTCTGTGACTGGTTGAAACAAACTCTCACCCCTTCACGCACTCAGAAAAGATCCACAGGCAAATCAGGACGGGCACCACACCACACAAGGATAAATTCCTACGCCCCGGACCTACACACGAAACGCCCCAATCAGTTGCTTCAACTCGATGACCTGTATTGATAGCAGTCGGCTGGCGGCCTCGGTCTGATGCGCACCTTCGGCCGCATGCTCGCCGGCACGATTGATTTCGACGATGTTCTGATCGATATCGTGGGCGACGGCGGTTTGCTGCTCCACGGCCGCGGCAATCTGCTGGTTCTGATCGACGATCATGCCGACGGCACCGAGGATGTTTTCCAAGGCCTGCTGGACCTTTTCCGACTGCCCCACGGTGCCATTCGCCATCGCATGGCTGGTGCCCATGGCCTTCACTGCCGCACCGACCCCGCTGTGTAATCGGCTGATCATCTGTTCGATTTCTTCGGTGGACTGCTGGGTGCGCCGGGCCAGGGTACGGACCTCATCGGCCACCACCGCAAAGCCTCGGCCCTGCTCGCCGGCACGCGCCGCCTCAATCGCGGCATTCAGCGCCAGCAGGTTGGTTTGTTCGGCGACGCTCTTGATCACCTCCAACACGCTGCTGATGGACTGGCTGTCGGTGGCCAATTGGTTGATGACCCGTACCGACTCATCAATCTCCGACGCCAGGCGCGCGATGCTGCTCTGCTGGGATTGCACCAGGCCACGGCCGCTGACCGTTTCATCGTTGACGCTGTGGGCACTGCTGACCGCCGCCGCCGCGCTGCGCGCCACTTCCTGGGCGGTGGAAGACATCTGGTTCATGGCTGTCGCCACCTGTTCGATCTGACTGCGCTGCCCGGACACCGCCTGGTTGCTCTGAGCGGATACGGCCTGCACCTGGCCGGCTTGCAGCTCGACCTGGCTGACGGTGTGGCCGACACGCTCGATCAGGTCATGAATCTTAGCCACGGTGCCGTTGAATACCTGGCCCAAATCCCCCAGTTCATCGCGGCTGTCGGCGACAAAGGTGACGGTCATGTCGCCGGCCGCAACCTTGCCCATCATCGCCCCCAAGCGCCGCAAGGTGGTGCGGGTCGAGGCGTAGAAACCGGCATACAGATAAAAAATCAGCAAAAACACCGCCGCCAGGGCCGAGACCAGCACCACCATGTGCGTTCGGTTTTGCGCCAGGCGCTGCTCAAGTTGCTGCTCGAGGAAGGTCAAAGTCGCTTCATTGAGCTGGTAGGTCTGGGCCATCAGCTTGCTGACGTCTTCGTAGAAGGCCTGCCAGGGCGCATCTAGGGTTTCGGCCATCACCACCTGCTCTTCAAACACTTCACTGCCTTGCTTGAGGCTCGCGCTGCTGGCCTTGGCCTGGCTGTCGAGCGCGGCATGCGCGGCACCGCTGCCGCCCAGGGCATCCTGCAACTTCAAGGCGTATTCGGCCTGGAGTTTCTCCACCTGTTGCAGCAGTTCGTCAAAGCGCGTACTGGAGGATGAATTGAGAAAGCCTTGGCCCAGGGAATACGCGCCCATGGCGCGCCCTTCGCCCAACGTTTGGGTGACTTGCGGGGTGACACTGGTGACCAGCTCGCTGAGTTGGCGCACATCACTCTGGGCATCACGGCTCAAGCCAGACTGGCTGGCGATGATCTGGCTGAGCATCTGGGCCTTGTTGAGCAATTTGCCGATCAGCGCGCTTTTGCTCAGCAGCGAGGTTTCTTGTTGCTGAGCCTTGAACGCGGCGATCATCTCGTCGCGTTTGCCGTCAAAGGCGCTGATTTGCTCAGGGTCGGTGGTCATCGCATTAAGGCTTTGCAAGCGACTCAGCACGCTTTGTTCCAAAGCACTGATCTGGCTTTCAAGATCGCCAGCCTTGCCGGATTGGCCGAGCACCGCGTTGATCTGCACCTGGTTGTTGAGGGTTTCCAGATCGCGACGTAGGGCCAGGCTGCTGCCGAGCAGGTCGAGACTTTGCAGCTCGATGCGGGTGCCCTGGAATTCAGACCAGGAATCGCGCACCAGGAAATAATTGGTTGCCAGCATCGGTAGCAGGAACAACACGCTGATCAGGCTGAATTTCATGCCGAAACTCAGGCGGTTCATCAGCGCTACGGCGGGATAGAGCAAGCTCTTCACAGGTGAACTCCCTTTCTTATTTTTATTGAGGCGCAGGGGCACGGCAGATAGCCACTATTTGGCGCTGTGTCTGTATAGCTCAATCTGAAAGGGAGTTTTGTAACGTAAGGTTAACGACTTTAAACAACGGTGGGAGCGACGGTGCGAGTCGAATCCTCGCACCGCCGCTCCCACATTTTTGACCGCGTTCGCTTAATTACGGCAACACAGTCCAGATAGCAAACCCGGCATACCACAGCACCGCCGCACGCAGCAGCAACTCCCACAGCCGATCCAGGCTATTGATACCGTCAGCCCCCACCACTGGCGCCGGAATTTCAGCGGCCACCAGGCCAACCTTCTCCACCAGTTGTGCGGCGCTGATGTCCCAGCTCAGCAGCTCATGCAGCATCACCCGACCGACCGCAACAAAATTACCCACCAGCGCAAAACTTGCCGCCAGCAGGCGCACCGGCAGCCAGTCAAACGCGTGGCGCAACTGCCCGGCACGTTCGGCGACCAAGGGGTTCTGACTATGCTCGCTGGCCAACGCCAGCAGTCGATAGGCCAGTGCGGCGACCGGGCCCAACAGGAAATACCAAAAAATCACCGCGAAAAAGCTTTGATAGGCCTGCCACAGCAGATGGCCCTGCACCCGCTCCAGCAACTGCTCGCCACTGTCGGCCGCCACCTTCAGGTCGCGCTCGGCCACGTGTTCGGCGGCCTGCAGATCGCCGCGACGCCAGGCATCGCGAAACGGTCCAAGCCCGGCCAATAGATCGCCACGCCCCAGGCTATAAATCACCACCAGCAAGTGCACCGGCAGCGCCAACAGGCCATAAGCCACCGGCTCCAGCACCATCAGCAACAGGGCTAGCAAGGCCACCGGCAACAACACCAGCAGTACTAAAATCAACCAGGGCCGCTTGCCCATGCGCGCGCTAGATTCCAGCTTGGCCAGCTCACGCAGCCATCCACCGTCACGCTGCAACCGCCGACGCAGGGCCGAAAACTTCTCGATCCAGACCGCCAGCACTAACACCAGGAAACTCATCGTGCGTGTCCTCCATCCTGCAGGGCGCTGCGAAAGCGCGTCCAATCAAAAGCCTGGCCCGGGTCAGTCTTGCGTCCCGGGGCGATATCACTGTGGCCACAAATACGCTGCTGGGTAATGTCCGGATACGCCACCAGCAGCTGGCGGGCCAGGTCGATCAGGGATGCATATTGGGCCTCGGTAAACGGTAGCTCATCGGTCCCTTCCAGCTCGATGCCTAAAGAGAAGTCGTTGCAGACTTCACGCCCCCCAAAGCTGGATATCCCGGCATGCCAGGCGCGGTCCAGGCACGATACAAATTGCGTCACGGTACCGTCGCGTTCAATCAGAAAATGCGCAGACACCCGTAGGTCGGCAATACCTTCAAAGTAGGGATGTTCCGTGACATCCAGGCGATTCTGGAAAAACTCATGCACCTTGCCGGTGGCAAACTGCGCCGGGGGCAAACTGATGTTATGCACCACCAACAGTGAGATTTCGCCTGCGGGGCGCTCGTTGTGGTTGGGCGAAGGGCAATGACGAATGCCCTGGCACCAACCGCTGGTGGGGTCCAACTGCATACAGGTTCCTTGAATGAGACGAGGTATCACCAGTATGCCGCGTTCAGCCCTGCGGTTGCGATCACTTGCCGCGATTGAGTTGACGCAGGTTACCCACTACGCACGCCAACGCGCGGTCGAACAGCAACCCATCGTCCAAGGTGCGCAGCGCGCCGCGCTTGAACGCCATGGCCAATTGGCCGGCGGTTTTGTCCAGGACTTTGAGCCCGGTACGGCTGACAAAAATATAGCGGTTGGCCGGTGCCATGATCGCCGTCAGCTTGCATCGCAGGGTGGCGACTGCCTCTTGCTGGAACTCAACCCAGCCGCCAATGCGCAGTTGATGAGCCTTGAGCAGGTCCGGGTCATCGCTGGGCAGGCCTTCCATGGCGTCAGGCAACACGGCACCGAATGAAAACGGCTCACGCACCTTGATCAGCACATCAAGGGGCTCGCCTTCGCACGATTGAACATGCATGGCCTGCAAGCGCACAAAAAACTCACGGGTGCTGAAGGAATCGAACGCCGCGCGGGTCAAGCCGTTGCGCAACGCCGTGAGCAACCCAGGCAGTTGCTCCAGCAGGTGCCGCCCGGCCTCGGTGTCTTTCTGCAGGCCCACGCTCCAGATCAACTCGTCCATGGTCCGTACTGCCGACTGCCACTGCACCGACTGTTCGCCTTGCTTGAGGCTGGCCAACAACAGCACCTGGCTCCAGGCCTGCTGCAGAAACTCCACCACGGATTGCGGCAACACCTTGCCGAGCAAGCGCCGGTTAAGCAGGTCAGCCACACGCTCACGGGCGGCTTGCGTGCGCACACGCCCTTCTTCGGCTTCGCGGGTGTGCTGTTCAAGCAGCTCGCTACGGCGGCGTTCATCCAAGGTAAACGCACTGAACTGCGCCAGCAGTTGGGAAAAAATCGCCAGGTCTTCGACGAAGTCATTCAGCAAGCACTGCACCACTTGCTCGATCTGCAGGTACAGGCTGTCACGCTGATAGT